>CAZTVU010000125.1:0-13922 GCA_964617025.1 uncultured Planctomycetales bacterium | reverse complement strand
GGTCGCGCGTCATGAGCCAGGAGGCCTTCGGGCATTCCATACGAAGGGAGTCGATATTATGACCTCCACATCCACGTCAGAAGAGTTGGATCAGTCCTTCGTACACCGGGCGTGCCTCGCCCACTGGGCGGACCTCGAGGAGCAATTGCACGTCGTGCCGCCGTGGGAGTGGCCGGAAAGGATCACGCCCTGGCTGCTTCATCTGGCCGAACCGCTCGGCGCCACCGCCGAGGCTGATCCCGATCAACTCAGCCGATTGACAAGCGCCTTGGCGCTCGTCAATGCGCTGGGGCGCCTGCACCGTTCACGGACGGGCGCCTTTCAGGACGCCTTTCGCGCGGTGCGCGACCGGCTGCTTCGGTCGATCCGGCAGATCCTCTCTCCGCAGGAGGTTCTGAGTCTGCTGGACACGGTGGAGTACGAGGCTCGCTCGCTCGAGCACGCCTTTCTTGCAGACGCGGCGTGAGGCCGACCGGCTGGTCGGCCAACGCCGCGCGCACTGATCACCGCAACAGACGCCGAGTCGACCTCCGAGATTCCTTGTCAAGACGGCCGGGAATGGTATGCTGATTTGCCGCTGACTCCACAAGACCAAGGAGGCCGTGATGCTCTCGCAACAGTCCCGCCGGATCGGACTCATCGTTCTCTTTGCGGTGTCGGGCGCCGCCTTCGCGCAGGTCTCGGACACGCCGCGGCTTCGCTGGAAGCAGGTGTCGAAAGTCCAGCCGAACGGCGACATTCAGCTCAGCGCGGATCTGACGTTCTCCACACAGATGTACACGCAGATCAAGAGCATGATCACGAACACCGCCGTGCTGCTTCGCGAGTTCGGCATCACCGGCCAGGCCGACGAGATCAAGGACGCCAAGGCGGAGTACGACGACAACCGACACGCCGTCCGGATCAGCGCGACGGTGCTCGGCGGGATGAAGAACCAGGGCCGGGAGTGGTACGCCGAGATCCTCACGCCCGAGCTGTACGAGACGGTGGATCAGCACGCCGAGACGCTGACGCTGCTGGCGGTCAACCAGCTCGATACGGGCGTACTCGTGATCGGCACGGTCCGCGCCGAGTTTCCTCCAGGGACGAAGAACATCACGTTCGACGCCAAGCGCGGCGGCGTCTTCGCCGAGATCCCGCCGCCGGCTCCGGTCCAGGGCGGCGGCACGGTTGACGCCGACATGCGGCTGCAGGTCCGCCCGGAGATCATGTCCTGCCTCTACAAGACCTACGGCAATCCGAAGTTCACGCAGCTCTGGGTCGCCCGCAGCGTCTTTTCAAACACCGGCACGGCGACGCTGCAGGACTACCGCGTCCGCTTCCGCCTGCCCGAGTACTCGTCGTGGAGCCCGTGGAATCGCTGCAAGAACGTCTATCCCGGCCAGTCGGTCGTGTACGCCTTCTACCCGATCCTCGACCACAAGGTCCGCAATCTCACGAGCGAGACGCCGGCCACGCTCGAGGTCGAGTGGCAGTACAAGACGCCGGACGGCAAGCTGGTCGAGGAAACCGACTCTCGGCGACTGACCATCCTCGGCCTCAACGAGGTGATCTTCTCGAGCCTGCCGGCGGAGGAGTGCACGACGTGGTTCGAGTCGTTCAACTACTCGCCGCTGATCGGCGCGTCCTTCGTCTGCAGCACGGACCCGATCATCCAGCGCTTCGTGGGCATGGCGGCGGAGGCCGCCGGCGGGGCCGGGGCGTCGATCTCCAACGAGAACGCGGTCAAGTTCATCAAGGGCGTCTACGACGTCATCTGCCACAACAAGATCAAGTACCAGTCGCCGCCGGGGCTGTGGAACAAGGGCGTCCGTCAGCACGTGAAGTTCGGCCGCGACGTGCTGCGGAACCGCGCGGGCACGTGCATCGACCTGGCGATCCTGATCGCCAGCGCCTGCCAGGCGGGCGGGCTTGACTCGTGCCTCGTGATGATCCCCGGCCACTGCTTCCCGGCCATCAAGCTGCCCGAGGGCGGCATGCTGCCGGTCGAGGCGACGATGATGTCCGACAACGCGCCGTTCGAGAAGGCATTCCTGACGGGCCAGAAGGAACTTGCCGAGGCCGCCCAGAAGGGCCTGTTCTACCTCGTCGACGTGGCCAAGCTGCGCAAGGTCGGCGTTTCGACGCCTGAGTTGCCGGAGCTGCCGCAGAGCGCCTTGAAGGACTGGAACATCGAGCCCATCTCGTCCGGCGGCGGACGTGCCGGCGGCCAGGGGCAGGACGGGGGCGAACGGGTCGTTCGCCGCAACGATGCACCGCCGCGAACCGACGGCGGCGGGGACGAGAACGACACCCGGCAGGCGCAGGCGAACCTGAAGAAGGTCTCGGACCCGAACGGTGTATACAGCATCGGCGTGCCGGCGGACTGGCAGGTGCAGCAACAGGGCGGTGCCGTCATGGCCGCCGCCGCATCGCAGCGGGCCAGCGTCATGGCGATGGCCGTTCCCAAGCAGGCGGAGAGCCTCGAGCAGTTCGCCCAGGCGCTGATCGGCACCTACTCGCAGCAGGTACCCGGATGGAAGCAGGTGGGCACGAGGCCGATGCAGGTCTCCGGCCACCCGGCGCTGCTGATCCGGGCCTCGGGCCAGCCGGGCGGCCAGTCGTTCGTTGCCGACTACATCCTCGTCCTGACGCCGCAGCACCAGGCCGTGCTCATGCTCCAGAGCATCGAGGAAGAACTGCCCCAGTGGGAGCCGGTCTTCCGACAGATCGTCTCGAGCTGGCGCCTGGGGTCGTGACGGCAATCACTTCGGCTTTTCTGCCTTCGGCTTGAGCAGCCCGCCGAGACCTTCCGTCAGCTTCTGCTGCGCATCCTTCGCGGCATCGCCGACCTGTTTCACCGCGCCCTCCGCCTGCTGCGTAAGCTGCTGCCCCACAGCGCCCACCTGGGTGCCGAGGTCCTTGAGCGCCCCGTTCACGTTCACCGCCAGCGTGGCGCCGATATCCTTCAGCGGGGCCAGGCTCGCCAGGGCGCCGTTCAGCTCGGCCAGCACCTCACTCGGGATCGTGCCGGCGCCCTTCTCCATCGCCGCCAGCATGATCGCCTTGAGCAGTGTTCCGGCCACCTGAGCGAGTACGACGCCCCTGTCGCTGCCGGTGCCCACATCCTTGAGCCGCAGCTCTTCGATCGGCACCGTCACGCGGGCGGCGCTGCCGCCGATGGGCAGCAGGGCGACGTTCGCCTTGACGTCCCTGATGATGATCTCGCGGATGACGAACTTCCGGCCCTCGCCTGCGGGCTTCTTCGGCTGCGGCTCCTTCTGCGACGACTCGAACCGGCCGAGATTGTCCAGGATGACCTTGAAGTTGGACTTGCCGCCCTTGCTTTCGAGGTTCACGTCGATGCCGGACAGCGAGAACTCGGGGATCTCGACCGTGTCGCCGGTCAGCGAGCCGAGCGAAACGTCGAGGACGGCGTTGCCCAGGCTGAGCAGGTGGGGCGTCTCGAAGCCCTCGGGGTTCGCGATGTTCAGGCCGGACAGCTCGGACCGCCCCGAGAGGATACCGATGCTGGCGGAGTCGAGCTTCGTCGGCACGCCGAAGGCGAACTGCCCGCCGGCCTCCACGCCGGCCTTGGCCAGGCGGTCAATCCAGACGACCGCCGCCACGACGATCAGGATCACCACCACGACAGCGGCTAGGACAAGCCTCTTGACACGTTTCATGGTCGGTCTCCCGACCTGCAGTCTTGCGCGACCTCTCAGGACGCCCCGACAGGGCACGTCGCCCGCCGAGACGGCAACTATGATTGCACCGGCAACGCGCCGACGCAACGCATTGAATCCGCGTCTGGAAAAAGGATGCCGGCGCACTACAATGGTGAACCGGCGGGCAACGTGCCGCGCCGGTGGACGGCAACGGTGAAGGAGATCACTCAATGGCTCGATTGGGCTGGCCGGCCGCGTTGCTGGCACTGCCTTTCTGGATGGGCGGCTGCCCGCCGACGCCGGGTACGGACGCGCCGGCGTTCGTCACCGTCGTGCACGCCAGCCCCGATGCCCCGCTCGTCGACGTGTGTCTGGGCGGCGAGGAATTGTTCATCGACCTGGACTACGCCCAGGCGACGGAGTATGCCGAGGTTGACGCCGGCGTTCACCCGTTCAAGCTGATCCCGGCGCGGGCGGGATGCGGGTCGGCCGGTCTGTTCGCGGCGAATCTCGACCTGCCCGGCTACACGGACACGACCGTCGTGGTCCTCGACTACGCGAACCGGCTGGACGTGATCGCACTGGACGACGTCAACACCGCCCCGCCCGCCGGGTTCGCGCGGGTGCGCTTCGTGCACGCCGGCGCCGACTCGCCTTTCGTGGACATCACGCTCGCAACGGGCACGCCGCTTTTCGAAGATGTCGGGTTCAAGCAGGTGGGCGATTACATTGAGATCGAGGCCGGCACATATGATCTGGACGTGCGCGACATCACCGCCACAAGCCTTCTGCTTCCCGTAGACGGCGTCACATTCAACGACGGCGCGGTCTATACGCTCTACCTGATCGGGCTGCGGGGGGGGTCGCCGGCGCTCGACGTCCTGATTACGCAGGAACGGTGATTCGTCGGCGGCACACGGATCGGTGCGCACGAGAGGGATGATTATGGTTTGGTATCTGTGTCTTGCGGTCGCGGGGCCGATGATGGCCGGATGCCAGACCGGCGAGCGGCGCGGCGCGGCCGAAACGCCCCCGCCCGGCCGGATCGACAGCCGGGCGGACGAAGTCCTGAAGCGGATGGGCGAGTTCCTGCGGGCTCAACCGACGCTGCACGTAGTGGCCGAGACGACGCTCGAGGTCGTCGAACCCGACGGCCAGAAGATCGAGTACGGCCGTCGGACGCAGGTCTCGATGAAGCGCCCGAACCAGATCCGAGCGGACGTCGCCGGCGACCAGTCGGACCGAGGCTTCTGGTACAACCGCAGCACGGTCACGATCCTCGACCGCCTGACCAACACCTATTCCACGATCGAAGCGCCGGACACGGCGGACGCGATGTTCGACCATCTGGCAGCGCGGTACGGAATTGCCTATCCGGCGGCGGATCTGTTCTACGCGTAGCCTCACGCCGTCCTGCTCGAACACGTGCAGCAGGGCGCGTACATCGGGCTCCACCGCGTGGACGGCCGTCCCTGCCACCATCTGGCGTCCCGCCAGCCGTCGTGCGACTGGCAGATCTGGATCGAGGACGGGGCGACCCCCTGGCCGCGAAAGATGGTCATCACGTACAAGAACCAACCGTCCATGCCGCGGTTTGCCGTGCGGTTCGTCGAATGGGACGCGTCGCACGCCATGAATGAGGAGCTGTTCACGTTCGTTGCGCCGGCGGATGCCACGAAGGTCGAGATGGCCCCGACCAACGCGGGAGAGCGTTGAGAGGACGCAGGGCGCGCGACATCGAGGAGCAGACGGAATGGTGACTCTCAGGACAAACGCGGGGATCGCGGTGGTGGTCATCCTGGCCGGGTTCCCGGCGCTGTGTGCGATCGCGGAGGAGCGTCGAATCGAGCGGCACTCGCGCGTCGTCAGCCCCGGCGCGATTCGGCACGCGGAGCGCGACCCCCAGGTCGTTCGACCGCCCCAGCGCGAGCCGTCCGACCGGCCGGCGACGCGGGTGGTCCCGCGCTATGGGACAACCGTGACGGAGATTCCGCGCGAGGCGCGCCGCGTCTCCGTCGGCGGGCGCGAGTATCACGCGTGGAACGATGTGTACTACGCCCCGGCGGCGGAGGGCGGCCGCTACGTCATTTGCCGCCCGCCGCCGACGGCGACGATCGCGTATCTGCCGGAGGGCTGCGAAACGGTCTGGATCGACGGCAAGCGGTACTACTTCTTCGACGACGTCTACTTCGAACGGGTCAGCCTGTTCGGCCCCCCCCGGTACCGGGTCGTCGAGGTGCCCATCGGCGGATGGCTCTACTTGCTGCCGCCCGAACACCGCGTGATCATCCTCGACGGCGCGCGGACCTACGTCATCGGCAACCGCTACTATCGCGCCGAGTACCGCGGGGGCCGTATCGTCTACGTCTGCTACCAGATCGCGGGCGGTCCGCCCGTCGTGCGACCGCCGCAACCGCCGAGCCGAAACACCGTTACGGGCGTGATCGAGTATCGCCAACGAATCGCGTTGCCGAGCCGCGGCGTCACGGCGATCGTCCGCCTGGTCGAGGTGAAGCTTCTCGGGCAGCGCAAGACGATCGAGGAGCGCAAGATCCGGAACCCCGGCCAGGTGCCGATCCCCTTCGAGATCCGCTATGACGAGTCGGACATCAAGCCGCTGAAGCGATACGAGATCGAGGCGAGGATCGAGATCGACGACCGCCTCGCCTACAAGAACATCTCGCCATATCCGGTCCTTACGTTCGGCAAACCGAGCCGTGTGGCGGTGGTCGTGGTCCCCGTCCGCTGACCCGCCGCGCCCCCGGCAGGGCAGGCGCCGGGGATTCCTGCTCCGGAGGACGTCATGGCCGACCAGACAGGGCACGCCGCCGCCGTCGGCGACCAGGAGGGCTGTGTCGTCACGCTTCACATGGTCCGCTCGAGGAGCGCGGCCGACCCGGGCAACATTCACTGGATTCGGGAATACTGCCGGCGATACCCGAATCTCACGCTGATCCTCGCGCACTCGGCGCGCGGCTTTCAGCCGGCGCACAACCTGGAGGGCCTGCCGCAGCTTCGGGGCCTCGACAACCTGTATTTCGACACCTCGGCGAACTGCGAGCCGATCGCGCACCAGGCCATCCTCCGCATCCTGGGGCACCGGCATCTAATGTACGGCACCGACTTTCCCGTCAGCCACCTCCGCGGGCGATCGCTCGGGGCGAGCGATTCATTCCTCTGGCTTTATGCCGAGACGCCGGTCTGGGGCGAGAAGCACGCGCGCATCGATCCGGTCCTGATCGGCCTCGAGCACCTGCGTTCGCTGGAGTGGGCCTGCTGGTCGGAACGGCTGGGCGACGGCGCCGTCGAGGACATCTTCTGGAACAACGCGGCGAGGCTCTTCGGCCTGGGGCACCCGTGAGCAGCGGGCGACCGTGGCCGGTGCGGGCACCGGCCCCACTGCAGCGCCAACGCCATAGTAGGGCCGACGCCTCGTCGGCCATCCTTTACTCTTGCAAGACGCCCCCGTCAGCCATCGTCTGCCCCGCGCGCGGCTTGCCCCCGTCGAACCGCCCAACGCCCCCATTTGGCCGGTGAGGGCACCGGCCCCACTGTAGGGCCGACGAGGGCGTCGGCCCCTGTTTTTCACCTATTCGCACGCCGGCGGGCGGTTCGGCCCGTTGAAACACAGTTGAAACGCGCCAAAGTCGCTCAGGTCCACATCATTGTCGGTATCGAAGTCGGCACCCTCGCATCCGGTCGCCCCATACGGCCGATTCGGACCGTTGAAACACCGCTGGAACGTACCGAAGTCGGCCAGGTCGACGTCGCCGTCCGCATCGAAGTCCGCCGGAGGGCCGGCCACGACTACGATGGCACCGTTCTGCAATGTGGCCATGATGGCGCCTTCGTTCAGTTCAGCAGTGACAAACGAGACCGGTGTCGGAGCGGCCGACGGACCGGTTATGGTGAACAAAACCTCCAGGACGGTTCCGGTCTGCGAGATCGGATCCGCACCGGCGAGCGCGGCCCGTATCGTCCCCGGCGTGCCGATGTTCGCTGCGAGCATCATGCTCACGGCGGCGTCGCCGCGGGAGACCTCATCGGGCGAGAGCAGGGAAGGATCGTAGGTGATCGTCAGGTCTACCGAATACACGGCCGCCTCGTCCAACTCCACCCGGACGGGCAAGGCGACCTGCCGGCCCACGTGCCCTTGGGCGGTACCGAGCGTCAGCGTTGCGGATGGGCTGGCCGCGGCCCCCACCCCCAGCAACCCGCCGCCGCCCGGCTGCCAATTGCCGGATACGTCGCCAAGCAGGACGGCCGTGAAGTTCTGCCCGGTCTGGTCGGCGTTCAGCAGGCTGTAGCTTCGCTCGGCCGGAACGAAGCGCCACACGACGCCCGCCCCAGGGAACGGAACCTCCAGCAACTCCACCGATTTTTCCAGCACGTAGGACGCATCCATCGATGAGACGGAACCGTTGCGGTTTACGTCGGCCGCGGTCATCTGGTTGGCCGTCAGGCTCAACGTACCGGCCGCCTTCTGCAGAATCAGCGACGCGTCGTACGCCGTAATCGCCCCGACGTCGTCCGCCTTCGATGGCGTCAACGTGTACGCACCCGTCGGTATGTCGGCGATCGTGAACGTGCCGTCCGTCCCGGATACGGTCGAGAACGACCCGCTCCCCGTCAGCTTCAGTGTCGTGCCGGGGACGGGGCCGGTGGTGAAGTAGTTTACGGTGCCGCTTACCGAGTAGTAGCCGCTCACGGTGAACGTGCCGTTGCTCGTGGTGCACGACATGGCCCCGTCGTTGAGCGCTGCGCTGCTGATCGTCAGCGCAGTGGAGGCGGGCGGCGAGCCGATCACCTCGAACGTGATCCGCGCAAGCGTTCCCGAGCCGGTGACCGCCGTGGCGCTCGCGAGCGAGATCTGAATCGTGCCCGGCTCGCCCGTGTTGGCCGACAGCGACCACCCGGACGTCAGCGTACCCGTGGCAACGCTTCGCGCAGCCACAACGCTTGACGTGAACGTGATCGTCACGTCCGCCGCCCGCAGGCCGACGACATTTGCCGCGGACAGCGAAACATCGACCATCGTGCCGCGATCACCCGCTACGCTGGGCAGCGACACGACGACCCCTTCCTGCTCATAACGGAAGCCGTTGAGCAGCGTGCACTCGGTCGCGTCCGGGTTGACCACCTTCACGTCCACCATCGCCGGATAGTGCGGCGGCGTGGTGCAGGTGATCTGGTTGGCCGTCATCACCACGATGTTCGTGGCGAGCACGCCGCCGAAGAACACGCTGGCGTTTGGCTGGAAGAGCGTGCCGGACAGCGTCGCCGGCGTGCCGCCCTCGACCGGTCCGTGATTGGGCGACACGGAAGTCAGCGTGGGGGTGTTGCTTACCGCAACGACGTAGGGCACCGCCGGCGTGCCGCTGTACACCTCGCTGATGCCGTCGGTGGCGGAGAGGTGGTACTCGATGCCCGGCGGCAGGACGGCTGAGCCGGGGACCGTGCCGGTCCAACTGTTGCCCGATGTGTTGATCATCGCCAGCGACGTGTACGTGCTGCCGCCCTGGGGGCGGTAGTGAATGGTGACGCCCTCGACGCGGACGTTGTCCGTGACGGTCGCCGTCAACCGCAGGCCGAGGCTTGGCGGGGCCGAGGTCACGGGGGCGTGCGTGATGACCGGGGGGATTGTGTCGAGAGCGGCCGCCGACGCGACGTTCGAGAAGTCGGACTCGGTCAGGTCGGTCAGGACAACGGTGAACTTGTAGTACTTCGGCACGGCCGGCACGACGTTGGTGTCCACGTACGACTCGCTGCCGATTGGGATGGTGTAGGTGTTGATCCGCGTGTATGGGCCGCCGGCGGTGTCGGCGCGATAGAGGTTGTAGCCGGCGATGAGGTCGTAATCATTCTGCTGCCAGGTGAGAAGGATCGAGCCCTCCTGCCCGACGGCCTGAAGCGTCATCGCCGCGACACCCATCGTCTGGATCTCGAAGCGGAACCGGCCGACGTCATATCCGGAGACGAGCCACGGATCATCCGCCGCCACCGCACCGGAGATCCGCATGCAGTGATAACCCTCGCCCGTAACGGGAACGATCCAGAACGTGCCCTCCCACGTGCGCGCGTTGACCCAGCCGTCGCCGATCGGCTTGACGGTGAAGTCGGTGTGCGGCGGTGCGGGGCCGAACGTGACGAACGGCTGAACGCTCGTGTCCATGTCGCGATTGAACGTGATCGTGAACGTCGTCGGTCCTGACCCGACTACCGGTACCGTCTCGGCTGAGACGCCGTTGATCAACACGCTTTCGACGAATGGGTACGTCGAGGCGAAGCCGTGCGCGGGCGGCGTGCCGTAGTCCACTCGCGCGCTGGTGAAATTGTCGAAGTAATCGATGATCGCGTAGTCAACCAGTGCTTTGGTGGCCGTACCCCAGTAGTTTTCGCGAGCTGAACAATATCCGTCCGGGTGATTAGCTTGCGCATAAATACGCATCCAGCGACCGACATTTGGCTCCCAGTACTTGCTCAGGAAACCGTTCTTGGAGAACGGCGCTTCAATATGATCGAGCACGTACGTAATTAAGTCGGGGGAGCCGATGGCAGCGCGCAGAGTTGCCTCCGTTACATCTCCTGGCAGCTCGAGCATACAGATGAGACGTTTCTGCGCCCAGTCACCCACAGTACAGCCTTCGAATGTGATCCAAGGGTGATTGGTTCGGTGACTTATCGCGACAATTGTGCCAAGGCCGGATGAGGCGCACGGATATCCAACGCCCCAATCAGTGAAGGTAACGGGCGCTCCGGTATACCACGTAAGGCCGCCGGGGTTGTTAGGGTCATCCACCATACCGAGAACCCCGTATCTTTCGTCACCCGCGCAAGAAGGAATGTTGAAGCTGGAGCAAAACATTGTCACCAAGAAGCTGTTCTCGGCCGCATCGGCAACGTCGGCTACGTGCCCGGAAAAGTACTCCGCATACGGCCTCACGTAGACTAAACTGAAGTAAGCGCCCGTCGTGCTGTTGTAGGGAGCTGTCAACGCGCAAGGAATCGCAAGCGCGGCATACGTCTTGCCCGCATAGGGCTGCACGCGTATGATCTCACACGCCCGGCTCGCTGTCGGCACCAGAGTCAAGCTAAGGGCTTTGTTATTCTCGTTGTCCTGCAGGAATACCGAATTCCTGATCCAGCCAGCCTTGGACGGGGCAATCCATCCCGCATCGAAGGCTACGGTGTCGAACACGGTACCCTTGATGCTGCCACCTCCGCGGAACTTATGGAAGATACAGTTGCGAAGGTCGGTCGCGTCCACAGTCGAGCTGAAGGCGTCCCATTCCATGTACGCATGATCGACTTTGTGGATGCCCGTAAGCTCGGGGTTGCGGATCTTGACGTATTCCATGTCGCAATGGCCGCCCGATTCAACCGTGATCTTCGTCTTCTGGCCTGAAACGAAGTACGAGGGGAAAAGGTTAGCAGGGCTCTGCAAGGTTCCCTGAACGAGGAGCGTGCCGCGGACGATGACATAGCCGCTCTGCGGTCCGGGGTTGTACGGGTCGCTGCTGATCGCGCCCCATTGCACCTGCGTGCCGGGGCGGATCGTCAGCGTGGCATTGGGTTCGACGAGAACAGGGCCAGCCACCATCCAGTAATCGTCGGCGGTGAGCTCTACACTGCTACCCGAAGCGATGATTGTTGGCACGTTCTTCCCACGCTGCACCACGTATTCAAACCGGCTGACGCGCGTGTAAGGGCCCGGGTTCTCGGGGTTCCATCCGTCGAGGAACGTAATCGTGAGTTCAAACGGAATCACGTGCTCGTTGGGACAGTTCGGATCGACGGTGAAGACGAAAGGATGTTCCACGCCGATGATCACGCCGCCCTGATCGTAAACGAAGCCGTTGTCCTCGGTGGCCCACGGCCCCATAGTCCCGAAACTGACCGTCGGCGTAGTGATCGTGACGTACGGGTCATCCAGCGGAGCCCCCTCCGCATGCGCCCGTAGCGTTCCGACGATCTGATCGGCCTGCCCCGAACGATTGATCAGCTCGATCGCCACGTGAATCGTCTCGCCTGAATCGACGCGCCCGTCGTCATCGTTCTGCGGGTTGATCGTGCTGTCGTCGAAGATCCAGTCCTTCAGCATGGACACGCCGGGCGTGGGTGGTTCCGTGAGAGCGCGGTAGGCGTTCACCGGCCCGTACGATCCGGGGCCGAACTGAGAAGCATACAGACTGCCCATCAGGAAGCGGGAAGAGTAGATGTCGCGTTGCCAGAAATACGACCGCATCAGCGCGGCAATGCCGGACACGACCGGCGTTGCCATCGACGTTCCGCTCCACGCGGCGTAGCGGTCGCCGGGGATCGTGCTGTAGATGCCCTCGCCGGGCGCGAGCATGTCGTAGTGGTAGTTTGTGAACCACGTGAGCTTGATCTGAGGCGGCGCGGTGCAGGCCATCACACCGTGAACAAAGTACAAGGCCGCCGGATACATGGGGTATTCCAGGCCACTCAGGCCGTCGTTTCCGGCGGCGGCCGCGAGGACGGCCTGATTCAGGGCAACCTCCAGCGCGTCCACAATCACCTGCGAGTACTGGTAGCCGCCCCAACTCATGTTGATGACTTCAGCGCCGTTGTCGACTGCGTAAAGGATCGCCTCTGTGGCATCCGTTACGGAGATCGTGCCGGAGTAGTCCGCCGCCCGAATCGACATGATTCGGACATTGAACGCCACACCCACGCCGCCCATCTGGTTGAAGGCCTGGGCGGCGACAATCCCGGCCACGTGTGTACCGTGGCCGTGCAAGTCCTTCGGGTCGCCCGCATGACTTCGCGCGTCGGAGACGACGCTGCAACCGTAGATGTCGTCGACGAAGCCGTTGTGATCATCGTCTATGTTGTTCGCGGGGATCTCATCGGGATTCGTCCACATGTTCCCGACCAGTTCGGGATGGGTGTAGTCCACGCCAGTGTCGATGACGGCGACGACGACGTCGTGCATGCCGCCCGGAGGGGCGCCACCCTGTTTGAGGTGGTTCCACCCGGCTTGGACGCTGCACACGGCGTGATGCCACTGGTAAGCCATGCCGGGGTCCGTCGTCGCGTCAGGCAGCCCTTCAATCGGCGGGTCGATGTCCGCCAAGCGATACTCGTAATTCGGTTCGGCGAACTCGACCTCCGGGTCGGCCCGCAAGTCCGTGATGGCCGCGTCGATGTCGGCGTTCGGCGGCAGGCGCAGACGGTGCCATCGGAAGAGCGACTGGCGGTCCTTGCCATGGGCGGCCGCTTGCGCGGCGGCTATCCGCTGAAGGGCGGTGTTCTTGCCCGCGCGGGCCGCCGGATCCTTCGCGACTCGGAACGCGGGCTCGGCCGATGTCACGCCGTGCTTTGCGAGCAGCGCGTCGAGGCCGCGGGCCTGTCCCTGGGGCTTGACGTTGCCCTTGCCCGGCGCAGCGCCCTGCGGCACTGTCAGCGTCGCGCGGGCATTCTTCTTGAGCTTCACCAGCACCTCGCCCGCGACCCGGCCCGACCCCTGCCCGGCAACACCCGGCTTGCCGGCCGGGGGATCGGCGTGGAACATCTCCTTCAGTGGGTGCCAGGCCGGCGCCCTAGCCGCCGGGTGACTCCGTCGCGGGGCGGCTGACGCGGATTGCGACCGCGGCGGTGCCGCCCCGGACCTGCCCTTGGTAATCGCATCGGCTGCAGCAGCGCCGGAGTCGTCGGCAGCCAGCGTGGCGCCATACGCGACGATCGCTGCCGATGAAACAAGAGCACCGGCCAAGATGCCAACGACAACGCAACGGCCAAGCGTTTGAGCGGACATGTTTTTTTCCTCCAGCCTAGATGGGGGCGGATCGCGCATCGCGTCTTGGCGGACATCTTGCTTGCCAAAACGGCAAGATTCGCAATCTCCGCTCATACAGTATGACTGAAATAGCGCGTGCTGTCAAGTGGTGTCGCGCTTTCCGGGAAAAATTCTTCCCCTTGCTTGAGGAACCGCCCATCGCATCGGCGACGATGTGAATCCGCGAAACAGGCCGACTACCTGCGGGGGCGGCTGGGGCGAGCGCGGCCGCTCGGTCACGACACAACGCGGTTTAATGGTCGGGAGCGAACCTTCCGCTCGGGTGGCAGGTGCTTCCCGAGGATCATGACGCCGATCCGCCGAGCGATGGCTACGGTGTCCGGGTTCGCGGTGACCTGCTGTGTTACGTGCGCCACCTCCACGACGAGCGATAGTTCTTGGGCGAGGGCGATTGCATCGGCGGCGCCGTCGAGGACATCTTCTGGAACAACGCGGCGAGGCTCTTCGGCCTGGGG
>CAZTVU010000124.1:7293-14056 GCA_964617025.1 uncultured Planctomycetales bacterium | reverse complement strand
ACGACGGGGCGAAGAAATTGCTGACGTGGTATCCGAATGAGGCGTAGTACGGGTGCTCCTGGATGGCCATCAATTGGACGGCGTTGTAGCCGGCGCCGGCGATCCGGGGGATCAGGTGGTCGGTGAACTCCCGGTAGGTGCCGACGCGTTCGGCCTCAGTCGCCATGCCGACGTGCGCCTCGTAGATCCGCAGGTTGCCCCGGAGGGTCGGCACCGGGTGGCGCCAGGCGAACGGTTCCGGCGGGCTCCAGTACTGCCCGGAGAAGGTCGTGGTCTTCTCGTCCTGCACGACGCGGCGGATCCAGGCGGGGATGCGATCGGTCGGTCCGATGGCGCTGTGGACGTGGACTTTCACCCGCGAGCCGTGAACCAGCCGCCCGGCATACTCGGCGTCGGGAAGGAAGATGCTCCAGACGCCCCTCTCGTCCCGCGTGAGGGGATGACTCTCCCGGTTCCAGTGATTGAAGTCGCCGATGAGGAACAGGCCGCTGGCGGCAGGCGCCCACTCGCGATACCACACGCCCGGTCGGCCGTCGCATTCGCCGCGATTGAGACCGAAGTACTCGTACCCGCGCGCGAAATCCTCCAGCGGTCTTCCCTCGCCCAGGATGCGATCCAGCGTATTGCGATATCGTCGGTAGCGGTGCCGCAGGCCCTCGGCGTAGGGCTCGAGCCACGGGTCGAGGTCGATCAGCCCGGTTCCGTCGGTCCTGGGTTGTTGTGACGTGCTCATCGATCCCTTTCTCAGCGGCGAAATCGCGCCGCCACGAGTGCGTTGAATCGCTTGATCAGCGCGGGCAGATCGAGGCCGAGAACCCGGCCGTCTCGCACGACCGTGCGGCCTGCGACGATCAGCCGGTCCACGCGCGGGGCATGACAGAGAATCAGCGCGGCCAGCGGATCCTGCGCGACGGCGCCGGCGAACGCGATGTCATCGGCCCGATACAGGGCGAGGTCGGCCGCCAGGCCCGCGTCCAGGTTGCCCAGGACGGGGCGGTTCAGAACGGCCGCCCCGCCGAGCGTGGCCAGCCGAAAGGCCTCCGTCACCCGCATCGCCTCCGGCCCGCCGCCGACGCGCTGCAGAAGCAGGGCCTGCCGGGCCTCCGCCGGCAGGTTGCCGCCGTCATTGCTGCTGCTGCCGTCGACGCCCAGCCCGACTTTCGCGCCCGCATCCAGCAGACGGCGGATCGGCGGGACGCCGCTGCCGAGCCGCATGTTCGAGGAGGGGCAATGGGCGATGCCCGTCCGAGTCTCCGCGAGGACTGAGATCTCCTCGTCGGAGAGATGCACGCAGTGCGCCAGATAGACATCCGCGCCCAGCCAGCCGAGGTCCTGGAGATAGCGGATGGGCCGAACGCCGAACCGATCGAGGCAGTATCGCTCCTCTTCCCGCGTCTCGGCGGCGTGCGTGTGCAGCAGCAGGCCACGCTGCCGTCCGAGCAAGGCCGTGTCCCGCAGCAGCTCGGGGCTGACCGAAAAGGGGGCACAGGGTGCCAGGTCGATCCGCCGCATGGCGTACGGCGACGGGTCGTGGAAGCGATCGATCGCTCGCACGCTGTCGCTCAGGATGGCCCGCTCGTCTTCCACGCAGTCGTCGGGCGGCAGGCCGCCCCTGGATTGCCCCGCGCTCATGCTGCCGCGGCAGGCGTGGATTCGGATTCCCAGTTGCTCGGCGGCTTCGAGGACGGCCTCGATCCGTACATCGGTCGCCGGCGGAAAAAGGTAGAAGTGGTCGCTTGTGGTGGTGCAGCCGGACAGCATGAGCTCAGCCAGGCTGACGGCGGCGGCGTCGCGTACGGCGTCGTAGGAAAGGTATCGCCACCGCCGGTACAGTTCCGTCAGCCAGTCGAACAGCGGGGCGTCCTGAACAGACTTGAGACCCCGCGTAAGGGACTGGAACAGATGGTGGTGCGTGTTGATCAGTCCGGGGACGACCAGGTGTCGGCCGGCGTCGATCACTTCATCGGCCGGCGGGTTCGCGGGCCGCGGGGATTCCTGGGAGGGCCCCATCGCCTCGATGATGCCGTCGCGAATGGAGATCGAGTAATCCCGCAGGACGACCGGGCGCTCCTCTCGCCAGGCGATGGCTGTTGCGTGCTCAATTCGCAGATGCATCGAGGGGCATTATAGCGGCGGACCTCTGAAAGACGCATCCGGTTGTGCGCTTGCGGCGGGGTAGAGGGCGTGCCGGCGGCTTTCGGACGGCCCGATGTCCGGCGGGTTGCTGCCGGCGGGGGCGACGAGCGGCTTGCGGTCCATGCCGCTGAGCGTGACGTAATGGACGACCATGGGTTTGTTGCCCTGTCGCTCCCGGCGCTGGATGAATGGGGGTGCGGTTCCATTCGCGAGATCGTCTTTGCGCGAGAGCGCGGGGCGGCTAGAATGAGCCGTCGCCGGCGTCGCGACCATTGCGTCGCTTCCCGGGCGCGGCACTGTCACGGGTCCGGTGTCGCGCGGTTTTCTTACGCTGGAATCTGCGAAAGGTGCTGCATGAGGAACGGCGTTTCCGTGTCGGGGCTGGTCTGCGTCTGGTTCGCCGTTGCGGGAGGCGATGCCTCGGCTTCCGTGACAACCGAGTCGTTGCTTGTCGAGATGACGGATCTGTCGCGGCTGACGCGGCTGTCCTCGCCGGCGTACGTCACACGCCAGTTCTCCAGCTATGATCGATCGTCGAAGGCGCCGGGCGACCAGTCGTGGTTTGCGAACGGCGACCGCGGGCACTACCTGCGGGTCGACGAGAGGGCAGGGCGAAAAGAGCATGTCATGATGGACGCCGAAGGCCCCGGTGCGGTTGTTCGCATCTGGTCGGCGGACCCGCGCGGCACGCTGCGAATCTACCTGGACGGGGCCTCGAAGCCGGTGCTCGAGGCACCCATGCAGGAGCTGCTCGGCGGCCGGCATCCGGACCTTCCCGAGCCGATCGCCGGCGTCCGGGCGCGAGGCTGGAACCTGTACTTCCCGTTTCCCTACGCCAAACGCTGCGTGGTGACGTGCGACGAGGGAGGTATGTACTACCACGTGAACTACCGCACATACCCGGGGGGCACCGACGTACGGACGTTTGCCTTGGACGACCTGGCGCGGCTGCGCGACAGGATCCGCGACGTTGCCCGGCGACTGCGGTCGCCGCGGGACGCAGGGGCGGCGGCCTCGCTTACCAGTGAATCATGCACGGTCAGCGTCGATGCGGGGGCCGACGCCGTCCTCTACGACGCCAGGGGCGCGCGGGAACTGTGTCGCTTGGTCGTGCGGTTGTCGGCGGCGGACATGACGGCGGCCGCGCGCGGTCTCGTGCTCACGATGGCGTTTGACGGCGAGCAGACGGTGGAATGCCCCCTGGGCGATTTCTTCGGGGCCGCGCCCGGGCTTCCGGCGTACGAGTCGCTGCCGCTGGGCATTACCGACGAGGCCGAGCCCGCGCTCTGGTGCCACTGGCGTATGCCGTTTCGCGAGCGAGCGGTCATCGCCGTGCGAAACCTGGGGGCGGAACGCGTGCACGTGCGTGCGGAGTTCGGCACGCGGCCGTTTGCGTGGGACGATCGGAGCCTGCTCTTCCACGCGCGATGGCGGATCGAGCGGGACATCCCGACGCGTCCGTTCATCGACTGGATGCATCTCGATTGCACGGGCCGGGGGCGCTTCGTCGGCGGGGCGCTGTACATTCGCAACGGCGCGGCCCGCTGGTGGGGCGAGGGCGACGAGAAGATTTACGTCGATGGCGAGCCCTTCCCCAGCCACTTCGGCACCGGCAGCGAGGACTACTACGGGTACGCGTGGAGCAGCCCGGCTCGCTTTGCGCACGCGTATCACAATCAGGCGCGCTGCGACGGGCCGGGCACGTACGGGCACAACTCGCTCAATCGGTTTCACATCCTGGACGACATCCCGTTTGAACGGCATTTCCGGTTCGACATGGAGAACTGGCATCACCTCGACGGCGTCAAGGTCACGCGGGCGGCCGTGAGCTATTGGTACGCCCGGCCCGGCGGCACCGACGCGTTCCGTCCCCTCGGAAAGGACGACGTTCGGCTTGAGGTCGTGGCGCCGTACACGATGCCCGACGCCGTCGTCAGCGAGCGGCTGACGGTGCTTGACCCGGACACCCGCGTTCAACGTCGGAAGGCGGGCATGCACTACTGCGGCGGGCAGTACCTGCGATGGGATGCCGGCAGGGCGGGCGAGAAGCTGACCCTGGAGTTTCCCTCGGAGGTGGCCGGCAGGAAACACGTCGTGGTGCAACTGGTGAACGGGCCCGAGTTCGGGACGGTCCAGTTGTCGGTTAACGGCCGGAAGGCGGGCGAGCCGATCGACCTCTCCGGGCCGCAGGAGTGCCGGACGGATGAGATCGCCCTGGGGCCTGTTGAGCTGACCGTCGGCTCGAACCGCATCACGGCGGAGATCGTCGGTCCCGGCTCGCGGGCCGGGCGGGGCTTCGCTTTCGGGATCGACTGCATTCGCATCCGCTGAGGCGGGCCCGGGGCTGCCCACCGCAGCGATGGGATCTACCGGCCGTCGGGAACATCCGTGCGAACGCGCCGCAGCATGAAATCATCGAAATCCGCCTTGAAGGGGTAGTCCGCCTTCAGGCTCGTCCAGCCGTGGAGCCAGACGCTGATCGATCCGGCCTTTGTCGGCCGGATCGGCTCGCTGTCGTACGTGACCCAGATCCCCTGGATCTTCGGCATCGCCGTCCAAACGATCGTGGGGGCCTTCGCATCCTGGTCCTGGCCCGTGGGGTCGCAGCCCACGCGGCATGCGTGCTCCGTGTCGAGCGTCCACGACGACCGCACCCGCCCGGTCAGCCGATACGTGTCCAGCGCGCTTAGGCCGTCGACGCGCTGCACGTAGCCGCCGTCGACGGTGGTGTTGCCGGGGCCGCTGCTCCGCACGCGGACGAAACGGTACCGGTTGGCGGGGGCTTCGAGGAGATAGGCGTGCGCGGTGCCCGGGTCGGTCGCGTAGGTCCTCCAGCCGTCCACGCGACCGCCCCCTTCGTCTCCCGGGCGAAGGTCGCCGGCCTCCATGTCGCCGTTGACGAGCAGGTTTTTCGACTCGACCGCCGCCTGCCAGTTGTCGGCGGCAAACCGATACTCGAGGACCTGCATGTCGAGGTCGAAGTCCTTGGCCTCCTTGCCGTTCTTGAAGGCCGTTCCGCGTGCGTACGCATCCCCCGGCTGCTTGCGATACGGATTGAAGCCCGGCCGGTCGTCGCTGACCATGTTCTTGATGTTGACGAAGCCGTGAAGCGTTTCGTAGTTCTCAAGGCTCTCGAACTCGATGGCGTATTCCCGGCCGGCCTCGAGCGGCACTTCGCCCGGCGCGTATGCCGCGCCGAATGTGCCCCAGGAGGCGTCGCCGGTGTAGTTCGCGTTGCCGATGGCGATCTTCTCGATCCCCACGACCGGTCCGTCGGGCCCGCCCTTGCGCACGCGCACGACGACCCGTTGCCGGTTTTGCGAAGGCTGGATGCCGGATGTGGCGGCGTAGAGGACGACGCCCGCGAGCCCGCTTCCCTGCGCAACGTACGTCTGCGACCACGTCCTGGCGAAACCGCCGAATTCGCCGAACTGCTTGTGCACGTGCTTGTTGTACGGGATCACCACGCCGTCGCCGTCCGTGGCAACGGCCATCCAGAGGCACTGGCCGACGTTCCCCGTCGGTCCGACGTTGCCCAAACGATAGCAGCTCGGGGCGGCGTCGCCGGCCGGTCGCCAGAACGCCTGGAACGTCGCGCCGGGCTTCTCGGCTCGAAGGTGGACGGCGTACGTTTCGCCCGGGGTAAGGGGCACCTCGCCGGAGTCCCACCCGGCCGAATACCAGTAGTTCTTCGCCCCTCCGCAGTCGACATCGGGCACCCGTACGGTGGGGCCGATCTGCTCCCACGCGTCCGGCGCGCCGACGCCCCGGCGGCGAATCGAAACGAGAAAACTCTGGGCGCCGGGATCGGGGCCGTCGACGCCGTCATGCACGAGCTTGAAGCCCACCTGGGTCACGCTTGTCCCGCGGGCCACGAACGGCTGGAAGTAATCGGTCGCGGCCTTGGTATCCCAGGTGCGCTCATCGAAGACGGCGTAGTCGAACCGGGGCATGAAGGGGCCGTCAACCACGTCGCCCGGACGCACGTAGAGGTTGGTGCGGAGGATCGGCCGCATGAAGTGGGCGGGCGTGGAGAAGAGGAGGGTATATCGGCCCGCGGCGCCGCTGATGCGAAACCAGCCGGCCGGGTCCATTTCCCATGTGCGAAACGCCCGGGCCTCGCTGTCGGCCCCGCCAAGGCTGGCGAAGGCGTAAACGGCGGTCATCGGCGTCCACTCGCCGCTGCCGGGCCGGCTTTCGTGCCGAACACGGCCGGTGAATACGACCTGCGACAGGGCGGAAGAGACGAGTCCCAGGTGGATCAGGCTGACCACGCACATACGGGCGATTGTCATGCGAACTCCTTTCGTGATGCGGCGGGTATCATACCGGATGTCTCCGTCACTTTCGATCAATTCTTGAGTCCGTCCATGCCGACGTTATAGTGTCCGGCGCAACGGCGGGCCGGAAAGGTTCGCAATGACAGGGAGGTTGCCATGTGGGGTTGCATCCGTACGCGACACGTGTGCTTCGGACTCCTGACGGTTGCCTTGCCCGCGGCGGCGTCGACTCGCGCCCCCGCGACAACGGGCGGCGGATTGCCGTCGTCTCTCTGGGGAACCGTGGCGCTGCAACTGGCATTGGACCGCGCCGGCTTTTCGCCCGGATTGATTGACGGCATCCCGGG
>CAZTVU010000124.1:5285-7283 GCA_964617025.1 uncultured Planctomycetales bacterium | reverse complement strand
CCGAAGACGACCAACGCGCTCCGCGAGTTTCAGCGGTCGCGCCGGATGCCCGCGACCGGGAGCCTCGACGCGGCCACCCGCGCCGCGCTGAACGTCGATGAGGAGGAGACGCTGATCCGATACCGAATCACGGCGGCAGACCGCACCGCCGTCGGGCCGGTGCCGAAGGGCTGGATCGAGAAAAGCCGGCTCCCCCGCCTGGGATACCCCTCGCTGGCCGAGGCGATTGCGGAGAAGTTCCACTGTTCGCTGGGGCTGCTCGGCCGGCTGAATCCGGGCAAGCCGTTGTCCTCCTGGGCGGTGGGTGATGTCGTGGTCGTGCCGGACGCGGCCGACGCCCCTGCGCCGCCCAGGGCGGCCCGGCTCGAGATCGACCTTTCTGCAAAGACGATTCGAGCGTACTCGGCCCAGGGCGCGGTCGTGGGCCTGTTCTACTGTTCCCTGGCGGCGCGGAAGGAGAAGCTTCCGTCGGGGCAGGCGATCGTCGAGGCCGTGGCGATCGACCCGGAGTATACCTTCGACCCGGAAATGTGGCCGGAGGTCAAGGGAATCAACCGCAAGCTGACTATCCCGCCCGGTCCGCGAAATCCCGTGGGCGTTCGCTGGATCGGCCTCTCGCTGCCGGGGGTGGGCATTCACGGGACGCCGAATCCCGAGCTGATCGGGAAGACCGGTTCACACGGCTGCATCCGCCTGACGAATTGGGATGCGGTCCGCCTGTCGAAGATGGTGTCGGTCGGCACGCCCGTTCGTTTCGTCGCGGGCGGGGCCGGCACCGTCGCAGATGCGAGGCAGAGATAACTCGCAACGAAGGCGGCGAACGCCAAGGGGGTGTGTGAGAACCCACTATTGATTCCTGCATAGTGAACGCAATGCTCGATTGAATCGATAACGGCCAGAAACAAGGCGTCGTGAGGGTAGCTGCTTTGCGTTGCTTGCGCGTGGGTCGACTAACGAGGTAATTGCTCGCGCAAGGGCGTGTATTACGCACGCCCGCGAGCGAGCGGGACGCCGGGCCCATGCGGTTTTCACACACGTTCTACGCCCGCTATTGCCCATCGCGGCTGCCGGCGTGTTGATCGGATTACTCGGAATTCGCAACTCCGAACGCTGAACTCCCTTCCCTGCAAGGGAGGGGCCGAGGGAGGGTGTCCTTGCTCGTGTGGCGCCGCCGCCCTCCTCGGCGCGGGAGCGACCGGGATTACCGTAAACTCTCAGCTCGACTTTGTGCTTTTTCGGAGCGGGGTTTATGGCCGATTCCGGGGCCTTTTCAGGCGCTGGGGTCTTGAAACACCCGCTTGCACTGGCGATTTTTCAAGCCCGCCGCCGAAACCGGCGGAATCGCGCCCAAATCGATCGACGCGGGTCTCGAAAATTGGCAAGAGTCGAGCCGAGCCCGTCGCCTTGGCGTTCCGCCGGTTGTTGAATCGCTAAAAAGCTCCACTCAAAAGGAAAAGCGATCACCTGCCGTCAGATCCCCTGAGTGTGGGCAATTCCGACAGCTTGCCACTTTCCTTTCTCGGGGGATCGCTTTTAGACGCCCGTGTACGGTAGGAGCGCAAGGAACCGGGCATACTTGATCGCCCGCTTCAGGTCGCGCTGCTCGCGCGCGTTGGTCCCGGCCCGTTTTCGGCTCATGATCTTGCTGCTGGTGGTGATCAGCTTGCGCAGAAGATCGACTTCCTTGTAGTCCACCAGCGGGCCCTTCCAGTCGGCGTTGCCGCGGTTGGGGAATCGCCGCTTGACGCGGACCGGGCGGTCCGGCTTCGCGGCCTTGGGCCCCTTCGGGCCGCGACCCTCATGAGGGTTGCTGCGTAACACGTTTGAACTCCTCTTCGCTCACCGGGACCGACTCCTCAATCAGCATGATCGGTATCCCGTCCCGTATCGGATACTTTCTCCGGTCCCCCGGGTCCGTAGAGTACAACCAGTCGCCGACCTGGATAAGCCTGGCGTGCGTCTTCGGGCATACCAGGATGTCCATCAACTGCGGATCCA
>CAZTVU010000124.1:0-5268 GCA_964617025.1 uncultured Planctomycetales bacterium | reverse complement strand
CGACCTCCACATCCGAGAGCCGCAAACGCTTAGCCTTACGAGGATAACCGGAATAAGGGGCTTTTGCAACGGGGCCCCCAGCCGGTCCGCCAAGGGGGGGCCGGGAGTGGCCGCCGCCGTAAATGCTGCCGGCTCTGGACGCGCGCCTCAGAAAGGGCGACATCTGTTATAACATGTTTGTAAATCGTAAGTTGCAATCTGTCGGGTTAGCCGCGTCGGGCACACCACGGGCGTCGGATCAGCCTTGCGTGCGCTCGTGACGGGCGGAACACGCAGGGTCCGCGTGACGGCAGGGGCCGGGCCGGCGTTTGATTTCGATTCGTTCGTCGGGTACTACCCGGCAACGCACCGGCGGGTGCGGAGCCGGTCCGACGGGAAATGTGGCCCGCGCGCCTGTAACGAGGAGAGGCAATTCATGAGCGTCGAGCGGACGATCGCATATTTCTCCATGGAGATCGCTCTGGACGCCGGCATGGCCACCTACAGCGGGGGCCTGGGCGTGCTGGCGGGCGACACCATCCGCGCGGCGGCCGACCTCAAGGTGCCGATGGTCGCCGTCACACTCCTGCATCGCAAGGGCTATTTCTACCAGAAGCTAGACGCCGACGGCTGGCAGACGGAGGAGCCGGTCGACTGGATCGTCAGCGACTTTCTTGACGAGACGCCGGCACGGGCGAGCGTCGTGATCGCGGGGCGAACGGTCCGGTTGCGCGCCTGGAAGTACGAGGTGCTGGGCGTGGGCGAGGGGACGGTTCCGGTGTACTTCCTGGACGCGGACCTTCCCGAGAACTCCGCCTGGGACCGCACGCTGACCGACTGCCTCTACGGCGGGGATCAGCGGTACCGCCTGTGCCAGGAGGTGATCCTGGGCATCGGCGGGGTTCGGATGCTCCGCGCGCTCGGCTTCCATCGCATCGAGCGTTTTCACATGAACGAGGGCCACGCCAGCCTCCTGACCTTCGAGCTGCTGACCGAACAGATGCGGGCGGCCGGCCGGTCGGCGATCACCCGGGAGGATGTGGAGGCGGTCCAGCGAAAGTGCGTGTTCACGACGCACACGCCCGTTCCCGCGGGTCACGACCAGTTCCCGATGGAGATGGTGGCCGGCGTCCTCGGCGATCGCCCCGTGCTCCAGATCAAGGAGATGTTCGAGTGCGACGATCGCTTCAACATGACGTACCTGGCCCTGCACCTGAGTCACTACGTGAACGGTGTGGCCAAGAAGCACGGCGAGATATCGCAGCTCATGTTCGCGCCGTATCAGATCGATTCGATCACCAACGGCGTCCATGCGGCCACGTGGGTATCGGCGCCGTTCCAGAAGCTGTTCGACCGGTACATCCCCGGGTGGCGGCAGGACAATTTCAGCCTGCGGTACGCGCTGAGCATCCCGCACGTTGACATGTGGATCGCCCACATGGATGCGAAGCGGCAGTTGCTTGAGTACGTAAACCGCGAGACGAACGCCGGCTTCGATATCGACCTGTTGACGATCGGCTTCGCCCGGCGGGCGGCGACGTACAAGCGGGGCGACCTGTTGCTCCAGGACATCGAGCGGCTGAAGGCGATCGCGGCCCGGGCGGGCGCGTTTCAGATCGTCTACGCCGGGAAGGCCCACCCGAACGACCGAGCGGGCAAGGAGGTCATCCATCGGATCGTCCAGGCGCGTCGGCAGCTCGGGCCGGGCATTCGCCTTGTGTACCTGCCCAACTACGACGTTTCGCTCGGTCGGATGATCACCTCGGGCGTCGACGTGTGGCTCAACACGCCGCAGCCCCCGTTGGAGGCCTCGGGGACGAGCGGCATGAAGGCCGCGATGAACGGCGTGCCTTCGCTCAGCGTGCTGGACGGCTGGTGGATCGAGGGCTGCGTGGAGAACACCACCGGGTGGGCGATCGGGCAGGACGGGCGCGCCGCCGATCCGGCGGGCGACCGATCCCGCGATGCGGCGTTTCTGTACGACAAGCTTGAACGCAAGGTGCTTCCGCTGTTCTACAAGGACCGCGTCGGTTACATGAACGTCATGCTGCACTGCATCGCGCTGAACGGTTCGTTCTTCAACACGCAGCGCATGGTGCAGCAATACGTGCTGAAGGCGTATTTCCACTGATCAAGGGCTGACGCCGTTCCGAGAAAGGCCGGGGGCTTGACATCGCTCGCGGGCGGTCTCAAACTATCGTTAGTTGTGATTGAGTAGCGTTATTTTCGGGATGCGACCGTGCCGAAGGCTCCCGCCCGCGACCGACCCTCACCCGCCCGCGCCCGGGGCGCCGATGTCCGGGATCGCATTCGCGGGCGCCTCCAGCATTGGATCCTCGGAGGCACCTACCGGCCCGGCGACAAGCTCGTGCAGCAAAGGCTGGCGCGCCGGCTGGGCGTTTCGCAGTCGGTCGTCCGAGAGGCGCTGCTCGAACTCCAGCTCAGCGGCCTGGTCGAGACCTGCTACAACCGCGGCATGTTCGTCAGCCCGCTGGACGCCGGCAAGCTGCTCGACGCCTTCGACGTCCGTGAGGTTCACGAGGGCCTGGCGGTCCGCCTGTGCTGTGAGCGAGCCGCCCGCGCCGACCTCCGAGAACTGGAGGGCCTGGCCGAGCGGATTTGTGCCCTGGCCGCTGCCGGTCGGCGGACGGCGGCGGCGGCGCTCGACCGGGAGTTCCACCAGCGGCTGATCCGGCTGTCGGGCAACACGATGCTCGCGCGGCTGTCGCAGAGCTTCTGGGTTCTCGGGAAGACCGTCCGCGTCGGCCGCCCGCCGCGGACCGTGCGGGCCGAGCACCGGGCGATCCTGCGGGCGATCGAGGCGAATCGGCCCGAGGAGGCCGAGCGGGCCGTGCGAGAGCACATTCGGCTCGGGCGGCAGGTGGTGGAGGAGCGGTTGCGAAATCGCCGGTTTGTTCCGGCGTGGGTCACCTGACAAGGCAAGGACGGGAGCGACCGTGTCGACAGCGTCTTCGCCGGATCTGTTCGTGGCGCCCGACGGCAGCCCTCGCGTGGTGCGCGGTGTGTGCGTGTACAGCGGTGCGCCCCGGCTGTGCGAGCTCGCGGCTCGCATCGGGTTCGAGACCGTGTGGGTCGAGATGGAACACGGTCCGGCCGACTTCGCCGCCGCCGAGGCGATGTGCATGGCGGCGGAGGCGGGCGGCGGCGTCGCGACGGTCCGCGTGCCGGACGGCCAACGCTGCCACATCCTGCGGGCGCTGGAGATCGGCGCCCGCATTCTGATCGTGCCGATGGTGAATTCGGCCGACCAGGCCGCCCGGATCGTCGAGCACGGAAAGTTTTCTCCGTTGGGCCGTCGCGGATTCAACACCCGCAGCCGCGGCATGCGCTACGGCCTCGCGCCGCCGGGCGAGGCCTTCATCGCGGCCAACCGCAGCACGTATCTCTTCGCGCAGGTGGAAACGCAGGAGGCCATCAAGGCGCTGGACGCCATCTGCGGCATCGAGGGTCTCGACGGCATCTTCGTCGGCCCCGGCGACCTCTCGCTGAGCATCGGGGCCGGGGGCAGCCTGACGCACGATCGCCTGATCCGCGTCGTTACCGACTGCATCCGCCGGGCGCGGGCCGCCGGCCGCCACGCGGGGATTCTGGTGGCGCCCGGGCCGTTGCTTGAGGCGGCCCTGGCGGCGGGGGCGGATCTGGTGTTCGCCGGCGGCGATGTGACGGACCTCGTCGGGGCGTGGCGGAGGCTTCTCGACGCACTGGCGACCGGGGGGACGACGGCATGAAGACGTATCGGATCGCGCTGTATCCAGGCGACGGCATCGGGCCCGAGGTGCTCGATCAGGCGATGCGCGTGCTGGTTGCCGTGCAGGAGCGGATCGGCGGCTTCCGTCTGGAAGCGACGCGATTCCCCTGGGGAGGCGATTACTATCGCGAGCACGGCCGCGTGGCCCCGCCCGACTTCCTGGACCAGCTTCGCGCATTCGATGCGGTCTACCTCGGGGCGCTGGGCGACCCGCACCGCATTCCCGACCATATCACGCTTGACCCGCTCATGCGGATGCGGCAGGGCTTCGATCAGTACGCGTGCCTGCGGCCGTGTCGGCTGTTCCGGGGCGTGCCGTCTCCGCTGGCCCGGCCGGGCGAGATCGATTTCGTCGTCCTCCGGGAGAACTCGGAGGGCGAGTACGCCATCTGCGGCGGGCGCATCCGGCAGGACGAGCCCGAGGAGGTGGCCGTGCAGACCGCCGTCCACACCCGCCGGGGCGTCGAGCGCATCTTGCGCTTCGGCTTCAACCTGGCCATGACGCGGCGGCGGCGGCTGACGATGATCACCAAGTCCAATGCACTTCGCTTCGGCATGACCCTCTGGGACGACGTGCTGGATCGCCTCCGCGGCGACTACCCCCAGGTCGAGGCGGACCGCCAGCACGCCGATGCGGCGGCGATGGATTTTGTCCGGCGGCCGTCCCGGTTCGACGTCATCGTCGCCTCCAACCTTTTCGGCGACATCCTGAGCGACCTGGGCGGTGTGATCCTGGGCGGCCTGGGTCTGGCCCCCAGCGCAAACATCAACCCGGAGCGGCGGTTCCCGTCGATGTTCGAGCCGGTACACGGCTCCGCGCCGGACATCGCGGGTCGCGGCATCGCGAACCCGGTGGCGCAGATTCTCAGCGGGGCGATGATGCTCGAATGGCTGGGCGAGCGGCCGGCGGCGGAAGCGATTCGCGGGGCGGTCGATGCGGTCCTGGCCGCGGGGTTCGCGACGCCTGACCTGGGGGGGACGCTGAACACACGGCAGATGACCGACCGCGTCCTCGACTGGATAGCGGAGCAGCAATCATGATTGACTCTTTCCTCCTTCCGGAGGTGGGCGGGCTCATCGACGGTCGGTGGCGCCCGGATTCGTCCGGGGGGTCGTTTGACGTGGTTGATCCGGCCACGGGCGATGTCCTGGCCATCCTGCCCCGTATGGGCGAGGCGGAGGCGACCGAGGCGGTCGAGGCCGGCGCTCGGGCCCTGCGGACCGACGTCCCGCCGGAGCAGCGGCGGGCCTGGCTGACGGCGATCCACGACCGGCTCATGGATCGCAGGCAGGAATTCGCGCGCATCATCACGCTGGAGCACGGCAAGCCGCTGAAAGAGTCCGTTGCGGAGGTGGAGTACACGGCGGGTTTTTTCCGCTTCTTCGCGGCGCAGGTCGGCCGGCTCGATGCCGAACCGCTCCCGGGGCTGATTCGCAACTGCCGCTGGACGATTCACCACCGGCCCGCCGGCGTGGCGGGCCTCATCATGCTGATCGCGGGCGACGTCGGTGCTGCCGGA
>CAZTVU010000123.1:10282-14134 GCA_964617025.1 uncultured Planctomycetales bacterium | reverse complement strand
CTGCGTTCATCGTTCTTTCTGCTCGGCTGCTTCGTGACTCGGGAAAGCCGTCGTTCCGGAACCCGAACCCCGGAACCCGGACCCCGAACCCCGGACCCCAAGTCCTAAACCCTATACCCCAAACCCTGCATATCAACTCCCCCGCTTGTCCTCGAAACGCGCACTACCTATAGTCCCCTCGGTGTCGTCCGCGTGAGATCGTGGAGAACGCACATGGAGAAACCGGCCGAGACACGCTACCCCGTCCACGACCTGATCCGCCGCCGCTGGAGCCCGCTGGCCTTCGCGGATCGGCCCGTCGAGCCGGAGAAACTCGGCGCCCTGTTGGAGGCCGCCCGGTGGTCGGCGTCCTCTTACAACCAGCAGCCGTGGGCGTTTCTGGTCGCCACGAAGAGCGCCCCGGCCGAGTTCGACCGGATGCTCGGCTGCCTGGTGGACGCCAACGCCGCCTGGGCGCGGCAGGCCCCGGTCCTGATGATCGCCGTCGCGAAGCTCGCGTTCGACCACAACGGCAAGCCCAACCGCCACGCCATGCACGACGTCGGTGCCGCCGTCGCCCAGATGTCGCTCCAGGCCGTTGCGATGGGCCTGTTCGCCCACCCCATGGCAGGCTTCCTCGTGGACAAGACCCGCGAGGTGTACGGCGTTCCTCCCGACTGGGAACCGGCTACCGCCGTCGCCATCGGCTACCCCGGCGACCCGGGTGGCCTTTCGGACGCCCTGCGCCAACGGGAGCAGTCTCCCCGCGTGCGCAAGCCGCTGGATCAGTTCGTATTCGCCGTCCGCTGGGGCCAACCGGCCCGCTGGTGATGCGGACGCGCCCCCACTGCCTCGCACGCAACGCCCGTCGGTGGCTCCGAGGGTCGAGCGCCGGGCTTCGGGTTCCGGGGACCGGGGACCGGGTCCGAGTCCCCCAACCCGCAACTCTTAACTCTGAACTCGCAACCCCCTATCCGCACGCCGGCGGCCGATTCGGGCCGTTGAAACAGGACTGGAAGGTGCCGAAGTCGGCAAGGTCCACGTCATTGTCGCCGTCGAAGTCCGCGTCCGCACAGTCCGCGCTTGCCGGCGCGCGGTTCGGGCCGTTGAAACAAGCTTGGAAGTGGACGAAGTCGATGAGATCCGCGTCGCCATCGAAGTCGAAATCCCCGGGCACCGATGCGGCCACGAAATCGACTGCCCAAACGTTGCCCGACGTTGGACGGCCATCGATTGATGTCCCGGTCGAGACGGTCTGCTCCGCGAAATGACGGCCCGCCGCCGCAACGCTCACGAGGTACTGCGATCCCGACGGCACCTCCGTGCAGGCATAGATGCCTCGGTCGTCGGTCGCGGCCGTGTACGACCCGCCACCCGTCCGTAGCGCCAGCACAACGGCCCCGGCGATCGGGTTGCCGTTCGCATCCGTCACACGTCCGCTGATGATCTCGCCGGCGCCTGCGGTGCAGATGTTGTAGGCGGCCTGGTCTACGACGGTGAACGAGCCCGTGTTCGGCAGGTTGTACCAGGCATCGCTCCCGCCCGACCAGCCGAAGTTGATGTGATGATAGAGGGTGGAAGCGTCATACCCGTATCCGTCGCATACGATGGCGTGTCCCGTGCTCGTGCCGGCCACACCAAGGATCACGGGCCGGTGTGCATCGAGGTTCGGGTTGAGCATGCCGATCAGGCCCGGGCCGATGTTGGCGCCCGCGTTGAACCCCGCCACCGCGTTGCCGTAACCGAATGCGCCCTTGTAGGCCTCCGGGATCCGCGTCACGTCCGAGTAGGTCGTGCCGTTGCACCGGCCGCTGACATACCGACCGAACTCGCTGTGAACGGAGATTGCGGCGTCGTAACAGAGGGTGCCGATCGCCTGTCGTTGGGGCTCGGTAAGGGCCGCGCAGGCCTCATGCGGCACGAGGACCATGTTCGCCCAATCGTACGGGCCGCCGGCGCCGTCACCGCCGCGAAGGGGCTGGCGGTCCTGGCCGAGATCGCAGATTCGGAATGTGAAAACCGGCGTGCCGACCGGCCCGGACGGATGCTGGAAGTACCGCATGACCTGCGCCATCGCGGTCGCCACGCAGCCGCAGGGATAATGGACCCCGGCGTACCGCTCGGGTGTGTAATAGTCGTAGCAGAACCCGCCGCAGGCGGTGCCCTAGCCCCATCGCGATTGAACAAGCGGAGGCACGCGCACGTCGGAGACGCCGGCGATGCCCGCCGGCAGCGGAGACGGCCCGAGCAGGTCTTGCCACCTGGCCTGCGCGGCACGAAGCGGTTCCCGGAGGTCGGCCGGCGAATCGTCGGTCACCTGCGCGTCGGCTCGCACGCGGCGGGCCTCGTCCAGTCGGCCGGCAACGTCGCGGATCACAAGCGCGGCCAGGCAATTGTCCTCGTCAGGTTCGTACCGTCCATGGGCCGAGAAGGCGAGAATCGGCTCGACCCGATCGTCACCCGGCACGATGACGAACCCCTCCGGCTCCAGCGAAACCGCGTAGTAATTCCCGATGTCGCCCGCGGCCGGGTACGCCTTTATGTCGCCGATGAAAGGCGCTAACGTCATTCCGAGCGGCCTCGGGTGTGCTGCCAGCCATGCGCTCACGGCTCTTCGGGCCTCGTCCACAGCCACCGGCTTGCCCGGCGTCGCCGCCGCCGATGCCAATACTGCCGCAGCGCCAAGCACCACCGATGGTGCGCGGCAATGGCCGGTCGCGTGCCTGCGGCCGCTCCGCGCAGTGGGGTCGTTGCCGACCGTCAAACGTCTGGTGATCACGATACACCCGTCCTTCGGCCCCGCGTCGTTCCGTTGTCCGCTCTACGATTCACCGTTCATCGTTTCGCATTCATCGTCGCCGCGATCGCCCTCACCGCCTCCGGCTCGCGCCGGGGGCTCCGTGTTCGCAACTCGCAACCCTTAACTCTGAACTCGCAACTCCCTACGAGCATGCCGGCGGCCGATTCGGGCCGTTGAAACATGATTGGAACGTCTGGAAGTCCGTCAGGTCCACGTCGTTGTCGTGGTCGAAGTCCGCGTTGCCGCAGTTCGGCTGTGCCGGCGGCTTGTTCGCCCCGTTGAAACAGGCCTGGAAGCTCTGGAAATCATTCAGGTCCACGTCGCCGTCGCCGTCAAAGTCGGCGGGCACAACCCCCGCCAGGCCGACGAGCAGGTAGAACACCCCCGGCTTGACCGTTGCATAGCGAGCCACGCGGATCAGCACCGTCTGGCCGGCGGCCACCGACACGGCCAGCGCCGAATCGCGCCGCGCACCGGCGTCGTAGAACGGCCACGGGGCGTTGCACGCATTGGGGTCCGAGCCGTTCGGCCAGTCGTCGTTGCACGCCCCGGCGATCTGGTTCGCCGTCGTCCCCGGGCAGCCCGAGTGCAGCGAGAGGACCGTATCCATGCCCGCGTCGATGCCGCCGAAATCGTGCGTGCCGCAAGTGCTGACGTAGAGCGTCCCTGCCTTGGGCGCGGTGAAATAGTACCACGCGTCCACCTCCGCGTTCGGCTGGCCGGAGACGAAGCCCCCGCATGTGGAGTTGCCGTCGTTGGTCGCCCCGGCAAGCGTGCCGAGGTACCACCCGGGACTGACGGCGATCGCGTTGCCGCAGACGTCGTTCGCCGGCTGCTGCGGCGGCGTGTACGTCAGCGTCATTCGCCCCGTGGCGTACGCCCCCCGGGCGTCGTACGCGACGGCCGTGATTTCGTGCGGGCCGGGCGAGACGTTCAAGTACACGGAGTTTCCCGTACCGAGGAACTTCTCGCTCGACGCCTCGAAGTCCTCGAACCACAGGATCTTCTGGAGGTCGCCGTCCACGTCGCCGACCGAATCGGGGACCAGGTTCACCTGCGACCAGTCCACCTGC
>CAZTVU010000123.1:3987-10272 GCA_964617025.1 uncultured Planctomycetales bacterium | reverse complement strand
AGCGTGATGTAGGGCTGGTGGGCGTTGAACAGCGACGGCTGCGACCACGGCTTTACAAGGCTGACGCGAATGAGCATGTCCTGCCCCAGCTCGCTCGACGGCAGCGTGAGCGAGAGCGTGAAATAGGTCATCGGCCCGGCCTGGTAGAATTGCACCGTTTGGGTGCTGGAGTTCGTGAAGCAGAAGCTGCTGGTTCCGGTCTCGCCGCCGACGTTGCCGACGGCGTAGAAGAAGAACTTGGACTTGCCCGGGTAGATCTTGTACTGGTATCCGGTGCCGTCCTTCTCGGCCACCACGGTGCCGATGCTCTGGATGTAGCACTTGGTCACCTGCACGTCCGAGCCGAGCTGGAAGGGCGTAGCCACCTCCAGGAACATGTCGGAGAATCGCAGGTGCTCCTTCCCGCGGATGTACGTCCCGCCGGACGACCAGTCGGGCAGGCCCGTCCGCTCGGCGACGTCGATGTACGCCGTCCTGACCGCCGGCTCGGCCTGGCGGTATGTGCCGTTCTTGTCCGTCAGCGAGATCCACAGCGACGCCTGCGAACTCGGCGGGTTGTTCCAGCGGAGCACCGCCCCCAGCGGTCCCCCCCACATCACCGGGACGTACGACGGCTGCGAGCAATCGACCGCCTTCTCCCGCGGGACCGCCGTCCAACTGATGTTTGTCGCGTTCCACCCCACGTACGGCGAGAGCGAGTTCTGGAAATAGTGCCCGAGCTTGGCGTAGCAATACCCCATCGGGTCGCCCTGATACTGGCCCGCCGGCCAGCCGTAGTGCCGCCACTCCTCCGTGAACTCCTCCGTGCTGCCCGGCAGTTGCCGGAAGATCCGTGCCGAGCACAGGTAGCACGACTCGACCTGCTCGACGGCGGGCGAATGCGGAAACAGCAAATGACATCCCGCCGACGACATCAGACAGGCGCCCGCCACCAGCCCCACCGCAACACGAACAATCGCACGCAGCATGACAGTCTCTCCTTGCGGCTCAGATCCCATGCCTCACCCGCACGCCGGCGGTCGGTTCGGCCCGTTGAAACACCCCTGCAGGATGCCGAAGTCCGCCAGGTCCACGTCGGCGTCGCGATCGAAGTCCGCGTCGACGGTGCAGTGCACGCCGGCCGGTCGGTTCGGGCCGTTGAAACACGTCTGGAAGTAGGCGAAGTCGGCCAGGTCCACATCGCCATCCGCGTCGAGGTCGGTGGCGAACTGCGGCGGCGGAAGGGCCGTCACGACGAACCCCAGATTGTCGGTGTTGCATCGCGTCCACCACCAGGCCGCGTCGTTGAACATGTGCACCCGGACGGCCACGCCGCGCAGGCCCCTTATGCCCTCAATTGTCCCGCCGGCGCTCAGGGGGTAGAAGTTGACGGCGTCGTTGCCGGTGTAGGTGCCGTCGACGCTCGCGACGACCTGATAGTGATCGCAGCTCATGATGCCCGCCGGCTCGGACCCGTCGTCGTTCCAACCGATCTCCCACACCTGGTGCACGCCGGTGGGCCGCGGCTGGTTCTCATGCGTGCAATTGATCTGCACGTACGTGTTGAGCCGCCAGTTCGCCGCCGGGCTCAGCGAATGCCAGCTCGAGGTGCCGACCACCTGCCCGAGGTAGAAATCCATCCGCAGGCCGCTGGTGACCTTGCCGCCGAAGTGCGTGCCGAACGGCGTCGTCGGCCCGTAGGGATTGCCGTTGGCCAGGGGCGGGTTGTCCGGCCCTTCGCCGGTGACGTGGACGATCTGCCAGCCCGCGTACGAGCCGCCGTTGTCTTCGAAGCTCGGGTTCGCGACGCCCGGGACCGGCGGGATCTGCCCCGCGCGGATGTACGCCGCCTTCTCGGCCGAGACCGGCCCGTGGGTCCCCGTGACGGTCAGTTGCACGGTGAACTCGCCGTCCCGCGTGTACACGTGCATCGGGTTGCGCTCCGTACTGACGGCGCCGTCGCCGAACTGCCACAGCCACGCCGCCGCCCCGTCCACGCTGGACAGATCCGTGAACTGCACGGCCAGCGGCAGCGGCCCGGCGACGGGGTTCGCGACGAAGTCCACCACGTCGGGGAACGACTTGTCCACCGCCTGAAACGCATACCAGCTCTGCCGCGGCGTGATGGTCAGCGTGTTGAGATTGCGGCTGCACAGGCCGTAGTCGTGGCCGGTGGGGGGCGTCCCCGGCAGGTCGGTCAGCACGAGGTAGTTCGCCTCAAACACCATGTGATACGCCGGCTTCTTGAGCTCGTTCAAGACGGTCGTCAGGTTCGCGGACTTCTGCGCCTCGTCGGTCGTGTTCCAGCCGTACTCGTTGAGCCAGAGCTTCTTGTGGCCGTGGCCGTGGTTCACGAGGACCTGGTACGTGTCCGTGATGGCCTGCCAGTGCAGCGGGTTGCCGTACGGATGGATGGCGACGGCGTCGAAATAGTCCCCGCCGCCGTTGGCGTAGATGTCCTCGATATACCGCCACCCCTCGGTCACGTAATCGCCGTAGTCCAGCCCGCCCACGGCCAGCACGCAGTCCGGGTCGCCCTGCTTCATGGCGGTGTACCAGCGGATCAGCCACGGGACGTACGTGTGGGCCATGTGGCCGTTCGAGCAGCCGTCGTTGATCCAACTGCACCCGTTCGGCTCATTCCAGAACTCGTAGTACTTCACGCGGCCGCGGTAGCGCGCCGCCAGCGTGCGGAAGAAGTTCTCGAAATCCGGGATGTACTGCGGGTCCGGCGGAAACCGATAGCCGATGCCGGAGCCGTAGCGTTCGAGAATGCCGGGCGGAAGGGCCCAGTCCGGCGTCAGTCCGCTGTACGCGAAGATCTCCAGCCCGCGGGCCCGCGCCTCGTTCACCTGGTGATCGACATAGTCCCAGTTGAACACGCCGCGGACCGTCTCGATGTCGATCCAGGCGAAGTTCGCGCCGCATGCCGTGCCGCCCATCTGCACGATCTTGTCCATGCTGCGGCGGTCGAACTCCTTCGCATCGGCGCTCGAGAGCCCCAGCCAACTGCCCCACGTGATCCCGCAGCCGAAGATGTACGGCCGCGGCTCCGCCCGCGCGCCGGCCGCTGCGGGCCCGAAAACGACGACGATCGACAGCCCGATGGCCGAGGACCCTGCGAACGAGATGTCTTTGGCCCGCATGGAAGCTTCCCCGCCGCTCGTACCGAGCCCGCTGAACGCCGAACGCAAGCACCCCGTCTTGCTATTCTACCGGTTTCACGCCTCGATTTCGAGGACCCGGGTCACCTCGGCGATCGTGCCCGGCCGGCACGGCTCGCCCAGGTCATATCGGACCTTCAACTGGAGGCGCGAACGGGTCCCCGGCGTGATGACGGAATCAAAGTCCCTGTTCAGGACGAGGCTGCCCTGAAACAGGATGTACACGGTCCCGTCGTCGGCCTGCCACACGAAACAGGAGCCGCTCTCCTCGATTGCCTGCGCCGTGCCTTTCACGATGAACGGGGCCGGCGGGATCGAGAGCCCCTCCGTCAGACTGGGCACGTTGACGGTGATACACCCCGCCAGCATGCCCGCCAGCAGCGACGCCACGCATGCCCCTCGAAGACTCGCCATGACGGGACTCCTGCCGAGTTCGCAACCCTCTCACCGCCCCGACGGATGCGGCCGGGAGTGTACCACGCCGGGCCGATGCGCCCAACCGCTTGCACGTCAGGGCGCCCCTCGCCATAATCGCGAGACGAAACGGGCGGTTCGGCACGCGCCCCGCAAAATCCCCCCGCTCGACCCGCACGAAGAGCCCGTGCCGCGTCGCCAGTCAACGAAAGGATGCTGAGGATGAACAGGATTCGCGTCACCGTCGTTGGGCTTGCGCTGACATGCTGTGTTGGATTGACGGGTACGCTGTGTGCGGGCGAGCCGGCCGCCGGGGGAGCGGCGCTGCGCGTCCTCATGATCGTCGGAGGCGTCGCCCACGACTACGAGGCGCTGCCCAGACAGCTCGCCGCCGATCTGGCCAAGGGCAGGGACCTCGACGTGGCCGTCACGGCCGACCTGAACGTTCTAAGCGACGCCGGCCTGAAGGACGTTGATGTCCTCCTGTTCAACACGTGCCTCGACACCCGGCTCACCGACGCCCAGAAGGCCGCCATCCTCGGGGCACTCCGCGGCGGCAAGGGCCTCGTCGCCCTCCACTGCGCCTTCTGGTCCTTCCAGGACTGGCCCGAGTGGCGAAAGGCGATCGGCGGCCTCGTGCTCGGCCATGATCCCTTCGGGACGTATGACAACATCGTGGTCGACCCCGCCAACCCCATCGCCGCCGGCGTGCCCGCGCGGTTCTCCATCGCGGACGAGCCCTATGTGGTGGAGGATCGCGGCGAAGACATCCACGTCATCGTGCAGACCGCCGACCCGCACGGCAAGCACAAGATCGTGCAGCCGCAGGCCTGGACCACCCGCTACAACGGCGGCCGCATCTTCTCGATGACGTTCGGCCACGACGCGAAGGCGCAGACGCACCCCGCCTTTCTGACGCTGTTGGCCAACGGCATCCGGTGGGCCGGCGGTCGGCTCGGCCCGGCGACGACGCTCAGCGAACTGGAGCGGCGCGAAGGCTTCGAGCCGCTCTTCGACGGCAAGACGCTCAAAGGCTGGAAGTACGAACCGCAGTATTGGAAGGTCGTCGACGGTTGCATCGTCGGCGATACCCGGTCGAACGTCCTTGACAAGTTCTCCTATGCCATTACCGAGCGGTCGTTCGGCGATTTCGTCCTCCGCTTCAGCGTCAAGCTGGCCCCCGGCGGAAACAGCGGCGTGCAGTTTCGCAGTGAGGAACTTCCCCGCTACGAGGTGGCCGGCTACCAGGCGGACGTCGTTGCGAACGGCTGGGGCAATCTTCACGAGCAGAACGGACGCCGAAGGCTCGTCGACGGCTGGACCGGAAAGGGCGAAAAGGCCGTCAACCTGAACGACTGGAACGAGATGGAGGTCTCGGCAAAAGGTCCGCGAATCGTCATCAAGGTCAACGGCACGACCACCGTGGACTATACGGAGACGGACGCCTCGCGCCCACGTTCCGGCATCATTGCCCTGCAACTGCACAAGGGCGACGCCATGGAGGTCCGGTTCACCAACCTTCGCATACGGCCCGTCAAGGCCCCCGATTGATCCCGGCACGCCCCGACGCTCCATCCGCTTGCCCGGTCCCGATCAGGCCGGGGGGTCGAACAGCCCCGGTTGCTCCGCCGGCACCGCCCGTTCGGGCGTCTGCGGCACGGGAAGACCGAGATGCTCGTAGGCCGCGCGCGTGGCCATCCGGCCCTGGCGGGTGCGGATGACGAAGCCGATCTGGAGCAGGTACGGCTCGACGACGTCCTCGAGCGTGTCGCGGACGCGTCCGAGCGTGGCCGCGAGGGCCTCGACGCCCGCCGGCCCTCCGCCATACGTGTGGATCAACGCCCGCAGATACGATCGGTCGAGCTCATCCAGCCCAAGCGCGTCCACCTGGAGGATCGCCAGCGCCTCCTCGACCACCTGCTTCGACAGGCGGCCGTCGGCGCGGACCTGGGCGTAGTCGCGAGTCCGCCGGAGCAGGCGGTTGGCGACGCGCGGCGTGCCGCGCGACCGCCGCGCCAGGCCCGCCAGGGCCGCATCTTCGGCGACGATGCCGAGCTTTCGGGCCGACCGCTGGAGGATCGTCTGGAGATCCTCGACCGTGTAGAAGTCGAAATGGTATTGAATGCCGAAGCGGTCGCGCATCGCCGCGGTCAGCATGCCGGCCCGCGTCGTCGCGCCGATGAGCGTGAACTGCTTGAGCGGCAGGTTGACTGTGCGGCCGGCCATGCCGCCCTCGATCGCGAAGTCGACCCGGAAGTCCTCCATCGCCGGGTACAGGAACTCCTCGAGCGTGTGCGGCAGTCGGTGGACCTCGTCGATGAACAGGATGTCGCCTCGCTCCATGTTCGTCAGCCACGGCATGAGGTCGCCGGGCTTGGTCAGCGCGGGGCCGCTGGTGACCTTGATCGAGACGCCCATCTCGTTGGCAATCACATAGGCGAGCGTCGTCTTGCCGAGGCCGGGCGGGCCGTCGAGCAGGACGTGCTCAAGCGGCTCGCCGCGCCCCTTGGCGGCCGCCAGGGCGATCTTGAGCTGCTCGATCACCTGCCGCTGGCCGATGCATTCGGCCAGCCGCGTCGGGCGGAGCGACTGGATGATCCGCTCCTCGTCGTCGCCGCCGGACTCCTGGGCAATGATCCGTTCGCGTGCCATGTCACCCCCCGGCCCCGGTCTTCACGCGGTAGGCCAGCGCGATCCACGCGTCGGCCGGCTTGGGATCCGGCTGGAG
>CAZTVU010000123.1:3547-3977 GCA_964617025.1 uncultured Planctomycetales bacterium | reverse complement strand
CTGCGCCGCGCGGGCCAGCCACCGCTCGGCCTCGATCCGCCGCTCGCCCAGCGCGACGAGCACCTCGAGGGCGTCGCGCTGCTCCGGCGTCCACTGCGGCTCGGGTACGGCCTCGCGGGCGGCGGCGCCCAGGGCGAACTCCGCCACCTTGCCCCGGAGCTCGGCGATGATCTGGTCGGCCCCGCGCCGGCCGATGCCCGGCAGCCGCGCGAGGCCGGGGGCATGGCCCGCCTCGATGTCCGCGGCCACGCGCGCCACCGGTTCGGCGAGGGCCTTGATCGCCTTGCGGACGCCGATCCCCTTCACCGTGATAAATCGCTCGAAGAACGCCCGGTCCTCCGGATGCAGGAAGCCGACGATCCGCGGGATCAGATTGCCCCCGGCGGCCGAGCCCTCGTAGTACTCCATCGTGTGCAGCGTGACGCTCTGG
>CAZTVU010000123.1:0-3537 GCA_964617025.1 uncultured Planctomycetales bacterium | reverse complement strand
CGCAGGCGGCGAGCTCGGCGACGGCGTAGCCGGGGATCAGCACCTCATAGCCGATCCCGTCCCGGTCGAGGATCATCATCCCCTCGCGGACCTCCGCCACGATGCCCGTCAGACGAACGATCATGCGAACGGCGAGACCTGCCCGCCGGCCCTCCAACTAGCGCCGCGATCTCCCCCGCGGCGGCCGCGCACCGGTCGCACGATACAGCGCACACAGCGCGATCGCCAGCGCGTCGGCCACGTCGGGCGGGCCCGGCGGCGTCCGCAGGCCGAATGTGTGCGCGATCATCCTCTGCACCTGCGGCTTGCTCGCGTGACCCGAGCCCGTGAGATAACGCTTGACCATCGTCGCCGGCAGGTCGACCACCGGCACATCGTGCCTTTCCGCCGACAGCAGGATCACGCCGCGGGCGTGGCCCATCAGGATGGCGGTGCGCGGGTGCCCGTAGTGGGCGTACAACTGCTCAACCGCCACCACATCCGGCTGATGCTCCTCCAGAAGCTCATCGACGCCGTCGGCCAGTTCCGCGAGCCGTGCCGCCAGGGCCGCCGGGCTCCGGCCCGCCCGAAGAACGCCGGCCTCGATGATTCGCGGCGCGCCGCCCTTCCGCTCGATCACGCCGTACCCGGTGCGCCCGAGGCCCGGGTCAATCCCGCAGACGCGGCCGAACGCAACGGGGTCATGCTGTCGGGTCATCGCGATGGCTGAATCCGCCGCCAGACGGTCCCGTCCGGCCGATCCTCCAACTGGATGCCTGCCGCCTGGAGCTTCGCGCGGATCTGGTCGGCCAGGGCGTAGTTCTTCGCCTTCTTCGCCTCCGCCCGCATCTCGATGCACATTCGCACGACCGGGTCGAGCAGGTCGTTCGAGGGCCCGGCGTCCTCGGCGTATCGCCGCGGCACGATTCCGAGCACGTCGCCGCCGAGCGTGTCGAACGTCTCCGCGACGGCCCGCCAGGCCGACGGCGACAGGCCGGCCGTCTGCCAGGCGCCGACGTCGCGGACCAGCTCAAACAGCACGCTCAGGGCGGCGGCGGTGTTGAAGTCGTGGTCCATCGCCTTTTCAAAGCGGGCCCGGACGTCGGCCAGCCGCTGGGCGACGGCGCCTTCGGCCGGGGTCTCCGGGGCGTTGCGGGCGGCCTCGCGGGCGGTGGTGACGGCGTGGCGAAGCCGCTGGAAGCCGCTCTCGGCGGCGACGAGGGCGTCGCTGGAGAAGTCCTGCGGGCTGCGGTAGTGGCTGGTGAGGACGAACTGCCGCACCACCAGCGGGTCGAAGGCCTTTTGCAGCCGCGGGTGCTCGCCCGAGAAGAGCTGCTTGAGCGTGATGAAGTTTCCGAGGCTCTTGCCCATCTTCTGGCCGTCCACCGTGACCATGTTGTGATGGATCCAATACTTCACGAACGGGCGGCCCGTGGCGGCCTCGGACTGGGCGATCTCGCACTCGTGGTGGGGGAAGGAGTTCTCGATGCCGCCGCCGTGGATGTCAATCGACTCGCCGAGGTACTTCATGCTCATGACGGAGCACTCGAGGTGCCAGCCGGGATAGCCCCGGCCCCAGGGGCTGTCCCACTGCATGATGTGGCCGGGATCCGCCTTCTTCCACAGGGCGAAGTCGGCCGGATGGCGCTTGTCGGCGCTGACCTCGACGCGGGCGCCGGCCTCCATCTCCTCGACGCTGCGCCGGCTGAGCTTGCCGTAGTCGGCCCAACTGGAGACGTCGAAGTACACGCTTCCGTTCGATTCGTAGGCGTGGCCGCGCTCCAGCAGGCGCTGGATGAGGGCGATCTGCTCGGGGATGTGGCCCGTGGCCCGCGGCGAGATGTCCGGCCTGAGGATGTTCAGCGCATCCATGTCCTCGAAGTAACTTCGCGTGTAGAACTCCACGATCGCCATGGGGTGGCGCCGTTGCCGGCGGGCCTCGCGGGCGATCTTGTCCTCGCCGGTGTCGGCCATGCCCTGCGTGTCCTCGGTCAGGTGTCCGACGTCCGTGATGTTCTGCACGTAGAGCACGTCATAGCCGCGATAACGGAGGTACCGCAGGATCACGTCGAAGCTGACGTAGCTCTTGGCGTGCCCCAGGTGCGCGTGGCCGTAGACCGTCGGCCCGCAGACGTACATCCCGACGCGGGGCGGGGCGAGCGGCCGAAACTCTTCTTCCTGTCGTGTCAGGGTGTTGTAGACGGTCAGGGGCATTGGGGGATCGGTTACTCCGTTACTCGGTTGCTCGGTTGCTCGGTTACTCGGGAAAGCGTTCTTCCGTTATTCCGTTGTTCCGTTAGTCCGTTAGTCCGGGGAAAGGTTACTCGGTGGCTCGGTTGTGGGGGGATCGTTATTCCGTTAGTCCGGACGGTGATTCCTTGACTGGTCGCTACTCGCGAAATCGTGGGTCCGCAGCCTGTTCGTTCATCATTCATCGTTCTGCGTTCATCATTCTTTTCTGCTCGGTGACTCGGGAAAGCCGTCGTTCCGGAACCCGAACCCCGGAACCCGGCCCCCTAAACCCCAAACCCTGGACCCCAAACCCATCTCGCCCCCTTTCATCATTCATCATTCCGCGTTCGTCGTTCTCTTCAGCCCCGCTACGGCCGTGCAGGCGATCGCCTCGCTTGTGCCGATCGGGGCCAGGCCCTCGCCGGTCTTCGCCTTGATGTTGACGCGGCCTTCGTCAAGCCCCAGCAGCCGGGCCAGTTCGGCCCGCATCCGGGCCTTGCACGGCGCAAGCTTCGGCCGCTCGGCGTGAACGACGATGTCCACGTTCACCGGTTCGTAGCCGGCCGCGCGGACCCGGGCCAACGCGTCGGCCAGCAGCCGACCGCTGTCGGCGTCCCGGAACCGGGGGTCGGTGTCGGGAAACAGCTCGCCGATGTCCGGCAGCCCGGCAGCCCCGAGCAGGGCGTCTGTGACGGCGTGGAGCACCACGTCGCCGTCACTGTGCCCGACGGGGCCCCGATCGAACTCGATCGGCACGTGTGCCAGCACAAGCCGTCGCCCCGCCGCCAGGCGATGCAGATCATACCCGACACCCACACGTTCAATGGCAGACATCGGCGTCAACACGGTAGGGGTGGCGTTCGCAGAAATCAACCGTCGGCATACGGGGGTTCACCCACGTGCTTCCGGTGCGTGTAGGCCTCGGTGTTGGTGAAGCCCGTAACGGATTACGCGGGTTCGTTCCTGCCCCGTGAGGGCACGGGAGCTTGGCCGCGGGTGGAGTCCGCCGGTAGCGGACGGAACCCGAGGTTCCCCCGCGTGTCCTTTTTCATCACTCGCCCGGGCGAGCGCGAAGGAAGCTCCTGCGTCCCTCCGGGGCTCGTTCTTTCGGTTGGCTCTTGTCCACGGGTTTCGCTCCGCTTCACCCGTGGCTGCTTTCCTTCGATGATATCCCCGATTCTTGGCCTCCCGGCAAGCTCCTGGCGCGACTGTCCGACCGCGTCCCTGCGTTTCCGGCGATTCGTTCCCGTCATCCATCGTCCGTCGGCGCCTGTGGACTGCGGTGGCAACGCCACCGCTTTGGCTCGGACGGTCTGCCGCACGCCG
>CAZTVU010000122.1:8700-14189 GCA_964617025.1 uncultured Planctomycetales bacterium | reverse complement strand
ACGTACCTGAACACCCGCACGCAGCGTGAGCAGCGGGTGACGCGGATCCTGCGCATGCACGCGAACGATCGCGAGGACCTCGAGCGGGCCGAGGCCGGCGACAGTGACCTCGACGGCGCCCTCGAGGAGCACCGGGGGCACCGACGGCGGTCCGGGAGGCGGCAACGTGCCGGAGAACACCAGAAGGTTCCGCGAGGCGAAATCCAGGATGAGCAGGAGGTCCTGTGACGCCTCGAATGCAAACGCGTAAACGCTTACCGTGCTGGGCACGTCGGTCAGCGGGTCGAGCGACGAGCCGTCGCCCCGCAACAGCTTCACCTCCGGCGACGGAAGCGTTCCGTCAGTCCGGATCAGCTTGATCGTGTCGGCGAACGTGCGGCCCGGGCTGGCGGAATAATGGTCGTTGAAGATCACAAGCTGCTGGCCGGATGACCCCGCGCCGGGCTGGATCAGGGCGAGGTTCTGCCCGATGACGGTGGTCGCCCGCCGCAGGGCGACGGGCCTTCCGTCGCCGCAGTCGGCGACCGGCGAGCCGTCGGCGTTGAGCGCATCGGTGAGGTGTTCGTAACCGCCGATGCCGGCCGGACCGATGCGGATCGCCTTCTGCACCTGATTGGACCTGCGCATGTAGACGTCGCCGTTGGTGTCGTAGACGTGCCCGCGCCAGCTTGAGCTGTCCACGACCGTGCAACCCACGGGGTTGAGGTCGGTGACGATCATCCCCGTCGAGTTGTCGTAAAGCGTGGTGCCGTCCGTCGCCTCGATCAGCACGCGCCGCCCGCGGCCCCAGGCCAGGATCGACAGACCGAAGTCGAAATCGTACTTGCCCGGATCCCAGGCCAGGCCGCCGAGCGCCTCGTTCGTCATTGCGGCCGGCCGGTAGACAATGCCGTTGCCGGGGTTCAGCGTGTCATCGCCGTCGAACGTCTCGACCAGGGCACCGGTGGCGACGTCGATCGCGCGAAGGTTGGTGCGAGCGATCGTACCGTCCGGCCGATCGCAGAGGGCATAGAGAATGCCGTTCTGCACCACCAGCCCGTTGTAGTACCGAAACTGGTTGACGGTCTGCGTGCCGCCCTCGAGCGTCATCTTGTCCGTCGGGTTGGTGATGTTGATTTTGAGGATGCCGATCGTACCGGACGGGCCGGCGGCCGTATAACCGCCGAGATAGGCGTAGGTGCCGTCGAAGGCGATCGAGTACGGATTGTTGCCTAACGGCCCGAAGTCCTCGCTGAGACTCACCGACCGCACCAGATAGAAATCGGCCTCGGCGGGCGCGGCGATGAGGACGACGGCGCCGATGGCGGCAATGGCGAACCGGACGCGGCCGGAACCGGACGGGCGTGCTTTGCGATGCATGGCTTCCTGTGCCTCCGTGGGAAAGGGACCGGATCAGTTCCACCGGGGATCCTCGGGGGACCACCAGACTTTCAGCAGCGATTTTCGCGTCGAGTCGTTCACGACCTGCGCGGTACGAAACGTCTGAACATGCGAATCGGCAAAAAGGAAGTTCGCTCGTTCGCCGTGCTTCTTGAAGTCGATGTAGCCGCGGAACGGGCCGCGGTCGCGGCTCTGGTCGGCCTGGCGGAACTTGATGTACGGGCGCGTCCCGTCCTGACCGATCACGTAGTTCGTGCCGTAATACCCGGGATTGGCGCTGTCTCGGAAGATCGCATGAGCCTCGCCGAACAGCATGTACCGGTGCCCGAACGAGACGGTATACGGGTTGAAGTGCGTGCCGCGCTGCGTAGCCACGGCATCCGCATGCACGACCTTGTTGTCCCGTTCGTAGGGATAGTTGTTGGCGAATACGTTCATGGAGTAGGCCCGGCCGGCGACCGGATCGCTCGGACAGGCGAAGATTCCGAAGAACGCGCTCTTGGTCTGCGCCAGCTTCTCGGCGGGGACGTACCGGGTGACCATGTGGCGGTAATACCACCAGTCGGCATCCCGATACTCCTTCGCGGCGGTGCCGGTCGGCGCGCGATTCGGCGGCGGCTGCAGCTTGTGGTCCTGACCGTAGAAACCGAAAGCCAACCCAAGTTCCTTCAGGTGGCTCATGCAAACCGTCACCTTCGCCTGCTCCCGAGCCCGACTCAGCGACGGCAGAAGGATGCTGATCAGCAGCGCGAGGATCGCCACCACCACCAGCAGTTCAATCAGCGTAAACCCGCGTCCGCCGCTTCGCGAAACAACACAAGCACACCGGCCCGTTGCAGTGCAACGCATGCGCATTGATCTCCCATCCGCGCGGGCAAGGGCCCGTCGCGAGGTTTACACCCCCGCCCGACGACGACGAATCGCCAGCAGCGCCGGCAGGCCCAGGAGCATTGCCGTCGTCGGCTCCGGGACATAGACATCCAGCCGTCGTTCCACGAAATCAAGCACCAGCAGCACCGGTCGCCCTGACGCATCCTTGCCGTAGGCGAGGTTCTTCGTGTCGCTCGTCGACCCCCAAGGCGTGCCGATGCCGTTCTCGTCGCCCGTCAGCTCGGTCTGCACCAGCCCCGTCACGCTGCCGTCCAGATTGCGGATGTGGACCTGATTGTCAGACACCGCCGTCACGCCGCCCAGGAGATCCGTCAATTGCGTCGCGTCCCGGCCCGAGAAGGCCAGCAGGTCCGATCCCGCGTCTTCCAGGATGACGATCCCCTGCCCCACGTTGTTGAGATCCACATTCTTCTTCACGGAGCGCGCCGTCTGGTTCACGACGCCCGCGAGGTCCGTCCAACGGTTGTACAGGTTCGCCGGATCGCCCAGATACCGCTTGCCGTAGGCGTACCCGCTGTCTTCGCCGATCGCGATGTTCCCGTCCGAGTCGAACGCCATCGCCCGCCACGCCGTGCCCGGAAGCGTCGGCACGGCGTTGATGATGCCGCCGTTCGAGCCGTCGAAGATCGTAGCGCCCGACGCCATCGACAGCAGTCGGCGCCGCCCGCTGCCCTGCACGAGGAAGCCGACACCCGAGCTGCCGTTGTCACCCTTGGGGTCGACGGCCATTGCCGCCGGCCGTGCGCCCTGCGGGTTCATGGTCGTCCAAACCGCGGACCCGTCGGCGGCGCTGCGTCGCGAGATGAAACTGGTTCCGGCGGCGCCGCTGTCATGCATCATGATCAACGAGTTGGTGCCGGTATCATACGACAGCGCGTCGAGGCCTCGCAGGTTGGGCGAACTGAAGACCGTTGCCGGCAACGGGGTCTTGACCGGCGTGCCCGGCGCCAGGAGGTTCTCGATCTTGACCACTCCGACGTTCGCCGTCGCACCCGAGTTGTTGTATCCGCCGACATACGCGTTCGTGCCATCAAAGGCGACGGAAAGCGGGTTGTTGCCGTAGCCGAAATCGTTGTTGAAGACGTCGCCGAGGTCGATGACCTTGGCGTGATACAGCGGCGCGGCCGCCGCGACCGCGGCACCCAGCACGACCGCTGCGCACAAACATGCGCTCGTCAGAATCCTCGACATTTTCCTTCCTCCTGTTGTGCATACACTTGCGACATGCATTCTCCCGTCGCCGGACGGCCGCGACCATTCGGTGCAGCCGGACCGCCCCACGGCGGTCCGAAAATGCAACTTATATAATAACTCGCCTCGGGGCAATGTCAATGTTTGGGCCCCAGAAATCTCGGCCCCCGCCTCGGCGGGCCGGTATGCTCGCCGGAGCCCTTGGCCCGTTTCTCAAGCCACCCCGTGCGTAAGCGCATCGGACGAAAAGAGTTGCGTGCCTCGACATACGCGGCTTCGGGCCTACCTTCCGTTCAGGCGGCGCGGCGGCGGGGCCGTAGAACCGCGTACGATCAAACGTGTTGGGAGGATCTGCGCGGGCGGTTGCGCGGGTTTGCCTTTCAAGAGCAACTGCAGCCGCGCGACGGCGAGCCGCGCCATCTCGTCGAGCGGCTGACGTACGGTCGTCAGCGGCGGGTCGAGCAACGCCGCCGAACGCGGATCATCAAACCCCACCAGCGAAAGGTCGCGCGGGATACGAAGGCCCACCTCCGCGGCCACCTCCATGACTTGCAGCGCCAACGTGTAGCCCGCCGCCAGAACGGCCGACGGGCGATCCGCAGACCGCAGTAGCGCCGCAAGCCGCTTGCGGATCGCATCGGGCATCTGGGCGTCGCCTGCGTTCAGGACGTAGGCCCGCGGGATGGCCAGACCGTGCTGTTTCATGGCGTCCTGGTAGCCGGCGAAGCGGTCAGCGCTGTTCGTGGACGACAGATGCCCGTTAACGACGGCGATGCGGCGGTGATGCAGGGTCGCCAGATGCGATACGGCCTCTTGGGCGCCCGCCCGGTTGGCCGAATCGACGCATTGCACGGCGGTCGTCGGGAGCGATCCGCCCAGAACAACCAGCGGCGTGTCTTCCGCCAAGACCTCCAGGCCGGGGAAAGACTCCGCAAACGGGTGAAGGAAGATGAATCCGTCGGCCGGGCCGTTCGGCGCCACGCCGACCTCGGTCTGCAACCGGACCGAAAGCTCCGCTCCGGGCATCAGCGAGGCCATCGCCGCGCGGAGTCCGTGCATCAGCGCCCCGTGATAGTAGTCCCCGAGATGCACAACCGGATCGACGACCAGCCCGATCCGGCGGTACTCGTGACCCCGGAGCCGACGCCCCACGTCCGTACGAACGAACGTGCCCCGGCCCTGCCGCCGCTCGAGCCAGCCCTCGGCCGCGAGCGCCTGGATCGCCCGGTGGGCCGTCAACAGGCTCACGCGGATGCAGTCGCTGATCTCTGCGGTCGCCGGCAGCTTGGCTCCGGGAGGGAAGACGCCGCCGCGAATCGCATCCACGAGGATGGCCTTCGCCTGCACGTAACGCGGCGTCGAGTTTCGCGGGTCGATCGCACGCAGCTTCACATCGGCCATGTTCCCGATATTATATAACCCCAGCGTTGCATACGCCAACGCTGGAAAACGAAAAAACGTCTGATGATGTGGTGCACTTGCTACCGCACCACAGGTGTATTCTCGATACGGCCCACCGAACGTGTTTTCTCGCTTTTCCGGTTTTTCGCTTTCTCGCTTTTCCGTCATTGCGTTATGCAACGACGGCGATAACGTAGTGAGCCGGTCAACGCGGCCCGGTTGGGGCCCGAGTCCCCGGCGTCTTGCGGTGTCGATCTCGCGTTACGCACCGGCGCGTGGTTCCTCGTCGCATGACACAAGGACGGCAAGACCGAAAAGCGGAAACGAAGCCTGTCGAGTCCGGCGACCCGACGGCGCCGGCCGCGGGATGCGGCGGAGCGGGACGCTCAACGCGTTCTTGAGCGTTCTCGTTTTCTCGCTTTCCGGCATCGCAGTCCGCGGAGCCGGCATGGAGCGCCCATGAGCAACCTGCAGACGGTAGTGGACGTTCAGGAGCTTCGCGAAACACCGGTGCCCGCGGGCGAACCGGCCGAGACCCTCCGGGCCGACGTGCTCGTGGTCGGCGGCGGGCTCGGTGGCGTCGCGGCGGCGATGGCCGCGGCCGACGCCGGCCGACGCGTGGCCCT
>CAZTVU010000122.1:2199-8632 GCA_964617025.1 uncultured Planctomycetales bacterium | reverse complement strand
CGGCGGCACGCGGAGCTACCTCGCGTTTCGCCGCGGCAGTCGCGACTGGTACCGTCGAAACACCCGGCTTCGACAGGAAGCGGCGGCGAACGACCGGCTGAACCCCGGCAACGGCTGGGTCAGCCGCCTGTGCTTCGAGCCGAAGGCGGCCCTGGCGGTGCTCGAGGAGATGTTGGCGCCCGCGACGACCGGCGGGCGCCTGGTCGTCCGCAGGCGTTTCAAGGCCTGCGCGGTCGCGATGGACGGCCCGCGCGTGCGCCACGTCGAGTTCGCCGACCTGACCGCGCGCCGGCGAATCCGCGTGACCGCTCCGTTCGTCATCGACGCGACCGAGCTCGGCGACCTGCTCGCGCTGGGCGCCGCTGCGTTCGTCACCGGGGCCGAGGCCAAGGCGCAGACCGGCGAGCCCAACGCCCCCGCAGAGGCCGACCCGGAGGACGTGCAGAGCTTCACCTACCCGTTCGCAATCGAGCATCGCCCCGGCGAGCGTCACCCGATCCCCCGGCCGCCCGACTACGACCGCAACGCCCGCGAGCAGCCGTATACCCTTGCGATCGGCGCGGCCGAGGGTCGGCCGGCCGCCTACGGCATGTTTGTTGCGCGGCCGGGTACCTATGGGCCGTTCTGGACGTACCGCCGGCTGATTGATGCGTCGCTGTTCGCCGACGCCGCATACCCCCACGACATCGCCATGATCAACTGGCCGGGCAACGACTACCGCGGCGGCAACATCCTCGTGCCCTCGGCGGCGGAGCAGATCGCCCACCTCCGGGCGGCGAAGAACCTCAGCCTCGGCCTGCTCTGGTGGCTGCAGCACGAGTGCGATCGCGACGACGGCGGCAAGGGCTATCCGGAGTTCCGGCTGCGGCCCGATGTCATGGGCTCGGCGGACGGCCTGTCCAAGTTCCCGTACATCCGCGAGTCCCGGCGGATTGTCGCAGTCAGGACGATCGTCGAACAGGAGATCACCACGAAAGGCCCGCGTGCGGCCCACTTCGACGACAGCGTCGGGATCGGCCTCTATGCGATCGATCTTCACCAGGGCCGCAAGGCGCGAAGCCTCTCGTTCGGCCCCGCCCGACCCTTTCAGGTACCGCTGGCGGCCCTGATCCCGAAGCACACCACGAACCTGCTGGCGGCGTGCAAGAACATCGGAACCACGCACATCACCAACGGCTGCTACCGCGAACATCCGACCGAGTGGGCCATCGGCGAGGCCGCCGGCGCCACGGCCGCGTTCTGCATCGAGCGGCATCTGTCGCCACACGACGTGCTTGCCCGCCGCGACGCCCTGCGGACGCTGCAGCGCCGGATCGTCGCCCGCGGGGCCCCGATCATGTGGTACGACGACCTTCCGGTCGCCGACCCGCGATTCGAGTTCGCCCAGATGCTGCCCTTCGAGCTGCCGGACATCCGCGCGAAGCTGCAGGACGACCTGCATGCACCGCGGTGAGAGGGGGCCGCCCGGAGCCGCCGGGCAAGAACGACCTCCGTCGTGCCGCGCAGGCCGCGCAACTCGTCACGGCGTCGTGTGGGGCGCCTTTCGGTACGCGTACACGCGGTCACCGGCGCTGCCGCCGGCGTCGATGCGGCCGTCCGTCGCCAGAACCTTCACGAAGTGAACCTGAATCTCCCGCGCGGCCTCGGGAGAGCCGGCCCGCCGGTGAATCCAGCGATCGCCGTCCCGTTTCACCTTGTGATCGGTGAACAGGCTGGCGGAGGCACACGCGCTCGTCCCGACATACCAGTCGCTCGCTGCGCCGCCCCGCGCACGAATGTGCTCACTGACCTCGTCGATGATCTGCTGTTTGGACTTGACCATGCGAAACCTCCCGTTGCATCCGACGAATCGGAAACGAGAAGGCCGCTCGCGCGGCCTTCTCGATCCCGACATCGTCGTGGATCAGTAGCGCCGGCCGCCGCCGTAACCGCCGCGACCGCCACCGCCCCGATTCTCACGCGGCCTGGCCTCGTTCACCGTGAGGGCCCGGCCGCCGTGATCCTTGCCGTTCAGCGCCGCAATTGCCGCCTGCGCCTCCTGGTCCGAACCCATCTCCACGAACCCGAAGCCCTTGCTCCGGCCCGTCATGCGGTCCGTGATCACCTCGGCGCTGCGGACCTCGCCGTGCGGCGTGAACAACTGCTCGAGGTCCGAGCTGCTCACATCGTATCCCATGTTTCCGACATACAGTTTCTTGCCCATCGTCGTTCTCCTGTTGCGTGGGCGGTGCGACCCGCGTTTTGCTTTCCGGATCGCGTGCGAAAGGGGCCTGCATTTCGGCCCGGAAAGGTTGGAAGGCGATTGAGAAGGCTTTGCGGACCTGAACAACCAGCGTCGCTACCCGACTCACTCGACAGACCGACCACCCATAGTATAGCGCGCCCGGCGAGAAATGTACAGCCCCGACCCTTCCGCCCGTCGGCCGCCGATCACGCCCCCGATGGCGCCGTGGTCGCCGCGAGCCCCGGCGGCCGCCTCAGCCGGATGATGCACGACGCGCGAAACGACTCCGGCATCGCCGGATCATCCACCATCCACAGGTCGCCGTTCGCGTCGCGGGCGACGCCCTCGATGCTGACGTACGGCATTCGACGCGGGCCGGGGAACCGGTCCAGTCTCTGCCGCAGGTTGAGCAATGAGGGATCGTAAAGGTTGAGGTACGGACGAACGCCCCCGCTGCGAACGTCGACGACAAGGACCTGCCCCCCGTTGCGGTCCACGGCCAGCAGCGTGCGATCATCCCAAGGCGTCAGGGCGTCAAGCGTCTGCGAGGCGCTGTGACGGAGGGCCCGAACGCCACCGGTGACCGACGCGGACCACGACTCGTCGATCCGCACTCGCCCTTCGCTCAATTCGGCCCGCATCAGGCGCGGGCTGCGCCAGAAATGCAGCGCATCCGACGGGTTGTGCGGTTCGGTCCCCTCTTCCGCGAGATAGAACTCGCCCGGCCGCCCCATCCAGGCGATCCCCTCGAGGCCGTCGTTGGCATCGGCCCCGCGGGCCGCAGGCCCCTCCTCGTAGGCGAAACAACCGGCGAGGGCCGCGACCGTGCGAGCGTCCCGCTCCTCCAGCCTCAGCTCAAGCACCAGCGAGTTCGGCTCCTCGGCCAGCACGAAAAGACGGGACTCCTCTCCGGCCACGCGCCCGATCACGATTCCTTCGAGGTCCAGGACCGGGCCGCCCGCAGCGCCCTCCATCTGCCTCCGCAGAGCGTTCATCACCGCCGACGGGATTTGCGGGTGCGCCTGCGCAAACCGCTCCCATCCGTCCGCCGGCCCCACGACCGCAAACGACTCGCTCGCCGCCAGGTCCCCGCCGGGGCGCGCCTCAGCCAGGACCCGCGGAGCAAACAGAAACACATGATTCGCGCACGCGCTGCCGTTGCGATCGCAGACGACCCAAAGGCCCTCGCGCGGCCCGATCCGCCCGTAGCACAACCCCGAGGCCTGATCGACGTCACGGCCGCCGCCCGGGGCCTTCATCCGAAAGACGTCGACGCGCGCATCCGCCGGGCCGGGCCGGGTCTCCGCGGCGATCGGCTCTCGACACCCGACCGGCAGGCCGAGCGCCACGATCGTCGCAAGCCATGCACCTCGCCCACTCCGGCATCGCAAACTGACGGTGACCATGCCGCGCGAGCCTATCGGGCCGTGTGAGGCGGGTCAACCGGCGCAGCCCGAGTGCGCGACGACCCGGCCGGTTCGCGGATTCCGTCCGACCGGCGGGCCCTTACGCGGCCTCGGACCGCAGTCGTTGGCGCTCGGCCGCCTTGGCGAACGGCCAATACACGAGCATCGCGATCACGATGGAAATCGCCCCCCAGACCGCCGCCCTCCAGTCGCCCCCGGAGACGAGGTAGTGGCCGATGATCGGAGGCGTGGTCCAGGGCACGTTAACGAAGGGCCTGTGGATGATGTCCCACTGCATGAGCAGGTAGGTGCCCGCGGTCAGGATCAGGGCGTTCAGGATATACGGAACCATGAGGACGGGATTCAGCACAATGGGAAAACCGAAGAAGATCGGTTCGTTGATCTGGAAGATCTGCGTGGGCAGCGAGAGGCGGCTGACCTTGCGGAAGCCCGGCTCCTTCGAGTTCAGCATGATGAGCGCCAGGGCGATCGTCGCCCCCGTCCCGCCCACGTTGACGAACGCCGTAAAGAAGCCGTATGCGGTGATATAGGGCAGCGGCCGACCCTGCGTCGTGGCTTCGACATTGGCCGCAAGATACTGGAGAAAGATCGGGGCGACGACGGCATCCATCGCGTTGTCGCCGTTGATGCCCACGGACCACAACAGCGTGACCAGAAAGGCGTACACCAGGATCCCCGGCAGCGTATTCAGCGCGAAGACCAGCGGCTTGAACGCGATCTGAATGAGGCGATCAATATCCGCCCCCAGCACGAAGCGGATCCCCCAGAAGCAGACAAGCAGGAAGAACAACGGGGTGAGCGACAGAAACGATTCATAGACCGCCGGCGGCACGCTCTCCGGCAGTCGGATGACGAGCTTCCGGTCGGCAAAAAGCTTCTGCACGCGAACCGTCACGAGCGCGATGACGACCGCCGTGAACAGGCCCCTGGACCCGAGGCCGTCCATGGAGAATGCCTGGTCCTTGATCTGGATCTGAATCATGAGAAAGACGAGCGTCGCCATCGTGGCGCTCACGACCGCCTCCTGCTTGAGCTGTTTTCCCAGCTCGTAGGCGATGGCGAAACAGGCAAAGACCGCCAACAGGCCGAACGTGGCCGTCACCGGAACCTGGAGGAGCGGCCGGTGCGGCTCGATGATTCCGTCCCACCCCTTCACCGGCAGATAGGACACGATGAGAAAGAGCCCGCCGATGATGGTCAGAGGGACGACCGCCACCATGCCCCCGCGAATGGCGGAAAGATAGGCGTTCTCGCTCAGCGTCGTCAGGGCCGGCACCACGTACCGGCTAAGGAATCCCGCGGATTGACTCACGTTCGGCTCCCGTCGGGCCGTTCCGTCACTTCGCGGACGCAGCCGTCACCGATCGCCCTCGCGCGGCTCACGGCGCTCCCGCCGACGGCCCCTGGTCGACGTCGAACCTGCGGCCCATGTAGACGCACGCGTCGTCTCCTGCCCCGGCCCGCGCCAATTCATGGAAGCCGAGGTGGCCATAGAAGCCGATGGCACGCGCGTTGTGGGCGCTGGCCCCCAGATGTACGCCCGGCGAGCCGCGTCGGCGCAGCCGATCGAGAAGCGCTTCCATCATCCGGCGTCCCCAGCCCCTGCCCTGCGCCCTTTCGAGCAGATCCATGTGCAGGTGCGACGGGTAGGCCGCGTACGGCTCGGGACAGAAGTAGTCGGGGTGATGGTAGACATAGTACACCTGCTGCACGCGCGTCCATCCGGCGGGGTCGCCCTGTGGCTCAGGAAAGCGGGCACACAGGCCCGGCCTCCACTCCCGCTCGTAGCGCTCGTAAAAGCGGCGCGAGTCGAAGGCGGCAAGCGCATAGCCGCAGATGCCGTCGGCGTCCTCCAGGATCAGGCTGAGCTCGGGCTCAAAAGCCAGATACGGGCCGACGAAGATCCGGCCCAGCGCGTCCGGGTCTTCCCGGTAGAAGGGCTCGCCGTCCCTGCCGAAGTTGCCGGTCTTCAGGCATACGTAGTAGGCCCCCGGTTCATCCCCCGGTTGACACGGGCGCAGGATGAAATCGCTCATCGTCCGCCTCGTCGTGCGGCGGTCGGTGCCGGCGAGGGTGCCGCGCAAGCGAGGCGCTCGCCCGTTTCCAGAAGCCGCCGATCCGCCAAGCGGCGGGATTATATCACTCGGCCCGAGCGAAAGGAGAGCCGCCAACCGGCCACGCGGCGACCGCGCACGCGGCCCCGCAGCCACGAACTGCCCCAATCCCCGGTCGGACGGACGCGGGGCACCTGTCCCGGAGACGCGAGCACCGTTTCGCCGCTCAGCCGTTTGACGGTTGATGAGGCCGCCGGAAGAAAAAGGCCCGTTTGCTTGACGCATCGAGGGTCCGGTGTATATTCCACATAGGAGCCGACCCGGAAGCGGCGACATGCCGCGTCGCAAATGAGACATTGCCATTGCAGCAGAGGGAACCAGGGACAAGGGGCCAGGGCACGGTCATCACCGGCAGGCACAGGCCGACCTTGCCAAGCCCCCGGTGGAAATGTGTGCTGACCGGGGATTTAATCGTTTAGGCTGGCCGCAGGGCGATGAGGCGATACGGCGGATAGTCGTAGCTTCCTACGCCCCAGCCGGTTACGAGTTTGCTGGCCGACCGGGGCGGGGCATCGGGGCGCAGAAGGGCGTTTGGCGAGACACCGACCATGCAGGCAACACAGGACCCGATGAAGCGTTTGGTGGCCGCCGTAATCGCAGGCGTTCGCTGGCTTCTCGGCTTGCCCGCGCCCCTTCGGACACCAACGGGCGCCCACACGGCAAAGCGA
>CAZTVU010000122.1:0-2189 GCA_964617025.1 uncultured Planctomycetales bacterium | reverse complement strand
GTCGACCCGCTCCCCGCGGCAGGCGACGGCGCGGCAGTAACGGCCGTGAAGGCCCCCATTGTCGCTGACAAGCGGACGCCCAAGTCGGGCAAGGGCAAGCGGGCCCGGAAGGAACCCCCCATGGATGGAATCGAATCGACCATCGATCGCGTCTGCCGGTTCCTCGACGCCGACGAATTCGCCTATCGTCTGCGCGAGGACAACAACGGCATTGACACGGGCTTTCGCGGCCGGAGCGGCACCTTCTCCGTATTGATCTCGGCCCGCGAGCAGCCCGCCACGCTCGGCATTTTTGTGCGCATCCCGCTCGTCGTTCCGGAGGCACGGCGGCCCCAGATGGCCGAGACCGTTGTGCGCGCCAACTACGGCCTGTCGCTGGGATCTTTCGATCTCGACATGAGCGACGGGGCCCTCGGCTTTCGCTGCACGATGCCCATCGGCGGCGCCGCGATCACCCACGAGCAGTTCCGCGACCTCCTCGGCGCCTCTCTGTGGACCGTCGACCGCTATCACCGTGCATTCTGCCGCCTCCTGTTCGGAGATGACCTTTCCCCGGCCGAGGTGATCGCCGAAGTGGAAATGGGCGACTAGTGGAAATAACCCCGGGGCGAAGCCCGGTCGGCCGGGTCGCAGTCCAATCGAATCGGCATTACATGGCCAACGCGGCCTGATAACGCCGCACGGCCTCGGCAACGGCGGCGTCGGGCGATAGCTTGGCCACCTCGGTGCCCGCGCGGTCCTTAACCTCGACGATGCCGTCCTTCAGGCCCTTCTTGCCCACCGTGATGCGAATGGGGATGCCGATCAGGTCGGCATCCTTGAACTTCGGGCCGGGGCGTACGTCGCGGTCATCCAAGAGAACCTCCACACCCCTCGCCGACAGCTCATCGTGCAGGCGGTCTGCCACCCCGGAGACCTCGGGGTCGCCCGCATCCAGTGCGGCAATCAGCACGTGGAACGGCGCGATCGCCATCGGCCAGATGATGCCGTCGTCGTCGTGGTGGGCCTCGATCGCGGCGGCGACGATGCGGTTCAGCCCGATGCCGTAGCAGCCCATGATCATCGGCTGGGACTTTCCGGCGGCATCGAGGAACTCGGCGCGCATCGCCCGGCTGTACTTGGTCCCGAGCTTGAACACGTGGCCGACCTCGATCGTCTTGATAAACTCGAGCGGCCTGCCGCTCTTCGGACAGCGGTCGCCCAAGGCCACATTCCGGATGTCGGCGACCTTCACGCGGTCGCCCTGCAGCGGGAAGTCGCGGCCCGGGTTCACGTTGAGGACGTGATAGTCCGTCCGGTTCGCGCCGCTGGCGGCATTCCGCAGGACCGACACGGCCTGATCGACCAGCATGAGCACGCCGGGGTCGCGATCGACCAGCCCCTGCGGCCCGGCGAAACCGACGTCGGCGCCGGTCAGCCGCTCGATCACCTCCGGCGACGCGAGCTCGATGGTCACCGCGCCCGCCGCACGGCGAAGCTTGGATTCGTTGATCTCGTGGTTGCCGCGGACGAGCGCCACCACCGTGCGCGTCGCCGGCCCGCCGGCGTCTTCCGCCGGCAGGCGCGCCGTGAAGACCAGTGTCTTGATCATCCGGTCGGGCCGCGTGCGAAGGAACTCGCAAACCTCGTCGATCGTCCGCCGGCTCGGCGTATGGACCTCCTGCATCGGCTCCATCGGCGCGTCGTCCTGCGGCAGGGGCGCGCAGACCGCCCGCTCGATGTTGGCGGCGTAATCCTCGCCGCGGATCACGACGTCCTCGCCGGCATCGGTCGGCACCATGAACTCGTGCGAGGCGTCGCCGCCGATCGGCCCGCTCTCGGCCTCGACGACGAGGTACGGCAGTCCGCACCGCCGGTAGATGCGGCAGTAGGCGTCGTACATCTTCCGGTAGCTCGCGTCGAGCCCGGCCTTGTCCACGTCGAACGAGTACGCGTCCTTCATGAGGAACTCGCGCGTCCGCAACACACCGCTCTTGGGCCGCTGCTCGTCGCGGAACTTCGTCTGGATCTGGTAGAGCGTGATGGGGAGCTGCTTGTAGCTGTTGACGTAGCTGCGAACGATGTCCGTGATGCACTCCTCGTGCGTCGGGCCCAGCACGCTGCCGCGGCGCCACTCGCGATCCACGAGGCGGATCAGCGTGTCGCCCATCGTCACGTCGCGGCCGGACTCCTGCCACAGCTCGATCGGC
>CAZTVU010000121.1:0-14200 GCA_964617025.1 uncultured Planctomycetales bacterium | reverse complement strand
TTCGACGGCCGGGGCCGATGCGTCGCCCGCCTGGGACCGGTCGACGTACCCGAGATGGATACCCCGTCGCGGCCCGCAGGCGATCCCGGTCCGCTGGCGGCGACAGGCGACCTTGACGGCGACGGCCGACCGGAGATCATCCTTCACTCGGCAAAGCGGGTGGTTGTGTACCGAAGTGAACAGGCCGCGAAGCTCGGAACAGGGACACTGGGGACCGGCGTGAACTTCACGCTCTATTGACGCGTGCCGGTTCCGCGCGACGATTGAGGTTGGCGACCATGACCTCGCAATCGCCCGGCCGAATCCTTCAGATCGACGCAAGCGGCGTGGGGGTGCAATCGAGTCGGGCAATCCCGTACCGCCGTGTGACGGTGCGGGAACTTGGAGATCTACAGGACCCTGATTTCAGTAAGCTGCCATGAATCGTCTGGAAAACAAGGTCGCCATCGTCACCGGTGCCGCGCAGGGAATCGGCGAAGCGATCCTGCGCCGATTTCTCGCGGAGGGGGCGCTGGTCGCCGGCCTTGATCGCAACGGCGACGCGCTCCATGCCGTCTGCCGGTCGCTGCCGGGAGCCATGCCGTTCGTTTTGGATGTCGGCGACCACGGTGCGCTGGAGCGGTGCGTCCGCGACGTCGTGGCTCGACACGGGCGGATCGACGTCCTCGTCAACAACGCCGCCATCAGCGCACATGTGCCGTTTCTCGATCTCACGATCGAACGCTGGCGGCAGACGCACGCGGTGAATCTCGAGGCCTGTTTCGTTCTCAGCCAGCTTGTCGCCCGGCACATGATGTCGCGACGGTCGGGGCGGATCGTCCACATCGGCTCGACGCAGGCGATCGCATGCGAGCCGCGTCTCAGCGCCTATGCCGCCAGCAAGGGAGGTCTGCTTTCGCTCGCACGCGGCATGGCGGTCGAACTCGCCCCGTACGACATCCTGGTCAATACATGCGTCTGCGGCTGCATTCACACGTCCATGTGCGTTGTGGACGGCGTCGACGAAACTCAGACGGATCTGTTCAAGCAGTGGTACGAACAACGGCGACGAATCCCGCTCGGCCGGCCGGGCCGACCCGAGGAGGTCGCCGCCGCCGTCCTTTTCCTCGCGTCCGACGATTGCCGATACATCACCGGCCAGACGCTTGTCGTCGACGGAGGCCTCACCATCACATTCTGAAAGAATGCCGATGAAGACGACGGAATCGCCTCTCCCACCTGCTTCCGGCTCCGATCCCGGCGTGGCGCCGGGATCGAGCGTGCCAGGCCGCGAACCCGCCCTTCGGGCCAACGCGCTCGGTCTTCTCGCAACGGCCGCCCTGACGGCCGCGTACATGGCCCCCGCCGCCTCGATCTACACCCTGTTCGGCGCGATGGTCTCCCAGGTCGGCGTCGCGGTCGGCTTCGTCATGGCCATCGGGATGCTGATGACGCTGCCCTCGGCACTCAGCTTCGGGATGCTCGCGCGGGAGATTCCGTCGGCCGGCGGGGTGTACGCCTGGGCGACCCGCGCCCTGGGGCCGGCGCCCGGGGCCGGCATCGGCGTGACCACGGCCTGTTATTACGTCCTGACCGTGTTCTTTCCGCCGATCATGTTCGGCCAGTTCTTCAACGGACTGCTCGACCTGGCGGGGCTGCCGACGGGCCGGTGGACCTGGCTGGCGGGTGCCGTGCTCGCCCTGGGGCTGACCGCGCACGTCACCTATCGAGGCATTGTGGTGTCGTCGCGGCTTGCGTTCACAATGCTGATGACCGAGCTCGCCGTCGTGGTGGGGCTTGGACTCACCTTCCTCGCGGTGGCCGTGGCGCGCGGCACCTTTTCCTGGGACCCGATCCTCCCGACCGCCGCCAGGGGCGGGGCCTCGGGCATCGTACTGGCCCTCCCGCTGGCGATGCTCTCGATGGTCTGCGATGCAGCGACGCCGACATCCGAAGAGACTCGCAACGCCCGGAGGACCATACCCGTCGCCGTCATGACCACGTGCATACTGATCGGGGTTTGGTATGTCATCGGGTTCTCGGCGTTCGCCCTGGCCGCGCCTCAACCGGAGTTGTTCGCGCTCGTCGACGACGAGTCGCGCAGCCCGATCTCGTATCTCGCCCGGCGCGTGTGGGGCCGCTTTGACATCCTGGTCACGATTACCGGCATGACGGCGGCGATCGGCGCCCTGATCCCGTGTGCCACGGCCGCCTCCCGCGTCCTCTATGCCATGGGGCGCGACGGCACGCTTCCGGGCTGGCTCGGCGCCGTGCACCCCCGTTTCCAGGTCCCCTGGAACTCGCTGCACGTGGTGTTTGCGACCACACTGTTGGGGGTCGTGCCCGTGGCGGTGCTCGCCGGCGAGACGTCGACGATCCGCTGGTGGGGAAACGTCGTCGGGTGGTATATCGCGGTCGTCTATGTGGCGGCCAACCTCTCGAACATCGTCTACTTCCGGCGGTTCGCGCGCGATCGGGCGCACGCACTCTGGAACATGGTCGTCCCGATCCTGGGCATCGGCGCCCAGCTTCTCCTGGTATGGCAACTTGTGATCCGTGAGCTCTGGAACCAGCAATGGTTCGGGCGCAGCGGCCAGGTATTCATCGTCGCGGCTACCATGGCAACGGTGGCGTACTCGTGGAGAATGTGCCCAAGAAGGAGCGGATTCAGTCTGTAAGCTACTATATGGAAAACAGTTATATGCCTGCGCCGCCGGCTTTGCACCCGTCTGGGCTGTCGGCTGCCCTTGCAGTGAATGGCCCGCTCGCTATAATGGCAATTGTCAGACAAGTCATAACATAGGGGCATTGAATGGCAGAGGCAACAAGGAAACCCGCCAAGCGTCCCCGCCAGACCCTGGCCGACCATGTGGTCCGGCAGGTGCGGGAGTACATCTATTCGAACGGGCTCAAGCCCGGCGACCGGTTGCCGGGCGAGCACGAGATGGCGGAGCGCCTGAAGATCAGCCGCGCCACGCTTCGCGAGGCCATCAAGGGCCTGACCGTCAGCGGGCTGCTGGAGGCCCGCCCGCGCACCGGCACGCGCGTCCGCGAATTCACGTACGATCGCGTCGTCGATGCGATGGTCACACACTTCCACCTGAGCGAACTACGGCTGGGCGAGGTGCTGGAGGCCCGTGCGGCGCTGGAACTGGCAGCCGTTCCGTTCGCCGTCCAGCGCATTACCCCGGCGCAGATCGACGAGATGCGGGAGATCGAGCGTCGGTTCGAGGCGGCCCTGATCGAGGGCGACCATTACAACGAACTGGACATAGCCCTGCACGAAAAGCTCCTGGAGGCTACCGGAAACCGCCTGCTGGCGAACATGGTCGGGCTGCTGCGCGCTTTCTTCTCGCATCCGCTTCACCGGAAGCTCATCGTGGAACGCCGCTTCGACCGCGACGAACAGGAACTCACGTCGCGCGAGCACCGGCTCCTGGTCGACGCCCTTGCCGCACGCGACGTCGCAGCGGCGACCCAGGTGCTGCACGATCACTTCTGGCGGCAACTGAGCTGGCTCGAGGCGGACGAACGAGTCGCGCCCGAACCATGAGAGCGACGCGGCGAGAGGGACGCGTGTCGGCACCGCGCGTTGCGAGGCACGTGCCCTCGCGTGCGGGGGCAGCGATCCTGCAAATGCTTGTTTCACAACCCCACGGAGGTTTTTGATGACGCCATCCCGCTTGATCGTGGCAGCCGCGTGCCTTGGCATCTGCGGCTTGCCGGCCCCGGCCCAGAACGCGGACGTGCTCTTTCAAGACGACTTCGACGCGGGCGACGCCCAGTGGCAGCCCTACTTCGAAGCCGGAAACTGGTCGGTGACGGACGGCGTCTATCGCGGCACAAGTCCCCAGGAAAACTCCGCGCGGCTCGCGAAGGTTTCGCCGTTGGCCGACGTCCTCGTCGAGGCGGAGGTTCGCGTCGGTGAGACGGGACGCGCGAACTTCGGCCTCGTCCTGCGGGCGCAGGCGGATCGGTCCTGCGCCGTCGTTCGCTACTACGACCGCGAAGACCGGCTGGAGCTGCTCCGCTACGACAGGGGCGCAGTGACACAGGTACCGGGCAAGGGCGAACGCCTGAACGTTCGGCGGGGCCGGTGGCTTCGCCTGAAGGCCGCCGTATCCGGCGAGCTGGTCCTTGGCAAGATCTGGCCCGAGGGCCAGACCGAGCCCGCGTGGCAACTTCAGGCGACGACGGCGGACCTGCGGGCCGGCGGCGTGGGCCTCATCGCGCAGGACGGCAGCAGCGTCGAGTTCCGCAACGTCCACGTGCGGGCCGCGCCGCCGGTAAACGACCTTCGGAGGGCAATCGCCAACGCGAAAAAGGAGGAAGAGAAACGGCGGCGAGAACTTCTCACGCTCCAGGTCGACCCGACGCCGTTCGTCCTGCGTAACGAGAAGGGTCCGCTTCGCCGCGTGATCGTCCGCACGCTCGCGGAGGGCAGGCCCGAGCCGGTCGCCGGCAAGCTCGTCCTCGACATCGCCGGCACGCGGGAGGAGCACGCCGTCGCCCTGAAGGACCTCGTGAACGACGCCTACCCGGTTCACCTGCCCGAGCCCGCCGAGCCGGTGGAGATCCTCGCCGTCTTCGAAGCCGACTTCGGCAAGCGCCTCGAAGCCAAGGCCGTCGTGAAGCCCGCGCGGCAGTGGACGTTCTACATGACGCCCCACACCCATTATGACATCGGCTTCACGCATCCGCAGCCGGAGGTCATCGAGCGGCTCTCGAAGGACATGGACCTCGCGGTCGCGCACTGCCACGAGACCGCCGACTGGCCCGCCGAGAGCCGCTACCGCTGGACGGTCGAGGTCTCCGGCCTCATGAAGAACTACATCGATCGCCACACCCCGGAACAGGTCGCCCGGCTGATCGACCTCGTCCGGCAGGGCCGGATCGAGATCTGCGGCTACTATCTGAACATGCCCACGGAACTGACCGGGCACGAAGAGACGATCCGCTGCCTCTACTACGCCCAGGAGCTTCGCCGGAAGTACGGCGTAACGATCGACACGGCCATGCTCAACGACGTGCCCGGCTATGCCTGGTCGCTGCCCGAGCTGTTCACGGAGGCCGGCATCACGCGGGTGTCGTTCCGCGCGAACTCGATCCGCGGACGGTTCCTGTGGTATCGGCCGGGCGCGGTCCCGAGGCCGTTCTACTGGGAGGGGCCGGCGGGCGACCGCGTCCTCCTCTGGTACACCGACAGCTACCGCGAGGGCAACTTCTTCCGCGCCCCGGGCCTCTTCGAGGACGAGTTCCGGGGTATCATCAACCGCAACGAGCAGGCCGGCGGCTGGGTCGACCACATTCAGCTCCGAATGGGGGGCGACAACCTCCCCCCCGAGATCAACGCCAGCCGCAACGCGCGGGCTTGGAACGAGAAGTACGTGTGGCCAAAGGTCGTCGTCGCCACCAACCGCGAGTTCCTGGAAATCCTCGAATCGCGTTACGGCCCCCGGTGCAAGACGTTCCGCGGCGACATCCCAAGCTGGTGGGCGGACGGCCCGGCCAGCTCGGCGAAGGAGACGGGGATCAACCGCCTGTTGCACGACCGGCTGGTGGCAGCGGAAGGCCTCTGGACCCGCGCCCGGCTCCAGGACCCCGCCGTCGCGTATCCGCGTGACGAGATCAACGCCGCCTGGGACAGGATGATCCACTTCGACGAGCACACCTGGGGGGCCTCCGAGAGCGTCTCGGCGCCGCACAGTGAGAACACACGGAAGCAGTGGGCCTATAAGGCCGCCTTTGCCGCCGACGCGGAGAGGATGACGAACGACCTCTATCGCCGGGCGCTGCGGCTTGCAGCGCGTGGGATCCGCGGGCCGGCCGGGCACGCGGTGGCCGTCTGGAACACGCTCGGCTGGTCGCGGTCCGACGTGGTCGAGGTCCCGCTGGCTGGAACGCCTCTCGAGGGGGCCGACGGCGTCGCCGTCACGGACGCCCGCGGAGACCGGTCCGTCGCCGCGCAATTGTCGACCGAAGGCAGGAGCGTTTTCTTCGTCGCAAACGACGTGCCGTCGCACGGCTATGCCGTGTTTGTCCTGCGTGCGGCACCCGCCGCCGAAGCCCCCCCGCCGCCCGCCGACGGCACGCTCGAAAACCGCTTCTACCGCGTCGTTGCCGGTCCCGAGTCCGGCGGCCTGCTGAGCTGGTATGACAAGGAGCTTCGGCGCGAGCTGGCCGACACCCGGGCCCCGCACCGGCTCAATCAGCCGATCTACGAGCGGCCCAACGGCAACCGGCAGGCGATTGACAACGTGACCCGTCGCGTGGATTTCACCCGCACGCTGCCGAAAGGCGGAAGGCTGCTCTCGCAGCGGCGCGGCCCGGTGTTTCAAGAAATGACCCTTGAGACGTCGCTTCCGACGTGCCCGCGCATCCTCCAGACGATCCGCCTGTACGAGGCGCTCAAGGCGGTGGACATCACCAACGTCTTCACGAAACAGGAGTACACGGACCCGGAGGCAGTGTACATCGCGTTTCCGTTTGACGTGCCGCAGCCCGAATGGCGTCTCCAGATCGCCAACGCGATCATGCGGCCCGGCAAGGACCAGCTCACCTATTCGTGCCAGGACTACTACTCGATCCAACACTGGGCCCACGTGGCCGGCCCCGGCTTCGGCGTGGCCATCGCGCCGATCGAGGCCCCCCTCGTGCTCTGCAGCGACCTGCACGTGGGCAAGTGGGCCGATCGAAACGAGTTCGACAACGGCCGCCTCTTCTCGTGGGTGATGAACAACTACTGGTACACCAACTTCCGCGCGGGCCAGGAGGGGGAGATCCCCTTCCGCTACCGGCTCACCTCGCACGCCGGGCCGCATGACGGCGCCGCCGTCACACGATTCGCGTGGCAACCGTTCTACCCGCTGGAGCCCGTTTGGCTGACCGAGGCGGACGCCGCGCCCACGCCGCCCGAGTCGCTTCTGAGAGTCGAAGGCGACCCGGTGATCGTCGGTTGCATCAAGCTCGCCGAGGCACGCAACGCGGTCATCGTCCGCCTGCTGGAGATGCAGGGCAAGCCGGCGCAATGCACGCTGCGATGGACGCTGCCCGGCGGCCGCCGGATCGTCCGGGCGGGTCTGGCCGATGCGGTCGAACGGCCGGGCGGGGCCCTCCCCGTCATCGACAGCGCCGTCACCGTCTCTCTGCGTGCCAACGACATCGTCACGACCGCCTTCGAAATCGGCGAGTAGAAGGTCTCGGCTTCTCGCGAGGCGAGGCCGCATCTCCCGAGGACAAGAAACTCGAGCAATGAAGGTGGATCCATGCTTCGCCTTCGGCTCAGCAACGACCCGCGCTACCCGTGCGGTCTGCCGCGGACAGCGAGTTACGTCCGAGCCCTGATGCGTCGGCCGACGTCGCGCGGCCCCACCACACTGCACAGGTCGTTGAAAGCGGCGCATCCGATGCGCTGAACCCGCCGAACCATTTGACAGATTCCCCGGCATCGCCGATTCTCTACCCGTCGGGGGCGACCGCTTCTTCGCAGGGGTGGCACGGAGGCCGCGGTCCTCCTGCGGTCCGGCCACGGACAGAGGTTGACGGAGCAGCGCCCGCCGTCAGGCGGGTCGGACGAGTCGCGAGCGTTATGGCGTTCCGGACCTTACCCAGCACGATCGGCCTTCTTGCCTCGGCGTGCGTCATCGGGTGTGCGGCGTCGCCCTCCGGGCCGCGATCGTCCGACCCGGTGCCGCCGTCCACGCAACCGGCTCGCCGCCCGCGGGTCGCCGCCGCCGTCGAAAATGCGGCTAGCCGGCCGGCCACCGAGCCCCCGCTCGGGCCGCCGTACCGCCTGGATGTCGCCACGATTGTGCGCCTGGTGTTCGAGCGAAGCCCGGATGTGACGGCCGCCCGTGAGGACATGGTCAGCGCGATCCACGGCCTGGAGGCCTTTCGCGCCAACCTGAGTCGCCTGGAGCCCTTCGCGGAGCTGAACAGCAGCTACTCGCGGTTCCCCAACCAGCAGAGCACGCGGACCCTGACGGGCGAGGCGACGGTCGGCATCCGCAAGGAGACGTTCGAGGGCGCCGTGTTTCGCGTCGAGGGGGGCGGCTCCGCGTCTCGCGCGCGGATCGGCGATCCGGCGGAGGGCGAGAAGCCGATCGACGAGGGGAGCGGCGGTGTTCTTCGGGGGCGCGTGGAGGTGCCCTTCGTCGGCTCGCGGAAGCGCCAGGACCGCATCATCAACGAGGCCTACCAGGAATCGAATGCCCGCAAGGCCCGGCTGAACTACCTCCGGGATTTTCGCCTGAACACGCTGAACGCCCTCAGCTATTACAACAGTTGCGTGCTCTATCGAAACTACGCGGACGGCTACGCCCGCCACGTCGCCGACCTCGAGAAGCTCTCGAAGGATCCCCGACTGGCCGAGGCGGATCGCTCGCGGGTCCGCAGCGTGATCACCGATTACGAATCGCGGGAGGCCAGCTACCGTTCGTACGAACGCGAGTACCTGCGCCACCTCCTGGCGAGGATGGGGCTCGACCAGAACGACGAGGTGGTCATCGAGATCCCGGAGTACAAGGAGAGTGTCTTCATCCAGCGGGCCTCCACGCCGGAGGGCGTGGCCGAGATGATCGAGGAGGCCCGCGCCAACAACCCGACCTTCCGCGTGTTCGAAAACGCCATCAAGGACGCCGAACTGCAACGGCGCCTGGCGATCGAGGGCAAACTCGACATCACCGCCTATGTCGAAGGCACGAACTATCCGTTCGGCGGCGTGGATTACGACACCCGCGCCGACGGGTGGATGGTCGCCGCCGGCGTCACGGTCAGCCTGAACGACCGACGCGTCCTCACGGCCACACGGCTCAAGGCCGAGGCGGACATCCGAGCGTACCAGGCCCGGGCCGACGAAGAGCTGATCGAGATCAAGCGGCAGATCATCACCGAAACCGAGTCGCTCCGCACCGACCGCGACCGGCGCATCCAGTTGCTGGAGCTCATCAAGCAGAAGCAGGAGGAGTACGCCTCCCGCTGCGAGGCCTATCTGACCGCGAAAAAGCTGCTCATCGACCAGGTCCTGGAATCCCGCAGCGATCTCACGGCGGCCGAGCTCAACCTGTACAGCCTGCTGTACAGCTGCCGGGCCGGCGAGATCCGCCTCCAGGCGGCCCTGGGCGTGTACTACCAGATCGCCGGCCTGAACGTCGCGGACGTCGCCGGAGAGGCCAAGAAGTGAACGACACCTCCCACCGCAGCCGGGCCGGGGGCACGCGGCGATGGGCGAAATCCGGCTTTGCCGCGCTGCCGACCCGGACGGCGACCGTCGTGTTTCTTCTCGCCGCCTGCGCGGTCCTGGCCGGGCGGGCGGTGTTCGACGACAGCATCACCTGGGACGAGACCAGCCACCTGACGTCAGGCTACACCTATCTGCGGACGGGCGACTTTCGCCTGGCGCCCGATCACCCGCCCTTGGCGAAGATGTGGGCGGCCCTGCCGCTGCTGGCCATGAGCGGCACGGACCCGCCGCCGGATACCCCCGGCTGGCGCGAAGGCAACATGTGGGCGGTCGGACGGACCTGGCTTTTCGTGCTGAACGACGGCGACCGATTCATCGCGCCGGCGCGATGCATGATGGTCGTGCTCCTGCTGGCCACGTGTCTGTGCGTGTATGCCGCGGCCCGCCGATGTCTCGGGGAGTCATCGGGGCTGCTGGCGATGGCGCTCGCGGCCATGTGTCCGAACTTTCTGGCGCACGGCCACCTGGTGACCACGGACCTTCCGGCGACATTCGCGGCCATTCTGAGCCTGTGGACATTTGCGCGGCTGCTGGAAGAGGTCACCTGGGGACGGCTCGCCGGCGCCGCCGCGGCCCTCGCCGTCTTCAGCTTGGTCAAGTTCTCCTGGTCCTGCCGGCGCTGCCGGCGATGGCCCTGGTCGGGATCTTGCGGCCGGCGCCGCTGCGGCTGTCGCTGCGGCCCCTCGACGCGGCAGCCGAAGGCGCGACCGTCGTGGTTGCGTCCCGTCTCGCGCGGGCGATGACCCTCGCGGCAATCGCGTTGGTCCTGATGTTGTTCGTCTGGCTGGCGATCTGGGCGTGTTTCGGATTCCGCTATAGCCCGTTTCGCGGGGCCGACCGGCACGTCGCCACCATGTTCCCGGGCAATAATCCCGGGCCGCCGCAACTGGCAACCATGGAGGACGTGTGGCTCACCGTGCTGCCCTGCGGGGCCGAGGCCGCCCGTCCGGGGCCGGTCGTCCGCGGCCTGCTCTGGGCCAGGCGGCACCGGCTGCTGCCGGAGGCCTATCTTTACGGCTTCGCCTACACGCTTCATACGACCGAGTCGCGGCCGGCATACCTGATGGGAGAGACCGGCGACGCCGGCTGGTGGTCGTACTTTCCGATTGCCTTCGCGATCAAGACGCCCGTCGCCACCCTGGCGTTGATGGTTGCCGGAGCCGTTGCGCTGATGACGCGGGCGGCCGTGATTCGCGACCCGGTGCTCGCCGCCGGCCTGGCAACGTTCGCCGTCGTATGGTGGCTGTCGGCGGTCTCCAGTCACATCAACATCGGCCATCGACACCTGCTGCCGGCCTACCCCTGCCTCTTCGTGGCGGCCGGGGCAACCGCCGCCTGGCGGGATCGCAGGGCGGGGCGGATTCTGATCGCCCTGGCCGTGGGGTGGTTGTTCACGGCAACCGTCCGAATCCATCCGCACTACATCGCGTACTTCAACGAGTTGATCGGCGGACCGGAAAACGGGCACCGATACCTCGCCGACAGCAACATCGACTGGGGGCAGGACCTCAAGCGCCTTGCCCGCTACGGCCGAGAACACCCGACGGAGCGGCTCAAGCTGGCGTACTTCGGCAGCGCGATGCCACAGGCATACGGGCTCCGCTGCGAGATGCTGCCGAGCTTCGAACCCTTCGCGGAGGCACGTGCGAAGCTGGATGCGGGCACGTACGTCGTCAGCGTAACGCAGATGCTCGGCGTGTACGAGCCGACCGCCCGGCGGGCCTACTGGGCCGACGCGTCGAACCGCGCGACCTATGCCGCGCTGTGGGAGCTGTTCGCTTCGTCGGCAACGGCCCGAAGACCCGTTCTGGACGAGCGCCGGCTCGCCGAACTTGCGGACCGATTCGAGACGATGCGGCAGGGCCGGCTCCTGCATCGGCTAAGCGAACGAACGCCCGACGGTCGCATCGGTTCCTCATTGCTCGTGCACCGACTGAGCCGGGACGAGATCGCCCGGCTTGTGGCTCCGTGACGGTTTTCAGTCGCTGGGTGCGTAACCGGCTCGCGAGGGCTCTCGTCAGTGCTTCATTCGCCGCTCGCGTCGGCGGAAGAATGTCAGGACATCCTTCATGTAGGGGCGATCGGTCGAGACCTCGAGGGCGTCCATCCCCATCGACCGCAGCAGGCCCGTCAGCGTCCGGGTCTCGGCCTGGCCGGTTCGGGCGAAGGCGTCGCGAATCTTTCGCCGGCGGGTGTCGACAAGGACGCGCTCGCCCGTCTCGGCATCCTCCAGCTCGATCAGCCCGACGTCGGGCAGCGTGCTCTCGCGCGGGTCGGAAATGCGGACGGGGATCAGGTCGTGCCGGCTCTTGGTCAGGGCAAGGTCGTGCTCGAAGTCGCGATCGATGAAGTCGGAGACGAGGAACACCACGGCCTTGCGCTTGAGCACCTTGTTGAGAAACTCGAGGGCGGCGGCGAGGTTCGTGCCGCCGGCGACCGGCCGGAAGTTGAGCATTTCCCGAATCACGCGGAGGACGTGGCGCTTTCCCTTCTTGGCGGGGATGTACATCTCGACGCGGTCGGTGAACAGCAGCAGGCCGATCTTGTCGTTGTTCTTGATCGCCGAGAACGCCAGCACCGCGCTGATCTCGGTGGCCAGGTCGATCTTGAGACGCTCGGCGCTGCCGAACCGGCCGGAGAGGCTCATGTCCACCAGCAGGATCGCCGTCATCTCGCGCTCCTCGATGTAACGCTTGACGTGGGCGGCGCTGGTGCGGGCGGTCACGTTCCAGTCGATGGTGCGGATGTCGTCGCCGGGGATGTACTCGCGAACCTCATCGAACTCCATCCCGCGGCCCTTGAAGACGGACCGGTACTCGCCGACGATCACGTCGGTCACGAGGCGGTCGGTCCGCACCTGGATCCGGCGGACCTTCCGCAGAAGCTCGCGGGTGCGTTCGGCATCGGTCAGCGTGGAGGCCATGATCGGGTTCCGGGGTCCGGGTCTCGGGTTCCGGGGTTGGGGTCGGGGGTTCCGGGTTCAGGATTTCGCAGGCCGGGTTCCAGGCGACTCGATCAGCCGAATCATCGCTCCGGCCCCGTCACTTTTTCACTTTCCCGTTTTTTCACTTTCGCGCTTCCCCCGACCCGTGTCTCGCTTTTCCGCTTTCTCGCTTTCCCGCTTTTCCTACGGCACTCGGATCGAATCAAACACCTTCTTCAGGACGTCTTCGGGCCCCATCTCCTCCGCCTCGGCCTCGTAGCTGAGGATCACGCGGTGGCGGAGGACGTCCATGCCGATCGACTTGACGTCCTGCGGCGTCACGAAGCCGCGGCCCTGCATGAAGGCGTGCGCCTTGGCGGCCAGCGTCAGGGCGATCGACGCCCGCGGCGACGCCCCGTACTCGATCAGGTTTTCCAGGTCGGCCAGGCCGGCCCCGGCCGGGTCGCGTGTCGCGAAGACCAGCTCGATGATGTAATCGCGGACCTTCTCGTCCACGTAGATCTCGTCGACGATCTCACGCAGCCGGACGATCTCCTCGGGCGTGATGACGGGGTTGATCCGCCCGTCGACGTGCGTGACGGCCATGCGGTCGACGATCGTCTTCTCCTCCGCCTTGCTCGGATAGTCGATCCGCAGCTTCAGCAGGAAGCGATCCACCTGCGCCTCGGGCAACGGATAGGTGCCTTCCTGTTCCAGCGGGTTCTGCGTCGCGAGGACGAGGAACGGCTCCTCAAGCTTGAACGTCTCCTCGCCGATCGACACCTGCCGCTCCTGCATCGCCTCGAGCAGGGCCGACTGCACCTTCGCCGGGGCACGGTTGATCTCGTCCGCCAGGATGATGTTCGCGAAGATCGGCCCCTTGCGTACGCTGAACTCGCCCGTTCGCTGGTTGTAGATCTGGGTGCCGATCAGGTCGGCCGGCAGGAGATCCGGCGTGAACTGGATCCTCCGCGAACGCGCCTGTATCGCCTTCGCCAGGCATGTGACGGTCAGGCTCTTGGCCAGCCCCGGCACCCCCTCGAGGAGCACGTGACCGTTCGCCAGCAGACCAATGACCAGTCGTTCGACCATGTAGCGTTGGCCGACGATGACCTTGCCCACCTCATCCAGCAGGGCGCGGACCGGCGCACTCGCCGCCGCCACCATCTCGCCGATCTTCTTGACGTCCGTCGCCATGTTCCACCCTTCCGACCGCTCGTCTCGTACGCGGCACTCAAGCCTTCCTCTGCCCGCCGAGCCGCGCACTTTACCGGCTGAAGCACCCTTCCTGCAAGCTTTCGCGCAATGTCTTGCACCGGTTCGGCCGGGCACGATCCGTTACCAAAAGTGAAGCTCTTGTACCTGAACCGAAGCCGCTGCGTCTCGGTGCGATTTCGCCGTCTTTCAGCGGCCCAAACAAGATCTCTTAGTTTTGCCGCCCCGGCCTTCGGCCGATGAACAAGTGTCGTGGCCGGGGGAGGCAACCCGGGAATGGAGTCTTCTGGCACTTTGACGAGTCGGATGAAACGATCATGAACGAGCAGTCCGTTGAGAGGAACGGCTTGTTTGAGCTTTGGCTCTCGGTCGAAGGCCCCTCGGGCTTGCCGGAGAAGAAGCGCTCGGAACCCCGGCGCCACGTGCCGCCGGAGGTACCGGCAATCCTCTCACTGAACGGCCGGGAGATCACCGTCGCCGTCTTGAACGTCAGCCGTCGGGGGCTTGGCGTGGCATCGCGGGTGGAGCTGGCCCCGAACACCGAAGTGCTCGTTCGCCTGTTTGAGGGCGACGACTGGCTGCACGCCCGCGTGGTTCACTGCACTCGCAGCATCGGCAACTACAAGGTGGGGCTCTGCACCGAATAGCGTGCTTCCTGGGGTGACTCAAAGCCCGAAAGGGAACGTGCCGTGCAATTGCCGCACGCCCGCCGTGTCTGTATACGCCGTCGTTGCATACCGCAACGACGGAAAAGCGAGAAAGCGAAAAACCGGAAAAGCGAAAAAAACGGAGAGTGTGGCAACATTACAGATCTCGCCGTCCCGATCGGCGGATATCGAGCG
>CAZTVU010000120.1:7980-14342 GCA_964617025.1 uncultured Planctomycetales bacterium | reverse complement strand
GAAGCCCGCGGCCGCAGCGACCCGCGCCCCGGGCGACTTCCCGCGACGGCAGGACGGTCAGCCTGATTTCGCCAGGATGACGCCGCAGGAGCGTCTAGCGTACCACCGCGCGCGCCTGGCGTCGCTCTGACGGGAACGCGGGACAGAATCGCCACGGCCCGGCCTCACCGAAAACCGGCGACGCGACGCCCGAGCAGGAACCCCTCTTTCGAAAGGAGTGATCACATGGCGTCGGTTGACAACCTCAAGGAAGCCTTCGCCGGCGAGAGCCAGGCAAACCGAAAGTACCTCGCCTTTGCAACGAAGGCGGAGGCGGACGGATTCCCGCAGGTGGCACGATTCTTCCGCGCCGTCGCGGAGGCCGAGACCGTCCATGCCCACGCTCATCTGCGGGCGCTGGCCGGCGTGAAGAGCACCGTCGAGAACCTCCAGGCGGCCATCGAAGGCGAGAGCTACGAGTTCCAGTCGATGTACCCGAAGTTCGTGGCCGAGGCCGAGCGGGAGGGCCACCAGGCCGCCCTCGCGTCGTTTCGCAATGCCCAGGCCGTCGAGAAGGTGCATTACGACCTGTACACCGCCGCCCTCCGAGCCGTCCAGGCGGGCAAGGACCTGCCGGCGGCCCCGATCCGCATCTGTGCGATCTGCGGCCATACCGTCGTCGGCGATGCCCCTGAACGATGCCCGGTCTGCGGGGCCGCCAGGGAGAAGTTCACCGAAATCCGCTGAGCCCGCGCCCGCACGGAAACGAGGGCACTAGCCATGACCACACGGGTTGCACAGGTCGCGGTTTCCCTCTTGCCCTGGGCGTGGGCGGCCAGCACCGTCGGCGCCGACCGGAACGTGGTCCTGATCATCGGCGACGATCACGGGCTGCAAGTCGGCTGCTACGGCGACCCCGTCGTCCAGACGCCCGGCCTCGATCGCCTCGCAGCGCAGGGAACGCGGTTCGCCCGGGCCTACGCCACCGTCGCAAGCTGCAGCCCGTCGCGGTCGTGCATCCTCACGGGCATGTACACCCATTCGACGGGCCAGTACGGGCTCGCCCACGCCACGCACAACTTCCACTCGTTCGACCGCATCGAATCGCTGCCCAACCGGCTCCGAAAGACCGGCTATCGCACGGCGATCGTCGGAAAGCACCACGTGCTGCCCGAGTCGTCGTACGCCTTCGATGAGCATCTGCCATGCCCCGGCGGCCCGAAACAGGTGGCGGCGGTCGCCGAGGCGGCCCGCGCGTACTTTGCGCGGACGTCGGACAAGCCCTTCTTCCTCCTCGTCGGGTTCACCGATCCGCATCGCGGCCGCAACGGCTTCGACAACGACGTGCCATACAAGGACGTGAAGGCGGTCAAGTACGACCCCGCCCGGGTCCCGGTGCCCCCCTGGCTGCCCGATACGCCGGAGGTTCGCCGCGAGCTGGCGGAGTATTACGAAGCCATCAGCCGCCTGGACCTGGGGATCGGCATGGTGCTGGATGCGGTGCGAGCCACCGGCCACGCCGACGACACAATGGTCATTTACGTCAGTGACAACGGCCCGCCCTTTCCCGGCGCGAAGACGACCCTGTACGACCCGGGGATCCACCTGCCGCTGATCGTCGCCGCGCCGGGGCTTGCGCGCCCACCGACCGTCAGCCAGGCCATGGTCAGCTTTGTGGACATCGCGCCGACGATCCTGGACTGGGCACGGCAGCCGGCGCCGAAAGACATAGCCGGCCGGTCGCTGCTGCCGATCCTCGGCGAGGGCTCGCCGAAGGGGTGGGACGTCGTCTACGGTTCGCATACGTTTCACGAGGTAACCATGTATTACCCGATGCGCATGATCCGCACGCGGGAGTACAAGTACATCCTGAACCTTGCGCATCCGCTCGAGTTCCCGTTTGCCTCGGACATCTGGAATTCGCCCACGTGGCAGAGCGTGCTGCGGCGCGGGGATGCAACATACGGTCGGCGGACCGTCGCCGCATTTCTGCACCGACCCCGAGAGGAACTGTACGACCTCCGCGCGGATCCGGACGAGGCGAAAAACGTGGCGGAGGACCCGGCCCACGCGGAGGCGCTGCGCGACCTGCGTGCACGGCTGCGTCAGTGGCAGGAGAATACCGGGGACCCGTGGCTGGTGAAGTACGAACACGAGTAGCGGTCCCCGCCGCCAAATCAGGGAGCCGATCATGAAGGTGCTGAGCGTCAACGGCAGCCCGCGGGAAAAGGGCAACACGTCGATCATGCTGGACCGCGTGTGCGATCACCTCGCCAGGGACGGCGCGGAGATCGACCGGGCCCACCTTCACACGCTCGGCATCGCTCCGTGCGATGCCTGCCTGAAGTGCGCGCAGAGCCGCGACGGCGTCTGCCACGGTCCCCCGGACGCCTGCAACGACCTGATTGACCGCTCGCGGGCGGCCGACGTCATCCTCCTCGGCTCGCCGGTGTATTTCGGATCGCTCACAGGCCAGATCAAGGCCTACATGGACCGCGTCGGCTTCGTCAGCCGCGTGAGCGACGGATTCCTTCGCCGGAAGATCGGGGCCGCCGTCGTCCCCGCCCGCCGTGCGGGCCAGTTGTTCACGTTCGCCGAGCTCAACATGTGGTTCCTGATCAACGGCATGGTGGTGCCGGGCAGCACCTACTGGAACGTCGGCCACGCGCTCCACGAGGGCGACATCCTGCATGATCAGGAGGCGATGACCACGCTCGACGACCTCGCCCGGAACATCGGGTGGCTGGCGGACCGTCTCCGCGGCTGATGCGATCGGTTCGCCGTCGTCGTCAGTCGCGAATCATCAGGCGAACGTAGTGCCGGGGGATAGCGGCGTCGGTCGCACCGGTCGCGGCCGGGCGCATCCGCCCGTTGATCTGGCATTCCATGGCGTAGTCCACCAGGGCGTCCGCCATGCCGCGAACGACACCGGAAGCATCGCAGGACGCCAGCGAGTCGGCCACCACCTCGACCCCACACCCGCACCGGCACCGGCGGACGCTGACCGCCGACAGGAGCACGCGCGGGTCGTCCCGCTTATGGGCCTGATACCAGGACGTCCCGTGAACCGACGGGCTCTCCATCGCCCGCCAGAGCACCGCCGGGGCCTGGGCCAGCCCGATGCACCAGTCGATGTCCTCTGCGGCCGGAGTGTCAACGGTTCCGTCCGGCCGCGTCCGGTCGACCCGGATGTGAAGATGAACGGGATCGGAGGCATTCTCTGCGGCACCCTTCGCGCGCAGCGGTTCCGACGGGCGTGGCTCGCATCTTTCCTGGATCGGAGGCTGCCGCCTCCGCACGTCAAAAGGGCGGCGATCCAGGCCCTCCAGATTCCCGCCAACGGACGACTCAGCGCCCACGAGGTAGATGCGGTTCTTGCCATCCCGCTTGGCACGCAGCAGCGCCCGGTCCGCCTGCGCCAGCAGATCCACCGCCCGCTGGGCGTCCCACGGATAGCTCGCGAGCCCGCCGCTGACGGTCAGCACACCCTTCGCCTCCGGTCCGAGTGACGGAAACTGGTGGGCCTCAAGCTCTTTTCGGAAGCGACGCAGCACGGTCACCACGTCGGTGGGATGCTTCGACCCGGCCACCCGGGGCTCTTCCGCCTCCCAGAAGACGACGGCGAACTCGTCACCCCCGTACCTCGCCACCACATCATGCTGGCGACAGCATCGCCGGAAGAGTTGCCCGGCCTCCCGGAGAATCTCATCCCCGGCGCTGTGCCCGTAGCAGTCGTTGTAGTGCTTGAAGTTGTCGATATCGAACATCAGCAGCGTCACATGCGTGCGATCGCGCGCGGCCCGCTCGAGCGTGGCGTCGATCGCCTGGACGAGCTGGCGGCGATTCGGCAGGCCCGTCAGCTCGTCGGTCATCGCCAATCGCTCCAGCGACCGACGGCGTTCCGAGGCCTCCAGGATCTGGCCCGTGAGGCGGGCGTAATGGCGCAGCTTCTCGATGTCGGCCGCGGAGTACGGGAAGGCATCACGGGCCCCGACCAGGATCCGACCGATGTTGCGCCCCCCGACCTCGATCATCTGCTCGAGTACGGCCGGGCCTGCCGCCCGACCCACCTCCGCCCGGACCGTTTCCGTGAGGATGGTCAGGCTGGAGCTTTGAAGCGCGTCCCGAAGGAGCTCGGCCATCCGCTCAAGCACGGCGGCCGTGCCCGTGTCGAGGCTGGCCAGCACCTCGGCGAGCCCGCTCAGCTCGGCGAGGTCGACCCGCCCGAATCGCTCCGGCGAGACCTCAAGCCATCGCCCGGGGCGCGGCAGCTTCATCGCTTCGTCCAGGTCCCGGCCCGTCGGCGGATAGATGACGTAGTCATCGGCCCCGGCGCTGAGTGCCCGCCGCGTCGCCGGTTCGCCCGTCGGTCGGCAACACAGCACGACGCGACCGCTCGGGCCCAGCGCCCGACGAAGCCCCCCCACCACCGACGCCAGCCGCGCAAAGGCGGGGTCGACGCACAGCAGCACATGTCGGGCAGGCGGCCCCGCAATCGGTCCGCACGCGGCAATGCCCGCCAAGTAACCGGATCGGGTGGTGACCTCGACGCCGGGATACCGGCTGCGAACCATGTCCGCCAGACAGCCCATGTCGTTGATCACGACGACGCGGGCACCCGTCGCCAGGCCGGTTCCGGTCGCTATCACCGCCGTGTCCTCCATGAATCAGGCGGGGTCGTGCGGTCGTCGAGCAACGCATCCAACTCCTCGCGAGTCAGCTCGACCTCCGTCGGCCCGCGCAGGGGCGGATGCTCGATCGCCCTGGCGCTGGGTGGCGTTCGCGTGGGCCGGTCGGGCGAGGGACGCCAAGGGAATGACGCGGCCGGCCCGCCATTGTCCGCCTCGGACGCCCCGGCACCCCCGTTCGGCACATCATGGCCCCACGGGCCCGGGACTTCGATGGGGCGAGCCACCGGGACAGCCGACGGTGAGGATTCCGGCTCGACCGCAGAATCCGGACTCTGTTCATCCTGAATACCCGTATGTGGCTCGCCGCTCGCCTCGGCATCCGGATGGATGGATGCTCCCGACGGTCCCTGCGCGGGTGGAGCCGGCTCGGGGCTGACATCGCATTCAGCGGGGACCGCAGGCTCAGGCGCCAACTCCGCGGACTCGCGGAGAGAATCATCCTTGGGCATCGCATCGGCAGCTTCGACGCGCTCCTGACAGGTTGGCACCGGCGCGGCATCCGGGATCTGCTCGGAAGCGACCGGCTCGGCCAGAGACTGGGCCCATTCGACGAGATCGCCCGTTTCCAGCACCGTGGCACTGGCCGCGATAGCCGAACGGATCAACCCTCCATCGACCGCCGGACCGCCGAGCACATGAACATGCTCGCCGCCGACCAGACGACCGGCCAGTGAAAAGAACTCAATCTCCGATGCGTCCAGATTGTCGGCCTTCACGACGACCGCCGCCGGCGGAACCGACACGCGGGCGAGGATCTCGCCGAGGCCAAGGTAGACATCGCCGACCTGCCATACATTGAGGCCGACCGCACGCACGGCGCAGCACAACGACTCACACCGTTCATCCGATGTGTCGGCAATAAGGATAATGCCTCGTCCCGGGCGTGCGTCACCCTCCGGCATTGCCAGTCCCTCGCTCCTGCGGACTTGCAACGAACCTTTTCAATGGTAGTCTACCATGTTCACGAGGGCGCGTCAAACGGGCCGGATCGCTCGCTGAACCGCGACGCGATCACACCCTGGGGCGCTGGTATTTGAGCCAGTCGCACGGCCGGAAGGATCCGGCACGCCCAAGTGGAAGGAGCCCCCGCCGACGCCGTCCCCGGAGGCATACCGAATGAGTCGCAAGTTCTTTCCGCTAAGTGGTGTGGTCGCTGCCTGTCTGATCCGCGTCGGCCTGGCCGGGACCGCCGACGACCCCTTGGCAGAGCGAATCGAGCGTCTGGTGTCGGGAGTCAAGCCCGGAACCATGCGGATCGGCGTGCATGTGGTGGACTTGCAGACGGGGCTGCCCGTCTACGCACGAAACGCCGACGAACCGCTCAAACCCGCCAGCAACATGAAGCTCCTGACCGTGGCGGCGGCGATGGACCTGCTGCCGCCCACTTTCACATATCGGACCATACTGGCCCTGCGGGGCGATGACCTGGTGGTGCTCGGGGCGGGCGATCCGTCGCTGGGCGACCCCAGGCTGGCCAAGGAGCGAAAGGAGCCGATCACCGCGGTCTTCCACGACTGGGCGGCCAAACTCAAGGAAAAGGGCGTTACCGAGATCAAGGGGCGGCTCATCATCGATGACTCAATCTTCGAGTCGGCGTTCTACCACCCCAACTGGCCGGCCGACCAGCGACAACACTGGTTCTCGGCCCCCGTGGGTGGGCTGAACTTCAACAACAACTGCATCGACGTGGCC
>CAZTVU010000120.1:0-7970 GCA_964617025.1 uncultured Planctomycetales bacterium | reverse complement strand
AGAAACCGGGCGATCCCGCTCTCATCGAGGTGATCCCGCCAAACACATACACGTCGATCCGAAACGAATGCAAGACCGCCGGCAAAGGGGCCGGGGGCAACGCGACCATATCGCGAAAAGGTGATCAACCCCTATACGTCGTGTCCGGAACGTGCCGGTCGGCGGGCATCCTGCAGTCCGTCGCGGTTCCCGATCCGGGGTTGTTCTTTGCCAGCGCGTGCCGGACGGCGCTCGCGGCCAAAGGGATCAGAATTCACGGCGAAACCGTCCGCGAACGCGTTCGGGATGATCGCGGCAACCTGCCGACAACATGCACCCCGGTGGCCGTATACGAACGCCCCCTGAACGACCTGCTCGGGCGAATCAACAAGAACAGCCAGAACCTCTTCGCGGAGTGCCTGCTGAAGACCCTCGGCTTCCACCTGAGCGCGACCGAAACCGGCCGCGGGAACGGCTCGTATGAGACCGGCCGGAAACACGTGAACGCCTTTCTCGACAAGTGCCAGGCGCCGCGAGTGGCGGGCGTTTTCATCGACGACGGGTCGGGCTTCAGCGCCCGAAACCGCGTGACCGCGCGCATGATCACGCATGTGCTTCGGTATATGGCCCGACATCCGCGGAAGCAGGATTATCGAGGCAGCCTCGCCGAGCCCGGTGACGAAGGCACGCTCAAGGACCGCATGCGCGACCTGAAGGGTCGTGTTCGGGCGAAGACGGGGTACATCTCCGGCGTATACGCGCTCAGCGGCTACGCCCGCGGAGAGTCGGGCAGAACCTACTGCTTCTCCATCCTGATCAACAACGTTACGGCCGGCCAGCCCAAGTCGCTGCAGGACGACATCTGTCGGGCCCTCGTAAACGACGTTTCCGACAAGACCACGAAGCCCGCCTCGGCGCGGGCCCGCCGATAACGTCCGAAGCCGCTGCCGGCCCGCTTCGCGCAAGATTACGGGCGTCGCACCTTCCAGCAAAGGCGCGGCGCCCGAGGCCTTTGTCGGCAAAGACTTCCGTTACTTCGAATCACTCGCCGTCAGTCTCTTGAAACCATGTCGCCGCTTGCGGCTCAAGAGCTTACGGCCCCTGGTGGTCTTCATTCGAGCGCGGAAGCCCTGTTTGCGGATCCTCTTTCGCTTGCTGACTTTACGCGGATAGTGCATGGGTCTCCCTTCGTATCATGCCGGTTCAATGGCAACCGATTCATCCGAACGCCTCCTAGGATACCAGAACGCGGCCTCCGGGCCAAGCGGCCTCGGACCGACCGGCAGCCCCGGCCCGACGCGGTTCCGCCGTTACCGGGCCGTGTACAGACCTCTTGCAACCCGTCGGAACTGCTCGGAACCCTTGATGGTGACGGCGATCAGCTTCGGAAGGTTCTTGGTGCTCGTGGGATGTCCTTTCCTGCGAAAGGCGTCGGCGAGCTCCGCCACGCGCATCGGCTTTCCGTGTTCGCGCAGGATCTGCACGAGCGCACCGGCCACGGTAAGCCCGCCCTCCCCACGGCCTCGTCGGCCCCGACGTTTCGGGGCGGGCTGGGCCGCCGGTGCCGACGCGGGTGCCGACGGGCCCCGGCCGAGTGCTTCCGTGATCCGGGCAATTCGCGACCGAACCGACGCCAGCTCCTTTTCGAGCGTCGCTTCGCGATCCCTGAGTTCCTGCAGCGCTCGCTCGCTCCGCGCAACCAGTGCGCGCATCTCAAGGAGAGACAGTTCGGTCACGGGCTTGCCTTGGCGTCTCGGCATTTCATAGCTCCCTGTTGTTGAGGCTTCACTGCGGCCAGACCCTGCCGCAAATCCACGAATGATAGCCGCACACAGTCATTCCAACAAGAGCACCAAGGCAAGTATTATCAGGAAGGGTTTCCTTTGCCTTCCGCAACCGATGCTCGGTCACAGACTCTCCAGCGAGCAAGGCCGGGGCCGTGCGGCAGTTGTCCGCCCGGGCTTGAAAAGGGACACGTCATGCGCAGTCTTTCCTTGCAACACAAGATCCGCCACCACTTCAGCCGTCAGCGGCGCGAGCCCCAGTCCTGTGCGAAAATGGCCTGCAGCAACGAACAAACCGGGGGAACCGGGAACTTCTCCGACGAACGGCTTGCGGTCCGGTGTCCCGGGCCGCAAACCGGCCCAGGCCCGCACGAATTCGGCCGATCCCAGCGATGGAACCATGCACACTGCCTGGGCAATGAGTCGACCCACGCCTTCGGCCGTCGCATTCGCGCTGAAGCCCGATTGGTGCTCTTCCGTTGAGCCGACCAGTATCAGCCCATCATTGCGCGGAACAATATAGGATTTGCTGTATTTCACGACGTGCCGGACCGGCGACCGGGGCATTTGGAGCAAGACAATCTGGCCGCGAACGGGATACACGGGTGCGGCTTCGCGCAAATGCGAATCGAGCAATGCGGTCCATGCCCCCGCACAGGCGATCGTATACTTTGCCCGGTACGCGTCCGTGCCCGCGGCCCCGGTCACGCGGTCGCCATCATGGCACAGCGAAGCCACCTCGCACCCCTCCACAATGCACACACCCGCGCGCTCCGCGGCGAGTGCGAGGCCCTGAAGCAAACGATTGTTCCGCACTTGGGCATTGAACGAGCAGTGTTTGACGCCGAGGATGTGCGGAGCGATTCGGGGTTCGATTTCCCAGGCCTCACGCGGAGTCAACAGGCGAAGAACAGGCTTCCCATCGGATCCGTGAAAGGCCGAAGCCGCCGCCACCTCGGCCTGCGCCATGCGGAAACGCTGCTCCTCAAGCAGCAGCTCCAGGCTTCCGCACCGCGTGTACTGCGGATCGATGCCCGAGGCCTCCTGCACCTGGGCACAGAAGGCCGGATACATCTGCAGGCTCTCGCGTTGGAAGCGAACGAGGGGATCGGTACGCTGCCAATTCCCGGCGGCGAGCACGCCGGCGGCGGCCCACGAGGCCTCTCGCCCGACGCGGCCCTTCTCCAGGAGCGTGACGGACAGCCCCGCGCGGGCCAGCCGCCAGGCGACCGCAAGCCCGATGATGCCGCCCCCGATCACAACGGCATCGCATGTTCGCCTGTGGGCAGCCATCGTCATCCCCGCGCCGGCTTTCGCCGATGGGTTCGCATGAGGTCGATGATGCGCTGGAGCGTGGGATTCGGCGGGGCCTCGATCACCATCATCTCCTCGCTGATGGGGTGCCGAAACCGGATGCGAAACGCATGAAGGGCCTGGTACGCGATGAGGGGCTCGTCGCTGCCGGTGCCCGTCAGCTCGCGCTCGCTGAAGAGGTGGCCGCCGTAGAACGTATCGCCCAGCATCGGATGCCCGATGTGGGACATGTGGACGCGGAGCTGGTGCGTCCGCCCGGTCTTCGGGTGCAGGTGCATCAGCGCGAAGCCCCGGTAGCGCTCCGCCACCTCGTAGGCCGTCACCGCCTGCTTGAAGAGCTCCGGGCGGTGCCGCAGCCCCGGGACGATATACTTGTCCCGGATGCGCTCGTGGGCGGACAGCGGCAAATCGATGACGTCGGCATCGAGCTGCGGCTCGCCCTCGACCACGCCGAGATACGTCTTTTCCACCAGCCGCCGCTCGAACTGCAGCGAAATCCTCCAGTGGGCCTCATCCGTCTTGGCGACGAGCATGACGCCGGTCGTGTTCTTGTCGAGGCGGTGGATGATTCCCGGCCGAAACGGGTCGTCGCCGTGGCTCAGCGACGAGGCGTAATGGGCCAGGGCATTGGCGATCGTACCCGTCTGCGTGGTTCGCGCCGGGTGGCAGATGATCCCGGACGGCTTGTTGATCGCAAGGATGTGGTCGTCCTCATAGAGCACGTCGAGCGGAATCGGCTCGGGAATGATCTCGAAGGGCTCGGGCGGCGGGATCAGGATGTCGATGATATCCCCGCCGTCGGGCTCATAGCTGGGCTTGGTGGGCCGGCCGTTCACGGTGATGCCGCCGTGCTTGATGAGCCGCTGGATAAGCGTCCGCGACATGCGGGGCAGGCGACCGTGGAGGTACTTGTCCAGGCGGCGTCCCACCAGCCGCCGCCGGATCTTGAGGCGGACCTTGTCCACGTCCTCGCCGTCCAACGGGAGCGGCAGGGCCGCCAAGTCCTCGCTCAGCATGTAGTCGTCCGCCTCGTCCGCCATGACCGCTTCAGTATACTCCGTTGTTGCGTAACGCAACGACGGGAAAGCGAGAAACCGGAAACGCGAAGAAACGCCTTCCAGGACCCGTATCGGGAGCACATCCGTGGTGCGGAAGCGAGTTCATCAACACGCGTTCCCGGGGTTTTCACGCTTTCGATAATATCCCCGATTTCTTGTTCCCCCGGCAAGCTTGTCCGAAGATGATCCGGCCGCCTTTGTGCGTTCCCGGTCATCCGCTTCGCGCCGTCCGTCGTCCGTCGGCGCCTGTGGACTGCGGCGGCAACGCCGCCGCTTTGCCCCGAACGGTCTGCGACGCGCCGACACATCACAGCACGCCCCAGGAAAAGCAGCGTCATGGCCGCCGCACTCCACACCACCCGGACCGCGCCGTTCAAAACGGGCGGGACGGCCGCCGCCCGAGTCGTGGTCGCAGCAGAGTCTTCCGGTGCAAACGGCGAGCGAGACGCGCGCATCTTTGGGCTGCGGCCAAGAGCTGCCTTGGGCGTTTTTCGGCCTTCCAGCATTGCGGTATACAACGCTGGGGTGTACCCCGGCGACGCACCGCCGCAGGCGGTAAACGGCCACCGGGACCGTCGCCCGCTCGGCCCCGTGCGGTTCTCCGTGAGCGAGTTCGCGTGCGGTGTGCAGCGCCACGACGGCTCGGTCGCCCCTGGAAGGCCGGGAACAACCCGCTCGAACCGGACGCCTTGCGGAAAGCCTCCGCGTCGACCGCCCCACGCGCCGATGATCGCGCGGATGGGGCCGCTACAGCCGCGGCGACTGCGCGATCTGCTCGAACCAACCGACCTTCGGCAGGTCGCCTACCAGGGGACCGACGTACTCGCGGAACGAGGTGTCGATGTTGTTGCCCTTCTCGACGATGTAATGGTCCGGCAACACCTTCGTGGTCGGCGGCGTATCCGGCGCCACGGCGGCCAGATCGACCAACTTCGTACCGACCGCATAGGTCGTGCCGGGCAAGCGCGTCAGGGCGACGCTGCCGTCCACGCCCGCATCCGCGGAGTAGCTGACGGCCATCTGGCCGGCGAGACGGGCCTCCCACGCATCCACCGGGCTGTAGAAGCCCGCGAACGATCGCTGGAGGTATCCGAAGGTGTCGGCGCGGACCCGCCGGATCTTCTTGCACCGGTCCAGGATCGTGGCCGCCAGGAAGTCGGCCAGCGCGCCGGCGCCCGACGAAAGCTGCACGTTGCCGAATTCATCCTTCTCCATGTTGGCCTTTCGCATGGCCGTAACCTTCGAGACCCACTCCTTGTGGTTCTCGTCGGCGATCCCCTCGCTCACGGCGATCACACAGCGGCCGAACCGGTCGTAGACCTCCTCCACATCCTGCACGAACTGTTCGAGCCGGAACGGCCGCTCGGGCACGTACACGAGGTGCGGCCCGTCGTCCTCGCGCTGGCGTGCCAGAATGCTCGCCGCGGTCAGGAAGCCGGCGTGCCGCCCCATCAGGATGTTGATCTTGACGCCCGGCAGCGCCCGGTTGTCCAGGTCGTCGCCGATGAACGCCGCCGCAACAAATCGCGCCGCGCTGCCGTAGCCCGGGCAATGGTCGGTCACGAGCAGATCATTGTCGATCGTCTTGGGAATATGGAACACGCCGAGCTCGTATTTCGCGTCCTGCGCCAGGCGATTGATGATCCGCGCGGTCATCGCCGAATCGTTCCCGCCGATGTAGAAGAAGTAGCGGACGTCGTGCTTCCGGAAGACCTCGAAGATGCGCTCGCAGTACTCCTTGTCCGGCTTGTCACGGGTGGAGCCGAGGGCGGAGGCCGGCGTCTGGGCGACGACTTCCAGCATCTCCGTGGGCTGGCGAAGCAGATCGTAGAACTTCTCGTTGACGATTCCGCGCACGCCGTGCCTGGCACCATATAAGTTCTTGATATGTCCGCACTTATGCGCCTCCTGAATCACGCCGACGAGCGACTGGTTGATGACCACCGTGGGACCGCCGGCCTGCCCGACCACAGCGTTGCCGACACGCGAACACAGCATGTTCCTGTATCTCCTCTGGGTTACCCCGTACACGAAACACAGAGTTTACCAAGTACGCTCGACAAATCCAGTGTCGACCTGTCCCTTGGTGAACTGCGCGTGCGTGAAGATCTCCCGGAAGATCGGGATGGTGGTCTTGATGGGGGCGATCGCGAACTCTTCGAGGCAGCGCCGCATGCACGCGATGGCCTCGGACCGCGTCGGCCGGTGCACGATGAGCTTGGCGATCATCGAATCGTATCGCGGACTGATGCGACTGCCGGGCACCACGTGCGTGTCGACTCGCACGCCGTAGCCGCCGGGCATCTCGAAGCGCTCCACCGGCCCCGGGCACGGCCGGAAGCCGTCGGCCGGATCCTCCGCGTTGATGCGGCACTCGATGGCGACGCCCTTGGGGACGATGTCGCGCTGCCGGATGGGCAGCGTCTCGCCGGCGGCCACGCGAAGCTGCCAGGCGACGAGGTCATGGCCCGTCGTCATCTCGGTGACCGGGTGCTCGACCTGGATCCGCGCGTTGACCTCGGTGAAGTAGAAGTTCTGGTCGCGGTCGACGAGGAACTCGACCGTGCCCGCGTTGAAGTACTTCGCGGCCCTGGCGATGCGGACGGCGGCCTTGCAGAGCTCCTCGCGCGTCCGGTCGTTGATGCCGGGCGACGGGGACTCCTCCACGAGCTTCTGGTAGCGGCGCTGCAGGGAACAGTCGCGCTCATAGAAATGCACGACGTTGCCGGCCTTGTCGCCGAGGATCTGCACCTCGACATGGCGGGCCATTTCGATGACCTTTTCGATGTAGAGGCCGTCGTCCTTGAAGGCGTTCTCCGCCTCGAGGCGGGCCTGCCGCAGCGAGGCCCGGAGCGTCGCCTCGTTGTTCGCGATTCGGATGCCGCGCCCGCCGCCGCCGGCGGCGGCCTTGATCATGACGGGATAGCCGATCTTGGCCGCCAGCGCAATGGCCTCCTCATCGTCCTCAAGCCGGTCGCCGCTGCCGGGGACGGTGGGCACTTTCGCCTGCCGGGCGAGCTTGCGCGCGGCGACCTTGTCGCCGACGAGCCGCATGGACTCGGCGCTGGGGCCGATGAACTCGATGCGCGCCTCGCGGCACTGCTCGGCGAACCGGGGGTTCTCCGCCAGGAATCCGTAGCCCGGATGGATGGCGTCGACGTTGGCGATCTCGGCCGCGGCAATGATCCGGTCGCTTCGCAGGTAGCTGTCGGCCGGCGCGCCGCCGCCGATGCAGATCGCGCGATTCGCCCGCTTGACGTAGGGCGCATCGCGGTCCTCTTCGGAGAAGACGAGAACGGTCTCGATCTCCATCTCCCGACACGCCCGCATGATCCGAACGGCGATCTCACCCCGGTTGGCAATCAGGATGCGGGAGAACATCGAAAGCACCTCGGAAGAAAGCGGAAAAGTGAGAAAATGGAAAAGTGGAAAAACACCCCGCAGGGTATCCCCCGTCCGTTTCTCACTTTCTCAGTTTCCCACTTTCGCACTTTATTTCAGGCCCGTGGCCTGACCAGGAACAGCGGTTGGCCGTACTCGACGGGTTGCTCGTTGCGCACCAGGACCTGCTCGATGGTGCCGGACACCTCGGCCTTGATCTCGTTGAAGACCTTCATCGCCTCGATGATGGCGACGATCGTATCGGGCTCGACCTGGCTGCCCACCGTCACATAGGGCGACGTATCCGGGTCGGGCGCGGCGTAAAACGTGCCGACCATCGGCGAACGGATCGGCACGAGGCCGTCGTCGGGCTTCGGCGCGTCGTCGGCCGGCGGAGAGGCCGCGGCCGGGCCGCCGGCGGCGGGCACGGGAGCCGTCGCAGGGCCGACGTGCG
>CAZTVU010000119.1:1077-14493 GCA_964617025.1 uncultured Planctomycetales bacterium | reverse complement strand
CTCTTCCCGGAATAACGGACTGACGGAATAACGATTTCCCGCGCAACCGAGCCAGCGTCAACGCTTGCCCCCGCCCATCGGCCTGCGGCTCGCCTGCCCCAACCGTTGAGCGGACCGGCCTTCATCAGGGCACGCACGCTTGCGCAGCGTGCGTTTTTTGCGCACATGCTGTTGACAAGCCCTCGCGCTGCCGATAAATTGTGGTCCGAGGGTCCCGTACGCGTCACACGGGACCCGAAGGTATGGTTCAAGGAGAACGTGCTATGGCTAAGAAAGCTGCAAAGAAGGCCGCCCCCAAGAAGGCGGGCAAGAAGATGTCGTGCAAGAAGAGCTCGTGCAAGAAGTAGTTCACGAACTTGCTTGTGCAAAGGCGGCCGCGTCGCTCGCGATGCGGCCGCCTTCTTCTTGCGCGAACCCGCCGGCTTCGTGAACATGTCACCGCCCGGCCGTTGATCGATCCGCCGGCGGTCGCGAGGGGCCCCTGTTCGCTCCGACTCTCATCACACTCTCATCTTCCGAGGGTATACTCTCCGACGGCCGCGCAATCATCGCTCCGTGCGGGGCGAGTCGGGCGGCGGTTCACGAGGAGACATGCAATGAAGAAGGCTCATTTCCTGACCGGCGTGATCGCGTTTGTAACCATTGCGGGGGGAATGATTTGTACGTGGTTGATGGCGGCGGAGGAGAAGGTGTCGATCGACCAGGTTCCCGCTGCGGTCAAGGCGACGATTCAGAAGGAGGCCCAGGGCGGCACGCTCCGGGAGATCGAGCGGGAGACCAAGGACGGCAAGACGGTGTACGAGGCCGAGGTGCAGAAGGACGGCAAGGAAGTCGAGGTGAAGGTGGCGGAGGATGGCACGCTGCTCGGCCGCGAAGTGGAAGACGATGACGGTGACGACGAGGACGAAGACGAAAAGCCGATCGCGATCGACCAGGTTCCCGCGAAGGCCCGCGAGGCGATCCTGAAACACGCAAACGTGGCCAAGCTGACGGAGGTCACGCAGGAGGAGGAGGACGGGGTCGTGCTGTACGAAGCGGAATGGTCGGTCGCGGGCCGCGCGCATTCGCTGACGGTCACCGCCGACGGCACGATGGTGGAGACGGAGGAGGATGTGGACGCGAAGGACGTCCCGCCGCTGGTCGCAAAGGCGGCGGCGAAGCATCTGGTCGGTGCCACAGGGTTGAAGTTCGAGAAGAAGGTGGTTGTGCTGTACGAGGTCTCGGCGAAGGTGAACGGCAAGGAGCGGGAAATCGTGCTGACCGCGGCCGGTCAGGTCGCCGAGGACGAGGACGAGGGAGATGACAACGATGAGGAGGGCGAAGACGACGACAAGTGACGTGCTGGGGATCGTCGCGGTGTCCCTACCGGTCCGCCCGGGGCCGCCGTGCAGTGCGGCCTCGGGCGCTCTACTCGAATAATCGGTATATGCGTGTGCTGGTGATCGAGGACTACGCCCCGCTGCGAAAGGCCGTCGCCCAGGGGCTCGAGGAAGCGGGCTTCGCCGTCGATGCCGCCGCCGACGGCGAGGAGGGCTTGTGGTACGCCGGCGCGGACACACACGACGTCATCGTCCTCGACCTGATGTTGCCGGGCATCGACGGCCTCTCTCTCCTGCAGCGCCTTCGCAAGGCGGGCAACCGGGCCCATGTCCTCATCCTGACGGCTCGGGATGCCGTCGGCGACCGCGTGAAGGGCCTAAACCTCGGGGCGGACGACTATCTCGTCAAGCCGTTCGCGTTTGAGGAGCTTCTGGCCCGCGTCCGGGCGCTGGTCCGGCGAAAGTACGAGATGAAGGACCCAATCATCCGCGTGGCAGACCTGGTGGTCGACACCCGCCGGCGGGCCGTCCGCCGCGGCGGCGAGTTGATCGACCTGACCGCCCGCGAATACGCGCTGCTGGAGTTCCTGGCCATGCGGGCCGGCGGCCTCGTCACCCGCACGGAAATCTGGGAGCATGTGTACGACTTCCACGCGTCGCCCGAGAGCAACGTGGTGGATGTGTATATCGGCTACCTGCGAAAGAAGATTGAACGCCCCGACCGGCCCCGCCTGATCCACACGCGACGCGGACAGGGATACGTCCTGGGAGAGGCGCCCTGATGCCGTCCCTCCAGCGCCGGCTGCTGCTCGGTACGGTGACGGGCACGACCGCTCTGTTCCTCGTGTCCGGCATCGTGCTGCACATCGGGGCGCGGGCGGCCCTCCTGGCCGAGTTTGATGAATCGCTCGGCGCCACGGCCCGCGCCTTCTCGGCGCTCGTGGAGGTGGACGGCGACGAGGTGGAGATCGAGTTCAACGGGCAGGGGATGCCCGAGTTCGGCCGAAAGGATCGCCCGCAGTATCTCCAGCTTTGGGGGCCCGGGGGTGTGGTATGGGCAAGGTCCCCATCCTTGGGCGGCGGGGACCTCGCGTACGTCCCGGTCGCCGTCGGGCTTGCGCGGTATGCCGCGGTGACGCTTCCGGACGGGCGGCCGGGAAGGCAGATCACAATGGCCTTTCGACCCCGTTCATCGGACGACGACGAGGCCGGCCGAGGCCATGCCGCCAACCGCTCGGACAGAGCGATCGCCGTCCTGGCCGTGGCAAGAGACACGGCGGATGTCGACGGTTCGTTGATCCGCCTGGGGCGTCTGTTGTTCCTGGTCGGGGCGGCTGCGTTCATTCTCACCGCCGGCATCCTGGCCGTCGTCGTGCGGCATGGGCTTGGGCCGCTGCGCCGTCTTGCCGCGCGGATCGGGGAGCTCGACGCGGGGAGTCTCTCGGCGCGGCTCGCCCTGCCGCATGCGCCGGCCGAGCTGGTGCCGATCGTCGATCGGTTGAATGCCCTTCTGGCGCGGCTTGACGCCGCCTTCCAACGGGAGCGGACGTTCAGTGCGGACGCAGCGCATGAGCTTCGGACGCCGTTGGCGGGCCTGCGGTCCACGTTCGAGGTGGCGTTGACCCGCAACCGCGACGCAGCCGAGTATCGCGAGGCCATCGCGGGCGGCCTGCGGATCGCGCGGGAAATGCAGGCGATGACGGACAACCTCCTGGCCCTCGCTCGAATCGAGGCGGGCCAGATGGAGATCGAGTCACAACCGGCGGATCTGGTTGGGCTGCTGCGCGACACCTGGCGGCCGTTCGCGGCAAGGGCGGAGGCACGGGGAGTTCGCGTGCAATGGCGGGCGGACGGTCCGTGCGTCGCGACGGTCGATGCGGGCAAGCTTCGCCAGGTCTTCCAGAACGTATTCGACAATGCGGTGAGCTATGTGAATGACGGCGGGGAGATCCTGATCGAGGCCCTCCGCGAGAACGGCACCACGACGGTGCGCGTCAGCAACACAGGCAGCCGGGTCTCGGCGGGCGACGTCGGGCATGTGTTCGAGCGGTTCTGGCGCGGCGATCCGTCCCGCGCGGACACCGGTGCCCACTGCGGCCTGGGGCTGCCCCTGTGCCAAAGAATGATGGAGATGATGGGCGGCGCGATGCGGGCGGAGTCGGCCCTGGGGGGTCGGTTTGTGACAATTCTGGAGATCCGCGGGCAACCCTCCGCGTAACCGGCGCGGGCAACGGGACGAGCCGGGAGAATTACGCATCCCCTTGCGCAATGGGTTGGCCTGCGGCGATACAGGGCACGGCATCGAGCAAGTTCCGCGGCGCTGTGGGCCGGTTGCGTTCGATTCGTACGGACGAACTGCGACACGGCGAGGCGCTTTTTTCGCCGTCGGTCGCGCCGTATAATGTACCGGCAGCACTAACGCATTCCCCCCCCGTGCCGTCCTTGCGAGAGGGTGCCTGCGTGAGCATACCGGTCAACAGCGTTCCGACGGAGCGAAGCGCGTTGATCGTCGACGGCGTCCTGCGGCAGACGAAGGCCCGCCTGATCCGCGTTACGCTCTCGGTGGCCGCCTGCCTGTGGCTGGCCGGGACGATCCTTTTCGCGCTGGGATTCGTAGTGGCCGACCACCTCATCGACGGCGGCGTGCCGACGTGGGCTCGCTTCATCTTGCTGGGAATGTATCTCGCCGCGGTTTTCGCGGGTGCTACGGCGCTGATCCTTTTGGCGTGCGTACGGCGGGTTGGCGACGCCTACACGGCACACCTGTTGGAGCAGAATCACGAAGGCTTTCACAACTCCCTCATCAATGCCGTTCAGCTACATCGCCGCGAGGACCTGCCGGGGTCGCTGGTGGCGGCCCTGTTGGCACGGGCGGCCCTCGACGCCGGCCGATGTGACGTGGGTCGGGCGGTCACGCTGCGGCGGGCGGCGCTGGCCGGCGTGGCGGCGGCCGTGGCGATGCTGCTGTTGGTGGGCTACGCGGCAGTCGCGCCGAAGTCCGTGCTCCAGTCGATGTTGCGCGCGTTCGGAGCGCCGCTGCCGGCCCCGACGAGGACGTTCATCGTGCACATGACGCCCGGCGACGGCGCGTCGGTGCTGATGGGCCGTGCGGTGACGTTCTCGGCGTGCCTGGGCGGACGCAATCCGCGAGAGGTCACGATCGACTTTAGTGCGGATGGCGGCGTGACGATCCTCTCGGGGCAGCGGCTCGGCCTGGTGCCGATCGGTGCCTCAGACACCGAGCGGCGCCAGCACCTGTGGGAAGGCACCAAGGCCGGCCAGGACATCCAGCAGACCATGCACTGGCGGGCGACGGCGGGCGACGCCGTATCGGGCTGGCGGCGGCTGGTGGTGCGGCCGGCGCCCGATGTGACCGAGCTGCGTGTGCGGTGCGAGTATCCCGCGTACACCGGGATGGAGCCGAGGACGATCGAGCCGGGCCGCCCGGCGGATATCGACGCCGTCGTCGGCACGCAGGTGACGATCGAGGCCGTCACGAACGTGCCCATCCGCGATCCCGTGCTTGTGGTCACGACCGGCGCGGGGCCGGAGAACGAGACGCGCCTCCCCATGCAGGTGATCGACGAAGAAAAGCGGCGGGCCGGCGGCACGTTCACCGTCATCGAGGATGGCCGCTATTGCCTGCGGTTCTTCGACCTCTTCGGCGAGCCAAACGCCGATCCGATCCACCATGCGATTCGTGCAAGACCGGACAACCCGCCGGCGATCACGGTGGCCAGGCCCGCGGGCGACCTGGAGCTGGACGCGGACGCATCGCTGTCACTGGATGCGCGGGTCGAGGACGACTTCGGCATCACCCGACTGGCCATTGAGTACAAACGGCGAGGTCAGGGCGGCAGCCTCTCGGTGCCGGTCGAGCCGCCGGAGGGGCGGACTGCCGCTCGCTCATGCGATGTGCGTATCGCGATACCGCTCTCGCGCTTTACCGCGCGGGCGGGCGACACGATCGAGTGGCAGCTTGTCGCATGGGATAACCGGACCGGGACTCACGGCCAGCCGGCGGCCCAGGAGGGCCGCGGGCCGCTGCGGCGGATCCGCGTGCGGGAGTCGCAGCAGTTTGCGCAGGCAGAACAGCCGAACGAGGGTGAGCAGAGATCCGCGAAGTCGGACCTGGCCGACCGCCCCGGGAATGACGCCACGGACGACCAAGCGACATCCCAACCGACCGAAAGGAACGAAGACAGCCAAGCCGGCCAACAGCTTGCCCGGGCCGAGGCACGAGACGCCGGAGAGCTGGATCGATTCATCGAGCAGCACCGCGATGAACTGGCGAGGCTGCGCGAGCAGTTGGCGGAGGCCAAGGGAGACGCCGAGTCGGAGGGCTCGGAGCCCGAGCGAAAGGGTTCGTCGGACGCACCCCAAACAGAGCCGGGCCGTGCCGGCCCGGACCCCGAGAACGAGCCCAAGAACGCGGCAAACGCACCCAATGACGGGTCGCGCGACGCCGGCACTGCGGCCAAAGGCGCGAAGCCAAAGGACGCGGATGATGACACGCCGACGTCTGAAGCCCCCGCGTCGAGCGAAGATGCCAAGTCCTCGGATACTCCCGGTCGCCCCGAAGGCCCCGAACGCCAGCGGCAGCAGACCACGGTGAGCGACGCCAACATCGATCAGCCGAACCCGCAACAGGCTGATGCCACCGGCGCCTTCGAGAACCCGGGTGCCGGCGATGGGACCGGCTCCGGCAGAACCACCGATGCACAGGGCGAATCCGGACGGGGGCCGGGTTTGCAGCAGGGCAGCGCGGAGGGCACGCCGGGCACGGGCCAACATGCCGGGCGGGGTGGGCATGGGCCGGGCCGATCGGCCGAAGGATCGCGCGGGCGGGACGAGTCCGGGGCGGGCACGGAGACGGGTGATGGCGCGTCGCCCGGAGAGGCTCAACGAACCGGCTCCGGCCAATCCGACCGACCGGGCGACGAACACGGCTCGCAGCAGGCCCGAGGCGGTGGTTGGGGGCAGCCCTTGGGGCAGTCGGCGGAACGATCGGGCGGCGGAAGTGGCTCCGCGCCCGACACGGAGACCGGTGAAAAGGGCTCGCCCGGTCGGCCGCAAGGCGACGCACAGCGGCGATCCGGCCGATCAGGAAGCGGAGGACGGGGACAAAAGGTCGTCACCGATGGCGCACGGGATGTTGGTCAACAGGCCGGAAGCGAGGGTCGGGGTGAGGGGGCGCAGCCGTCGTCTGAGGGGTCGGGCGGAAAGAGCGGCGCTGCACCCGGGCAGGAGGACGGTGGCGAAGGCACTTCAAACGGACCCTCCGGCAACAATGCCGAAGAGCCCGGTCGGTCGGGGGAACGGAGCGGGCAACGGCACAGTGACGACGGGACCGGCGACGCGGGCCGGCAGGCCGAAAGCAGCGGCCGGGGACGGGGCCTGAAGCCTTCGCTGGGCGAATCTCGCGGCGGAGCGCAAGGCACCCGGTCGGAACAGAGCGATCAATCGGTTTCCGGCGAGGCTAAGTCCGATTCGGAAGGCGCCGAACAAGGACAGGGCAGCGGCGCGGGCACATCCGCGGGTCAGGGAGAGCAGGGCAAGGGTCAGACCGGTGAAAGCGGTTCAGCGGGGTCGCCCGGCTCGGCGGACATCACGGCGGGTGACGGCAAGGCCGACGGCCCGGAAGACGCGGCCTCCAATACGGGCAAGCCGTCCAACAAGCCGGGCGGTACCGGCACGACCCCCGGCGGCGGGGGCAGCGGCGGCCCGATGGCTCCCGACGGCAGTACGGACGACACCCCGCCGGCAACACAGCCTGAACAGCCGTCGCCACCCGCCGCCAGCCCCCGACCGTCAACGACCGGCGACGTGTTGCCGGTCATCGATGCCTTGGAGGAGCGACTGCGCAACAAGGAGCTCGACCCGAAGCTGCTCGAACGGCTGGGCTGGGACGAGCAGCGGGCTGCGGAGTTCATCCGCGAGTTCCGGCGTGCCGAGCGGCGACAGCAGGCGAGCGGGCGTTCGGATCCTCCGTCCTCGTCGTTTCAAACCAGCACGAGGCCGACGGTCGAGGTGCGGCGATCACGGGGGACCGGCGCCGGCGTGGCACCGCTGTCCGCGCGGAACCTTCGCACTCCGGACTCGACCGGTCGGCTTTTCGAGTCCGGCCGGCAGCGAATCTCGGAGGAGTATCGGGATCTGCTCAGCGCTTATTACGAGACGCTGGCCCGCGAACGACCGACCGCGACTCGCCCTGTCAAATAGAGAGGGGGCGGACGGCATGGAGCGGGGCGCTGGGGTTTCGGGTTTGGGGTTCCGGGTCTGAGGACGCGGACGTACGGGCCGTATGCGGATCCCGTTGCTCCCAACCCCAAACCCTGAACCCGACACCCTTTTTCCCGGGCCCTTGCATCCCTTGCGCGATCATGCCATCATAGAAACCCGTCACACCGGCACTGGTCACGGAGGACGTTGTTGTGGACTGCTTTCTTGTAACCGGGGGAAACCGGCTCCGGGGCGCGATCGACGTCAGCGGGGCGAAGAACTCGGCGCTTCCCATTCTGGCCGCCTGTATCCTGTGCAAGGACGAGGTCGTTCTGCACGACGTGCCCGATCTCGCCGACGTGCGCAGCATGCTCGCGCTGCTCGAGAAGCTCGGCGTGCAGTCGGTGCGGGCGAAGGACGGCTCCTTGCACGTGCGCGTCAAGGATGAGACGAACGTGCACGCGGAATACAAGCTCGTGCGCAAGATGCGGGCGAGCGTCTGTGTCATGGGACCGCTGGTCGGCAAGCGCCGGCGCGCACAGGTGAGCATGCCCGGCGGGTGCAACATCGGCGACCGGCCGATCGGCCTCCACGTGGAGGGTCTGCGGAAGCTCGGGGCCGTCGCCGAACTCGTGAACGGCGACGTGTGCCTGCGGGCCAATCACCTGCTCGGCACGGAGATCTTCCTGGGCGGGCCGTTCGGCTCCACCGTCACCGGCACCGCCAACGTGATGATGGCCGCCACGCTGGCCAAGGGCCGCACCGTCATCGAGGCGGCGGCGTGCGAGCCGGAGATCGCGGATTTGGCCGAGTTTCTCAACAAATGCGGCGCGAAGATCTCCGGCCACGGAACGCCCCGCATCGAGATCGAGGGCGTCGACGAACTCGGCGGCTGCGAACATCGCGTGATCCCCGATCGCATCGAGGCCGGCACGTTCATGGTGGCCGCCGCCATCACGAACGGCGAGCTCGAGCTGCGCAACTGCCGCCTGGACCACAGCGCGGCCGTCATCGACCGCCTCCGGCACATCGGCGTCACGGTGGAGCGGAACAACGGCGTGGTCGTCGTGGCGTCGGCCCGTCGGATCGAGGCGACGGATGTGACGACGCAGCCGTATCCCGGCTTCCCGACGGACCTGCAGGCGCAACTCATGACCCTGCTGTGCCTGGCGGACGGAAACAGCGTCATCACGGAGAAGATCTTTCCCGACCGCTTCATGCACGTCGCCGAGCTGAACCGCATGGGGGCGCACCTCCGCAAGGAGGGCCCCACGGTCATCGTCGAGGGCGTCCGGGAACTGGTGGGGGCGCCGGTGATGGCATCGGACCTTCGGGCCTCCGCGGCGCTGCTGCTGGCCGGCCTGATCGCGAAGGGCCAGACGAAGATCAGCCGCGTCTATCACATTGATCGCGGATACGAGCGCATCGAACAGAAGCTCACGGCCGTCGGCGCCGAGATCCAAAGGCTCAGCGAGACCAACGAGGAATGATGAAGCGTACGAAAGGCATGCGGTGGGTGGGCGTCGTCTGCGCGTTTTCCCTGGCGGGCTGCGCGGGGCGTCTGATGCGCGTGGACGGCCCGATCCGATATCCTGTCTCCAAGATGGTCGACGTGGTGGACGAATACCACGGCGTGAAGGTGCCCGACCCGTACCGGTGGCTGGAGGATCTCGACGCGCCCGACACGCGGGCGTGGATCGAGGAGCAGAACCGGCTGACCTTCGGATACCTCGAAGCGATTCCCGGTCGCGAGGCCATCCGCAAGCGGTTGACGCAGCTCTGGGACTACGAGCGATTCAGCGCGCCGGTCAAGCGGGGCGGCCGATACTTCTTCTTCCGCAACGACGGACTGCAGAACCAGGCGGTCCTTCTGGTAGCCGCAGCGGTCGACGCGGAGCCGCGCGTACTCCTCGACCCCAACAAGCTGTCGACCGACGGCACCGTGGCGCTGTCCGGCTGGGACGTCACCGACGACGGTCGCCGCCTCGCCTATGGGCTCTCGACCGCCGGGTCCGACTGGGTCGAGTACAGGGTGCGAGACGTGGACACCGGCGAGGACCTGCCCGACCACCTCAAGTGGGTGAAGTTCTCGCAGCCGTCGTGGACGAAGGACGGCCGGGGTTTCTACTACAGCCGGTACGACGAACCGGCCGACCCTGCGAAGCTCCAGACCGCCAATTACTTTCAGAAGCTTTACTACCACCGGCTCGGGACGCCCCAGGCCGAGGACCGCCTCGTCTATCACCGGCCGGATCAGAAGGAGTGGGGCTTCCACGGACGAGTCAGCGACGACGGGCGATACCTGATCATCACGGTGACGCAGGGCACGGAACGTCGGAACCGGCTGTACTACGCGGACCTCACGGCGGGCCGCGACGAAATTGTCCGGCTGCTGGATGACTTCGACGCCGGCTACCGTTTTATCGACAACGACGGGCCGGTCTTCTGGCTGCTCACGGACGCAGGGGCCCCCCGCGGCCGTGTCATCGCCATCGACGTCCGAAACCCGGGCCGCGAACACTGGCGAGAGGTCATTCCGCAGGCGGATGACACGCTCGAGGACGTCGGCGTCGTGGGCGATCGGTTCGTCGCCACGTACCTCCAGGATGCGCACTCGCGCATCCGAGTGTTCGACTTTGGCGGGCGGCCGGTCCGCGATGTCGATCTGCCCGGCCTCGGCAGCGCCGGCGGATTCGCGGGGCGCCGGGGCGATCCCGAGACGTTCTACGCCTTCACGAGCTTCAGCACGCCCTCAACGATCTACCGCTATGACGTCCGCACGGGCGAGAGCACGATCTTCCGCGAGCCGCGCGTCGAGTTCGATCCTCGAGACTACGAGACGCGCCAAGTCTTCTACGCCAGCAAGGACGGCACCCGCGTACCGATGTTCATCGCCCACCGCAAGGGCCTGAGGCCCGACGGAAACGCCCCCACGTACCTGTACGGCTACGGCGGCTTCAACATCTCGCTGACGCCGTCGTTCTCCGTCTCCCGCCTGGTGTGGATGGAGATGGGCGGGATCTTCGCCATGGCGAACCTGCGCGGCGGCGGCGAGTACGGCAACGCGTGGCATGACGGCGGCCGCCTCAAGAACAAGCAGAACACGTTCGACGACTTCATCGCCGCCGCCGAGTGGCTGATCGCGAATGGCTATACACGCCCCAAGAGAATCGCCATCGTCGGCGGGAGCAACGGCGGTCTGCTCGTCGGGGCCTGCATGACGCAGCGGCCGGAGCTGTTCGGGGCGGCAATGCCGGCGGTCGGCGTGATGGACATGCTGCGTTACGACCGGTACACGATCGGTTGGGCGTGGGCCTCCGACTACGGGCGGCCGAGCGACCCGGAAATGTTCCGGGTGCTCCGCGCGTACAGCCCGCTGCACAACCTGCGTCCGGGCACGCACTACCCGGCCACGCTGATCACGACCGCCGACCACGACGACCGCGTCGTGCCGTCGCACAGCTTCAAGTTCGCCGCCGCACTGCAGGCTGCGCAAGGCGGGCCGGGGCCGGTGTTGATCCGCATCGAGACCCGGGCGGGTCACGGCGCGGGCAAACCGACGACCAAGCAGATCGACGAGGTCACGGACCAGCTCGCGTTCCTGACGCGGGTCTTCGGCATGGCCGTCCGGCTGCCGGGTTCCGGGTACCGGGTCTCCGCCTCGGGTCTCCCGACTCGCAAGTCCGAACTCTGAACTCGCACCGCGCTACCCGCACGCCGCCGTCCGGTTCGGCCCGTTGAAGCAGTTCTGGAACGTGGAGAAATCGGCCAGGTCCACGTCCGCGTCGCCGTCGAGGTCGGTGTCATCGCAGCCGCCCGCCGCCATGGGCCGGTTCGGACCGTTGAAACACCCCTGGAAGATGGAGAAGTCCGCCAGGTCGGCGTCGCCGTCATAGTCGAAATCGCCGGGCACGATCTCGAACGCGCCCATGTCCACCGTGCCGTTCATGATCCGCGGCTGCCCGGCGTAGTCGGTGGGGATGCCGGCGGGCACGGCGGCGTTGTCGCCGGCGTCGAAGCACGGCGAGGCCGCCAGCAGCCGCACGTCGTTGTTGACGGCGTCGCGGAACAGCGGGTCGGCGTCGATGTTGCCGACGCCCGTCTCGCCGCCCTGCACGCAACTGTGGGCGACGGTGATCGTCGACGAGTCGGTGACGCTGATCTGCCAGTAGTTCGAGGTGTTGCCCCAGGCGATGCAGTTGGCGATGGTCGCGTGGCTGTTGAAGCCGGTGTGGATCGCGCCGCCGCGAAAGCGCGCCGAGTTCTTCGTGAACGTGCAGTTGACAATGGTCGCGTTCGTCACGTTGCCGTTGTAGATCCCGCCGCCCTCGTGTTGGCGATGAAGACGCAGTTCACGATCGTGGGCGAGGCGGCGTCGTTGTAGATGCCGGCGCCGGAGTCGCCGCCGCCACCGCTGTAGTTCTCCAGGAACCGGCAGTTTGACACGAGCGGGCTGCCCGATGAGATGAACATGCCGCCGCCGACCAGCGCCCAGCTCTTGAAGAACGTGCAGTTCCGGATCGTCGGACTGGCGAACTGCACGCGCATCCCGCCGCCGACGTTGTCCCGGTTGGCGACGAGGCCGCCCGCGGCGCCGCCGGTGATCGTGAAGCCGTCAATGATGGCGGTGGCATCCACCCCGTTGGCGTTCACAACGTGCAGCGAGTTGTCGCTGGGGTTGTTCGGGTCGCCGAGGTTTCCGCTGAGCGTCGAGGCGATGGTGCGCCAGTCGCGCACGGCAAAGTCGCCCTCCTGACCCGGCTGGCCGGGAAAGCCGCCGTACAAGGCCACGCCGCTCTTGAGCTGGAAGCTCACGCCGCGCGGGTCCGTCGATGACACGCCCTCGGTCGGAAGGTACGTCCCCGCGGCGACCCATATCTGGTCGTCCGGCGCCGCCACGGCCAGGGCCGACTGCACGTACGCGAAGGCGTTGGCCCACGACGTGCCGTCACCGCCCGGCGCGGCGCCCGCTTTCACATACAGGATCTCGGGGATGCTGATCGCCCGCGCGCTGGCCTCATCCGAGGGCGCCGACTCGCCGACCCCCGACACGAATGCCGTAATCCGATAATAATAGCGGAAACCGTTGATGAGACCCGTGTCGCTGAACGCCGTGCCCGCCACGCCCGCCGCGATGCGATTGGACAGCGACGGCGTGAAGCCCGCCGTCAGCGAGCGGAACACGTTGTAGCTCGCCACGTTCGGGTCCGGGTGGACATCCCACTGGAGATCGATCTGCGTGGAGGAAACGGCGGTTGCCGTCAGCCCCGTCGGCGATGCCGGCGGCGGCTGCGGGTTCTGCTGCTCCGTCGCCCCCATATCCACGGCGGCACCCGCGACGCGCGGGGCCGCGCCCAGATCGAGCGGGATCGCCTCGGCCGTATCGCCGTCGCCGTCCGAATCGCCGCTGTCGGGCGGCAGGGCGGCCGTCTTACCCGACTCGGTGCACGGCGAGGCCGGCAGAATGCGCAGGTCGCCGGCGTTGAAGTCGACGAATTGGGGGTCCTGGCTGATGTTGCCGGTACCGGAGTAGCCGCCCTCGACGCAGCTGTAGGTCACCGTCGCACCGAGGCCGATCTGCGGGCGCTGCGGGGCGGTGTTGCCCCAGACGATGCAGTTTGTAAGGACGGTCGATCCGAAGCCGCCGAGGCCGCCGCCGTCGCTGCCGGCGGCGTTCTTGGCAACGGTGCAGTTGATGAGCTTCGGCGAGCCCCCGTAGAGGTAGAGCCCGCCCCCTGCCGCCCCCCCGGCGAACGCCGAGTTGTTGTAGAAAACGCAGTTGATGAATGTCGGGCTGGCGTTCTCCGTGTAGACCCCGCCGCCAACGAGGGCGGAGTTGCCGGTGAAGGTGCAGTTCACGATCGTGGCTGCGCCG
>CAZTVU010000119.1:0-1022 GCA_964617025.1 uncultured Planctomycetales bacterium | reverse complement strand
GAGCGTGATCAGGAACCCGTCCAGCACGGCCGTGGCGTCGTTACCGCTGCCGCTGACGACATGGTAGGCCCGCCAACCTCCGCCCGGAAGCTGGCCGGTGAGCGTTGTGACGTTCACGGCATGGTTGCGATCGGCGAACCCCGGATTCCCCGTCGCCGGAAAGCCGCCGTAGACGCGGACGCCGTTCTTGAGCTGGAAGCTGACCGTCTGGTTGGCCGAGCCGCCGGACGGCGCGGGCGGATACGTGCCGGCCGCCACCCAGATCTGGTCGCCCGCTACCGCCGTGGCCAGAGCCGACTGCAAATCCGTAAAGGCGTTCGCCCACGACCTCCCGTCGTTCGTGCCCGCGGCCGACCGCTTGACGTAGTAGGTGTTCGGCACATCCGGCGTGTAGGCCGACACCTCGGCGGACGGCGTCGATTCGTTGCCGAGCGTGTCGGCGGCAGTCACGCGGTAGTAATACGTGACGTTGTCGATCAACCCGGTATCCGAGAACACGGTACCGGCGTGATTCGTCGCGATGCGGTTGGCCGGCGACGGGGTGAAGCCCACCGTCGTGCTGCGGTACACGTTGTACCCGGCCAGCGGGGCGGCCGGGCTGGCGGTCCATGCCAGATCGATCTGCGAGGCGCTGATCGTCGTCGCCGTCACACCGGTCGGCGTTGGCAGGAGATCGATGTAAAGCACTTTGCCGGCGATGCGGAACGCGCAGGCCATCGGCGGCGCGTCGAGCGCGAAGTCACTTGCGTCAACACCCGTGCTGCCGGAGGCACCCGTGTAATCGATCAGCGCGTAGCTCTGGCCGGGGGCCAGGCCCGCGCCCTGAACCTTCACGAGCACGCCGGGGCCGGGTGAGTCGAACGGGCCGCCGAGGATGGCGATTCCGTCCTGTGCGGCGCCGAGGTCCATGACGAGCTTCGCGCCGTTGGTGAGCGCAAGGCCGCCGGCGAAGCGGAGCACGGCCGTCCCGCCCGGGTCGCCGGGGGTGATGACGCCGCCGGGGTTGACCGACACAAGACCGG
>CAZTVU010000118.1:0-14562 GCA_964617025.1 uncultured Planctomycetales bacterium | reverse complement strand
AATCCGATGCCCGCAAGGGCTTGAGGGTTCGAGTCCCTCCTTCGGCAGTTGGCGCAATACACTGAAAACTCACGCGTGCGCGGCCGGGTTGTCGATCGCCCGATGGCCGGCATGCTGGCGATCCTCCTCGGTGCGGCGGCGGGCGTCCATGCGCAGCCCGCAACCGCCGACAGGACCGCGGCATCCTCGCCCGCCGAGCGAGCGCCCGAATACGCCCGGCCCTTGGACATCCCGCCGGACCTCCTTCGCCCGAAAAAGCCGCAGGCCATGATCCTGCCATCCGACCCGCCCGAGTGGCCCGACGCACTCACGGCGGAGGGCCGCAGCGGCGGCGTTGTCGCCGACGTCGAGCCGACGCAGCGCATCCTGCCCGAGGGCTACATCCTCGGCCGCCGTCCGGCACGCTTCGGCCGGGACGAGTCCTGGTGGGCCATCGCCATCGGCGAGGTCGGCAGCCTCCCCGTCGGCCCGCCCATAAGGGTCCTTCCCAACCGCCGCCTGATGATCCTCGAACGCGCCCTCGCCGCAGGACAGCCCGATGACATCTACCTCGTCACCGGCCGCGTGACGGAGTTCCTCGGCCGCAATTACGTCCTCCTCGAAAACGTCGTCGCCGCACCTGCCCGCCGCCCTGCTCCGCCCGCGCCCCCTGCCCCGCCCCCCGACGCCTCCGTCGCTGGCGTGCCAAGAGCCCCAAGCACCGGACCGGTTCGCCCCCCCACGGCCGGCGAGGTCCTCGAACAACTCCTCCAGGAGGCCCCCGTCCGCCCGGTCATGCCCCGGGCGACCGCCCCGGCGGGTGCCGGTCCCGTCGACGCCGCCGACGCCGACGCACGCGGACAGGCCTTGGCCGAGGGCACCATCGTTCCCGAGTTTCCCGCTCGCCTCCTTCGCACCGACGCGTGGTGGACGCTCGCGCGCGAGTCGCAAGGCATTCGCCCCGGCACGCCGCCTCTACGGGTCCTCCCCAACCGCCTGCTGGAAATGATGGTTTCCGCATCCGGCGGCGGCACCCGAAGCGTCGTCTTCCTCGTCAGCGGCGAACTGACCGAGTACCGCGGGACCAACTACCTGCTTGTTCACAAGGTTCTCATCCGCCGCGACCAGGGCAATCTGCGATAAGACCGCCCGCCCCGCCCATGAAGGCACGCGACGCAGCCGTGACGATCCTCTCCGATGCTCGCGCCGGCCGTCGGACCGCCCGCCGTTCACTGGATGAGCTCCTCGGCCGATACCGCATCGCGCCCGCCGATCTCGGCCTCGCCGGAGAACTCGTCTGGGGCGTCATGCGACACCGCCTCACGCTCGAGGCCGTCCTTCGCATACCCGTCGGCGACCGTTGGGAACGCCTGTCCGCGACGCTCAGGCACATCCTTCTTGTTGCCGCCTACCAATTGATCTGGCTCGATCGCGTGCCGGCGTTCGCCGCCGTAAACGAGGCTGTGGAACAGGCCAAGCGCGAGGGCGGCCGACGGGCCGGAGGGTTCGTCAACGCCGCCCTCCGAACCCTCCAACGACACATCGCCGCCCGAAACGAGCCTGGCCCCGCCCCAGACCCTCGCACCTGCGTCCCCACCGGTCCCGATCGCCACTGCCGCTTCGACGTTCGCGTCCTGCCCGATCCGGCCGCCGATCCGGTGGGGTATCTTTCCGCGGTAACCTCGCACCCTCGCGACCTCGTAAGACGCTGGATCGAGGCCTTCGGCCGCGACCCGGCTGAGCAGATCTGTCGCGCCGGCACCCTTCGGCCACCGGTCGTCCTTCGCCCCAATCTGCTTCGGACCGATGCGACGAGGCTCGCCCGGCGTCTGGAGGCCGAGGGATGCCGGGTTACGATCGTCGATCTCGACCTCGTGCCGCCCACCGCCGTCGGCCATACGGCCGCCGTCGCCCCGCACGAGCCGTCGCCGTCCGGACCCGTCTGGCGCCTCGCGTCGGCCGCCGAGGGGCTGTTTCAGCCCCAGGACATCACCGCCATGAAGCCGGTATTGGCCCTCGGGATCCGCTCGGGGATGACCGTGCTGGATCTCTGTGCCGGCTACGGAACGAAGGCCACCCAAGCGGCCGAGCATATGGGCGACCGGGGACTGGTGATCGCCACCGATCCCGACGCCGATAAACTCCTTGCGCTGTCGGAAAACAGCACGCGGCTGGGGCTTGGCAGCGTTCGGTGCGTCCCGTTCGCCGACGTGGACGCGGCCATCGCAGACCAAGCCCGTCTCGATGCGATAATCGTCGATGTTCCATGCACCAATACCGGTGTCCTTGGTCGCCGCCCGGAGGCGCGTTACCGATTCGCGAATGAATCCCTCCGCAGGATAGCAGCGATCCAGGAATCACTGCTCGATAGGGCCGCCAGCCTCGCGCGGGCCGAGACCCGGCTCTGCTACAGCACTTGCAGCCTGGAACGGGAAGAGAACGCCGCTATTACGGACTCAGTTTGTCTTAGACATCCCGATTGGCACATCGTCAGATCAGAAATGACGTTACCGCATCCGGATCCCATCCGTTGGCATGATGGTGGTTATTTCGCCGTGCTTGCTCGTTGAATACTCTGGGTTACTCTGGGTTCGTCTGCGCCGCCGTGCTACGTGCGGCTGTGTCCCCCATATTGGCAATTGACAAGACGGCGAGTTGGCAGCCGGTTCGGTCGATAAAGTCAGGGACGGCTCAGTGACGGGGCCGGGGCTACATTTTACAGGATCGCGATGGCGGAGTGGCATTGGCTGGCGTTTGCCGTCGTTCTGGCTTCCGGGGCGGCGCTGTTTCTGACCCTGGTTGCGAAGGAGACCCGCCGTCGCAGTAGTTGCCTGCAGCTTCGGTTTGAGCGGGCGCTGCATGAGCTGGAGCTCGAGCGCAACCGCCGGACCATCGAAGCGCGCGGGCGACCCCGGCGATCTCGCCGCAGCGCAACTGCCGCGGCACCGAAGGAACCGTCCGCCGTTTCTGTAGCGGAGTCGGCCAATCCGGCGGCGTCACGTTGACTTGCGGTCTACCCGCCCGTAGAGTCGCCCAAGGGTGGCATGGACCGGGGCCCAAGGCCCAGGAAGGGCATTTCGATGGCAGAGATACCGTTTCGGTTTCGGTGGCTTCGGCGGACGGGAGAAGCGGCAGCAGCCGTCGGTGCCGTCGCCGGTGTCATCATGTTGGTCGTGGGCATCGCCATGCTATGGCGGCCGGCCGACCGGCCCATGTGGATCACGACCGGCGTCGCGCTGATCGCGGCCGGCGTCATCCTCGACATCGTCTCGCTCCTGGTCTATGGGCTGCTGGTCCTGGCGCTCAAGATCGAGGCGACGACGAACCGCCTCCACACCAGCATTCTCGACATCGACGAGAAGGTCAACGCGATGATCGAGCCGCTCAAGCTCATCGCCGAAAACACCCACATCTCCGACGCCGCCAAGTCCATCGCGCACCGCGCCCGGGAGCGCGAGGCCCTTCGGCAGGCGATCCGCGAGGAGATCCTCCATCAGGACTGGGAAGCCGCCTACTACCTCGTTCACCAGATGGAGCGCCGCTTCGGCTATCGCCAGGAGGCCGAGAAGATCCGACGCGAAGTCAACCTCTGCCGCCAGGAGGAGATCGACCGCAAGATCGTTGAGGCCATCCACCACATCGAGCAGCTCTGCGACGGCCGAAACTGGGACCAGGCCCGTGCCGAGGCGGAGCGCCTGCTGCGGCTCTTCCCCCGCGACGAGACCGCCAAGAAGGCGACCGATCTCATCGAACGCAAGCGAGACGAATACAAGGCCCTTCTCTTGCGGACCTATCACGAGGCCTTCGGTCGCAACGAGTCCGAGCGGTGCGTTGAGCTGCTCAGGGAGCTCGACCCGTACCTCAGCCGCAGTGAGGCGGAGGCCCTCCAGGAATCCGCACGCGGCGTCTTCCGCGCCCAGCTCTCGAACCTCGGCGTCCAGTTCAGCCTCGCCGTCACCGAGAAACGCTGGCGCGACGCCCTGGAGCTCGGCCTGCAGATCACCAGCGAGTATCCCAACTCGCGCATGGCCCAGGAGGTCCGCGAGAAGCTCGACGTCCTCCAGAAACGCGCCGGGTTCTCGCCCGACCAGGCTGCCGACATGATCGAGCTGAAGAGCCCCTCGGCCACCCGATGAACGCGATCGAGCGACCCGCGCCAGGAGACCCACGATGCGCACTCTCGCCTCCGCACTCGCCGCACTCGCCCTCGCCGCCGCCGCGTTCGCCGCCGGGCCGCTCCGCATGGAGCGGATCCGCATCGGCGACGTGACCTTCGAGGCCGCTTCCGCCTGCGACATCAACAACGACGGCGTCCTGGACATCGTCTGCGGCGGCGCCTGGTTCCCGGGCCCCGACTTCCGCCGGCAGATTCACATCGCCGACGTCATGCGCGTCGACGATTACTACGACGACTTCTCCGACTATCCCATGGACGTCAACGGTGACGGCTATTCCGACCTCATCACCGGCGGCTGGTGGGGCGGCACGCTCCAGTGGCGCGAGAACCCCAAGGGCCGGCCCATCGCCTGGACCACGCACGAGATCGACAAGTGCGGCAACGTCGAGACGACGCGATTCTGGGACGTCGACGGCGACGGCTTCGAGGAGGCCGTCCCGAATGCCGGCGGCCGCGTCGCCTTCTACCGGCTCGTCCGCGGCCCCGACGGCAAGGGCACCGGCAAGTTCACCAAGCACGTCGCCAAGCCCGACGGCTGCGGCCACGGCCTCGGCTTCGGGGACGTCAACGGCGACGGCCGCGGCGACTTCATCGTCCCCGACGGCTGGATCGAGGCCCCCGCGGACCGCCTCAACGGGCGGTGGGCGTGGCACCCCGAGTTCCAGCTCGGCGGGGCCAGCGTCCCGATCCTCGTCCACGACGTCAACGGCGACAGGCTCGCCGACCTGATCGTCGGCATGGCCCACGACTACGGGCTATTCTGGTACGAGCAGGGGCGGGACGGCGACAAGCGCACGTGGACGAAGCACGTCATCGACCCCGACCGCTCGCAGTACCACGACCTCGTGTTGGCCGACCTCGACAACGACGGCCGGGTCGAGCTCATCACCGGCAAGCGCTACCGCGCCCACCAGGAGCACGACCCCGGCTCGCTCGATCCGATCGGGCTCTATTACTTCAAGATGGAGGGCGGCCGCTTCACCCGCCGCACGATCGACTACGGCCCCGCCCACAAGACCAGCGGCACCGGCATCTACCTCTGGATCGCCGACCTGGACAACAACGGCTGGAAGGACATCCTCGCCCCGGGCAAAGAGGGCCTCTACCTCTTCAGGAACCACGGCCCGCTCACGCCCGGCAAGTAGCCGCGCCGCACAGCCGCCCGCAACCGCCCGGCCTTCGAGTCCTCAAGCCACGACCGCGCGTATTTTCCCCGACGTTGCATACGGCACCGCTGGAAAGCGGAAAAACGAGAAAGCGAGAAAACGAAAAACGTCTGATGATGAAGTGCATTCACTACCGCACCACAGGCACATTTCCGATACGGCCCTCGGAGCGTGTTTTTTCGCTTTTCCGGTTTTTCGCTTTTTCGCTTTCCCGCAGTGCAGTATGCCGCGCTGGGATGTACTCAGGGCCTGCTCATCTGCGTCGTCGCGTAGGCCAGGTTTGCCTGCGGCATCGCCGCCCCTACCGATGTGCGCCACGCGGCGAGTCGCCGGCGAAGATCCGCCACACGCGCCGGCGCCTGCCGCGCGAGGTCGGTCGTCTCGCTCGGGTCGGCCTTAAGGTTGTACAGCTCCAGGCGGCCGTCCTCGAAGTACTCCAGCAGCTTCCAGTCGCCGACGCGAATCATCCCGACCGGCGCGGTCGTCGCGTAGTAGTGCGGGTAGTGGAAGTACAGCGCCTCGCGACCAAGCCGCGTTGCCGGATCCCGCAGCACGGGGGTCAGGTCCAGCCCGTCACAGACCGTCTCGCCCGGCGGCACAACACCCGTCGCCGTCAGCAGCGTGGGGAACAGGTCGGTCAGCAGCACCGGCTCGTCACTCACCCCGCCGGCCGGCGTGATGCCCGGCGACAGCACGATCAACGGGACGCGCAGGCCGCCCTCATACAGCGATCCCTTCCCCGAGCGCAGCGGGTAATTGTCGGTCACGGGGACGTTTGGGTCCGCCCGACGATCCATGCCGATGTAGCCGCCGTTGTCGCTGGTGAAGACGATGATCGTGTTGCGATCGAGGCCGCGCTCACGCAGCCGGGCCCGCACGCGGCCGACGCTTTCGTCGAGGCTCCGCACCATCGCGGCATACACATAGTTCCGGTGGCGCATGCCGGGCCGCACCTTGTTGCGGAAGTACTGCACGTCGTCGGCCTTCGCCTCCATCGGGACGTGCGGGGCGTAGTGCGCGAGGTACAGGAAGAACGGCCGCCCCCCCGCCCGGTCGATCACGCGGAGCGACTCGTCGGTGAGCCGATCCGTGAGGTACTCGCCGGGCCGCCCGAACTCGAGGTGGGGCACGTAGCGGAATCCGTCGCCGAACCGCTCGCAGCCGCGATACGGCCAGAAGAAGCTGTCGGGGGCGCCCCAGTGCGTCCCGCCGATGTTCACGTCGAAGCCGTGCGTCTCGGGGAAGTGGTTTGCATCGCCCAGGTGCCACTTGCCGACCATGGCCGTGAGGTAACCCGCGCTTTGCAGGTGCTTCGCGAGCGTCGTCTCCGTGTGCGGCAGATTCGCAAGCGAACGGGCCTGAAGCAGCTTTCGATCCCTCGGCTGCTGCAGGACGATCTCGCTCCACGCGGTTACGTGTAACCGTGCGGGCGACTTTCCGGTGAGCAGCGACGCACGCGTCGCCGAGCACACCGGCGCGGCCGAATAGGCCTGCGTAAAACGCACGCCTTCCCGCGCGAGCCGGTCGATGTGCGGCGTCTCGACGAGGTCGCCCCCGTTGCACCCGACGTCCGCCCAGCCGAGGTCGTCCGCGAGGATCACGACAATGTTCGGCCGCGCCGCCGCGCGAGGCTCGGCCGCTGCGCCGGCCGCAAACCCTGCGACCGAAAGAAGGAGGACCAATCCGAAGCGAAGCACTCGACTCATGTCGACTCCGTTCACGTCGGCTTCGCCCCGCCCCTGCACCACGCCCGCGCCGCCGGCGTGTGACCCAAGCGGCCTCCGACGTCCAGTCGAGAGGACCGCTTGTGCCTGCGATTCGTGACCCCAACGGACGTCGGTGAACGATGCAATCGCGACCGCCGCGTCACCCTGGAGCGATCCGGAAACATCCCTGCCCGGGTACGGCCGGCACCCCCGGCCTGCACCGAGGGCTCCGGACGCACCACCCGCAACGCTTCACTCTGAACCCGTAACTCCCTACGGGCACGCCGTCGGCCGGTTCGGCCCGTTGAAACAGCCCTGGAACATCCCGAAGTCCGCCAGGTCCACGTCTCCGTCGTGATCGCCGTCCAGGCACCGACATGCCTCCAGGGCCAGGTAGACCCGGTTCGGCCCATTGAAACAGCCCTGGAACATCCCGAAGTCCGCCAGATCCACATCCCCGTCGCGGTCCGTGTCGCCGTAGGGACCGGGGCAGCCCGCCGGCGGCGTCGGGTCGTCCTGCGGGTCCGGGTGGCTGATGACGGTGTAGAAGTTCACGGCGTACGGCGAGTCCGGCCCCAGCTCCGGGTGGTTGCTCAGGTTGATCTCGCCCTTGGCGGCCACGCAGATCTGGCGCGTGGTCATCGCGACGCTCGGGTGTCGGCTGCTGGTGCCGGCACAAGCGGAGAAGGCGTCGGTGCAGTGGTTGAGGAAGACCCAGAAGCTCGGCGTCAGGTGCGTGAACGCGCGAGCGTCCGGGTCGAACTTCAGCACCCGCGCGGCCACCTGATCGTACGGGATATCGACCGTGCCTCGGGTGAACACGACGCACACGCGGTTCAACGCGTCCACGGCAAGGTTGACGCGGACCGAGTTGGGGCTGTAGTTCGTCGCGAAGTCGTCCGTGTCGGCGCCGACGCCGCCATGCTCGGGGATCATCTCGGTCACGTTGGCCTGGGCGACATAGGTCCGCGTGCGGGCGTCCCAGACGGCCACGCTGACGACGTCCTTTTCGTTGGGGATGAAGGCGTTCCCCGTGGTGGGACCGGCGATGAAGACGTAGTCGCTGTTGATGTGGCTCGCCAGGCGGGTGTAGTCCCCGCGATTCGTCTGGAAGTAGACCCGGTTGCCGAGGCCGTCCTTGAGGTTCGGGTCGTCCTGCGTCGCCTGGCCGAGGAAGTTGCCGTCGTTATCGAAGAACCGCAGCAGCCCGCCGCACGCGGCACAGCGAATGACGAAGCCTCCCCGGTAGGCCGCGACGTTCGACCAGACCGTGCACGCCGAATCGGGCCCGATCGAGAAGGTCCCGTCCGGCCGGAGGATGATCGCCGTCGGCGTCCGGTAGCTGCGGAGGAGGGTCGACCGATCATCGACCACGGCGACGAAGTTGCCGTTGGAAAGCGCCGTCAGCTCGCCCCCGAAGCGGCTCACCTCGACCTGGGCGAGCGTGCCGAACACCCCCTGGAGCACGTCGATCGCCTGCGAGGCCATCGTCTGAATCAGGGTCGTCGGGTCCAGCGAGTAGAGCTGTACGGTGCCGTATCGCGAGCCGGAGACATAGCTGGGCCCGGGCGGCATCGTGCCGAAGACGCCGGGGAACGCATGCGGACTCGCCTCGCCGCCGGCGAGGAAGTTCGTGGCGCCGGGCCGCATGTCGCCCGCCACGCGACCGGGGTTGCCATCCTGCCGGGACATGTTCACCTGCCCCCGGTAGGGGTTGCCGTCGTCGCCGAAGAACACCTCGCCCGTGGCGTAGGCCCCGCCGGCCGCCGGTTGAAACGCCAGCGCATACCGCATCATCGTAAGGTCCGGAACGCCCGGCGCGCTTTCGGCGTATGTGTTGCTTTCGAAGAGGAACACGTTGGTGCCGAGCACGCTGACATACGGCTCCCAGTTGGCCTGTGCATAGGCACCGTAATGCCCGCCGACGTCGCCCGCCGTCGTGTCGTCGACAATCCGCGTCAGACCCGCCGACGCCAGATCGCCCGGAACGAATTCCGCGCGGGCAACCGCCGATGCGGCAGCGAGCGCCGCAACCGTCACGCTCAATCGAATAATCATGCCGAATCTCCTCTCTACGAGCACCTCGCTGACGACAACGCTCCTTGTTCCGCACGCCCGCCGACAACGTCCGCGAAGCGCGGTCGAATCGAGACGTGCCGACTGCCCGACCGACGAACCGTTCGCCCAGGGCCGGCGCCGGGGATCCGCTGCCCTGCGGACGTCTTCAACGCCTCGGCCCGGCTTGCGCATGTCAATGCGCAAAGCCGCCGCACCCTTCGGCACCGCCGACGGCGGCCTGATCCACGCATCTTGACCAAGTTCGGGCCGCTTCCTAACGGCGCCGGCGCAGCAACGCCAGGCCGCCGACCGCCATCAGCCCCATCGTCATCGGCTCCGGAATGGGAGCGATCGCGCCGGGCGCCCACGAGAAGAAGTCCGTGTCGAATGCGCCGGTGTTTCCGCTCCGCGAGGAGCCCATCGCGATGTAGTTGCGCCAGTTCACAGCGCCCTGCCCGAGCGACGGATAGTCATTCAGGCCCGAGCTGACATTCACCCAGAACGTGCTGGGCGTCAGCGAGCCGTCCACGTAGATGTCCACGCGATGAGTGCCGCCCGACGGCCCGTTCTTGGGGTCGGCCACGATCGTGATCCAGAACTCATGCCAGTCCGTCAGCGTCTCTTTGGGCATCTCCAGGATCCGCAGCGTCTCCGGGGGCAACGGGTCGTCCGTGTCCACGTTGCGCGTCGGGGCCGGCGGGGTGAACTCGTCCGCACTGCCGCCCCGGTTCATCACGAGTCCGGACTTGCCGCCGAGGTTGGCGTGCTCCGTGCCCGTGACGAGACCGAAGCTGATGCGCTCGCCCCGGGCGTCATCCGGTCCCACCACGCCCGGATCGCCGTGGACCTTCGCCTGATGGATCCCCCACATGCTCTTGCCGCTGTTGCGAATCTCGAGGCCCTTGGGCGTCGGCCACTCCGCGTTGACCGTCAGGCGGCCCCGGAAGCTCAACGTCACGCCCGTGTCCATAATGGTGTCCATCGCGCCCCCGGCCGGACCGATGTCGTGGGCAAAGTACAGTTTTCGGTTGCTGCCCGAGGTGGTCTTGTCCAGGATCGTCAGGTACCCATCCTGCGAACGAACCCCGCCAAGGGCCGCACTATAGGTTCCGTTCCACTGGTCCGAGTCGTTCGTGTGGTCCCATGTCCCGTCGAGGGCGTCAAACCGCCCGTTGTCCGAGTTGTACTCGGTCTCGCCGTTGAGCCCGGCCGCCGCGGCGTTCCCCGTGTACGTGTAGGCCCACCCGCCGATCGGGTCCGGGTACAACACGCCACCGAAGGCCAACCCCCCGGGCAGTACCCACAAGCCGACCGATGCCACTGCCATCGCTCTTCCCATCGCAATACCTCCTGACCTCTACCGGGGCGGCAAACCGCCTTGCCCCTGCCGGCGTCGCATTCTTGTCTCGCGGGTCGGACGGGCGACGCTTCCGCCGACACCTGACTTCTCTGACTATCCGAACGCGAACCGGGCAAGCGGGACGCGTTCGACATCATCGCTCGATCCTGATCAGGGCCTTTCCGGCGCCTTTCCGGCGCCGAGGACCTTGTACAGCACGTAGTTGTCGCCCCGCGGATACGCATTCCACCGGTCCGCCTCCAGCAGCTCGGCGCGGCCGTCCCAATAAAGCACATGCCCCCTCCGCCGTGCATGTCGCGGCGACATCCAGTCCGTGTACAGCACGACGCTGCTCTGCCCGTCGTTGAGCGGCTCGCTGCCCGGCGGGGATACCTCGCCCAACCCCGGATCCTCCTCGAACATCATCCCAACGCGGCTCGGAACCGAGTAGAACGTCTCCACCTCCGGCAACCGGTCGAACCTGAAGACGCCTCGACGAAGACGATCCGGGTTGACGAAATCGCCCGGCAACAGCCGGGGCAATTTCACGTCGGTGCCGTCGATCTTGTTCTGGATGAACTGGTGTGGATCTAGGATGCGCACGTAACTGTGAATCGCGTACGCCCCGTACGCCCCGCCGCCCCCGATCGATCCCGGCCGCCGCACCTTCGTGTCGCTCGGGCAGAAGTACGCCTCCTTGTCCTTCACATACCGATAGATGTCGCCGTACTCCACCCAGCGCCGCGAGTCCGTCGAGCGGATCCCGCCCGTTGCGCGGTAGATGTCCCTCGGTTTGAAGAACAGGTTCTTCGCCCCCTTCGCCCCAAAGCCGTCGGAAAGCCACCACGTCCAGTGAGGAAACGTCCCCCGGTTGTCCGACGCGTAGTAGTTGTGTCCGTGGTACATCTGCACCAGACGCGTCTTGCACACGAGCGACTTCGCCTGCTCGCGAGCCGCCCGCATCGACGGCAGCAGGATCGAGATCAGAAGCGCGATGATCGCCACGACCACGAGCAACTCGATCAACGTAAAGGCCCGGGCGGCGAGACCACGATCCCTCTTGAAACGCATGACAGCCTCCGCAAGAGCACTGCCAGTACCCTGTCGACCCGTAACTTGCCGTTCCCGGCACCTGCCCGCGTTCGCTGGAAGACTTGACGGAAAGCGAGCGAGATCTTATCCGGTATCAGCATTGTACATCGTTAGCCTTGCTAATGCAATAGTCTGGCTTTGCCTGCCGCTTGTTTTTTTGAGGGCCGCGCGCCGCGGCTTGTCCGTCGCATTTACGAAGGCGGGCATGTTTACCATAAGTCTCGGTGTAAATAGACCTTATACCATTAGCTGCCATCTAGTCACCCGGGAGCTTCCGGTTCCCCACGGTTACTCGATCTTCGGTGGCGGATTGGCAAGTGCAGTATCCAAACCGAAGAGTAGCTGCCTTCGCCCCATTGACAGATCGACGCGTTCGTTTATAATGCAGTATAAAGGAACGCTATTTGTTAGACTACTAATACGGCAAGCAGCGGGATCGGCATGCCACTGGACCCGAAGGCCAAATACAGGCTGATCTACGAAAGGTTCTACAGCGCTATCACGTCCGGTGAGTACGCTGCCGGCCAGCAGATCCCCACCGAGGTCCAGTTGGCGCGCGAGTACGAGACGTCCCGTCCCACGGTGGCCAAGGCGCTTCGCGCGCTGGAACAGGGCGGATTCCTGCTCAGACGTCGAGGCGTCGGCACGTTCGTCGTCGAACGTCCCCAGGTGACGGGGCGTCTGCTCGGCCTGATCGTGCCCCGCCCCGGCGAGGGGATCTTCACCCCGATGTGCAACGGCATCATGGACGCGGCGGAGGCGCAGGGATACGGGCTGCTCCTGGCCGGCTCGTTCACCCCCGCACAGGGCGGCGAGGTGCTGAAGGAAGACGCCCTCTGCGAGCAGCTCATTTCGCGCAAGGTCGCCGGGCTGTTCTTCGGACCGCTCGACGTGCCGCCCGCCCCTCCCGCCATCAACCAGCGGATCACCGAGCGCCTGGATCGCGCCGGCATCCCGATCGTCCTGGTCGATCGCGACATCTGTCGCTACCCGGCTCGCAGCAAGTTCGATCTCGTCGGCATCAACAACCGCCGCGAAAGCGCGCGGATCACCGAGCATCTCCTGAAGCTCGGCTGCCGCCGGATCGAGTTCGTCCGCGGCCCGTCGAATGCCAGCACCACCCTCGCCCGCATCGAGGGCTACAAGGACGCCATGGCAGCGCACGGGGTCAGTGTTGACCCGACATGGATCCACACATGGGACGAAGGCAACCCGGACTTCGTCCGAGACCTTATTCGCCCCCCACACGCCGAGGCCTTCGTCTGTGTGAACGACCGGTTCGCCGGCGATCTGATGCACAATCTCGCCACGCTCGGGGTGCGCGTGCCCGACGACGTCCGCTTGGTCGGCTTCGACGACAACCCCGAGGCGGCCCGCCTGCCCGTCCCGCTGACGACGGTGCGCCAGCCGGCGGCCTACCTGGGCGCGATGGCGGCCCGGATGCTGCTCGAGCGGATCGCAGACCCCGCGATGCCCCCTCGCGAAATGATGCTCTCGTGCGAACTGATCGTGCGAAGCTCCTGCGGGGCGAAGTTGCAGAAGGCCGCGGTCGCCGCCGGCTGACGCCCGATACAACCGATGGCTTTCGACCTTCGCGGCCGTGCCGGGCCGTTCCGACGGGGGCGTCGGCAACTTGTCGCGATATCGAGGCGATGGACCTGGTTCGGCATCCGACAGACGGATCGCTGCTTGCCGTCGGACGGCAACCCGTCGTCGCTGTCGGCGAGCATGGCGACTGGACTTGCGACGCAGCTCTTATCGGTTCCGACGAGGGCGTCGGCTCTACAGTGGGGCCGGCGCCCCCGCCGGCCAATGGTACCGCGCGGATTTGGCCCCATTTCGTATCCATGCCGACGAGGGCGTCGGCTCTACTGGAGCTGCCGGCGAGCATGGCGGCTAGATTCACGACGCGCGGGAAGCTAGAATACAACAGAGGCCGACGGATCGGCGTCGCCCGCGATGCGGGTTATGGGGCCTTTGGGGAGTGGCCGCAGCATGGCGTCCAAGGATATCGGGCCAATTCTGGCCGACTGGCCATTCGAATCGGGGCAGATCAACGTCCGCAGGATCCGCGGTCTGGACGGACGCCCGAAGATCCAGATGCGCCTCGATCTCGGCGTCCTCCAGATGGAGACGGAGGGGCGCCCCGACGGCCGCCGGCCCTACAACTGTGAATCCGTCCTAGCGCACCACCTGGACCGCCTCCGCGAGCACACGCTCCGCAACGGGACCGAGCTCGGGTACGAGCTCAGCGCGGACGAATGCCGCGAGCTTCGTGAGGAGGCCGCCCTCTATTACCAACGGTATCTCGCGCTGTTCGTCCTGGAGGAATTCGAGGGCGTCGAGCGCGATACGCAGCGCAATCTCAAGGTGCTCGACCTCTGCCGCCGGTTCGCCGGCAACGAGTCGGACCGATACATCCTGGAGCAATACCGCCCCTACATCATCATGATGAACACGCGGGCCAAGGCCCTTCACGCGCTCGGGGCCGGGACGGCCCGCTCCGCGCTTGCCCATGTCGAGGCCGGCCTCAAGGCGATCAAGGAGTTCTTCGCCTCGTTCAACCAGACGAGGGCCTACTACAAGAGCCGCGAGGTCCGTCTGCTTCGCCAACTGCGAAGTCGCATCAAGCGCGGTCTTCCCCCGGATCCCGCCGTCAAGCTCCGCAAGGAGCTCCGCGCGGCCGTCGCCGACGAGCGGTACGAAGACGCGGCCCGCATCCGCGACCTGCTCGACTCCCTCGATCAGACGTCGGAAGCCGAGCAACGCGACCCGTAACCGGCACGGCATCACCGAAAACAGGGCCGACCCGGCTGCGCAGCCAGGCATGTGGGCCCGCCTCAGACCGTTCGCCTTTCCTCGCTTTCGAACCACGCGGCGCGGCGCTGTACGGGAACCCCGCCCGTCGCTACGATTATCGGCGATGAATCCGCGGGGAACCGGTCAGGCGATCGGGCGTCCAAGTCCCTGTCGGAGCCGCGTGTGGCGGCCGACTCAAACCCCGTATGAAAGGAGAGAACAGACCATGCGTACGTACCCGCGTCC
>CAZTVU010000117.1:0-14602 GCA_964617025.1 uncultured Planctomycetales bacterium | reverse complement strand
GAGGCCATGGACGGCTACACCCCGGGTGAGCAGCCGACCGAGCCGGATGTCATCAAACTGAACACGAACGAGAACCCGTATCCGCCGTCGCCCCGCGTGATGGAGGCGATCGCGGGGATCCAGCCGGAGCAGCTTCGGCGATATCCCGATCCGCTGGGCAACCTGTTTCGCGACGCGGCCGCCCGGGTCTTCGGCGTCACGCGCGAGATGATCATCTGCGGCAACGGTATGGACGACATCCTGAACATCACCGTTCGCGTGTTCAGCGGGCCGGATGCGCACCTCGTCTATCCGGCGCCCACGTACACGCTGTACGCGGTGCTCGCGAACATCCAGGCATCCGTCGTGAAGGAGATCCCGTTCGGGCCGAACTACGAGTTGCCGGCCGACGCGATCGTGGCGGCCCGCGGGCGCGTGACGTACCTGGCGAACCCGAACGCCCCTTCGGGGACGTTCGTGCCGCCCGATCAGGTCGCCGAGCTGGCGCGGCGGCTGGACGGCGTGCTGTGCATTGACGAGGCGTACGTGGACTTCGCCGACGCGAACTGCATGGAGCTGGCCAGGCGGTTCCCCAATGTGCTCGTCATGCGAACGCTCTCGAAGGGGTACTCGCTGGCGGGCCTTCGGTTCGGGTTCGCGGTCGGCTCACCGGAGCTCATCGCGGGCCTCATGAAGGTCAAGGACAGCTACAACGTGGATGCGATCGCCATCCGCGCGGCGACCGCCGCGCTCCTTGATCAGGACTATGCCCGCGAGGGGTGGCGCAAGGTCCGGGCGGAGCGCGAGCGGCTGGCCAGGGCTCTGGCGGACCTGAGCATGCCAAGCTTTCCGTCGCAGTCGAACTTCCTGCTGGTCCGGCCGGAGTGGCTGCCGGCCCGGCAGATCTATGAATCGCTCAAGGCCCGCAAAATCCTGGTCCGATACTTCAATTACCCGCGCGTGTCCGATTGCCTGCGGATCACCGTGGGGACGCCGGAACAGAACGATGCGTTGATCGCGGCGCTCGCGGAGCTGCGCGAGTCGGCCGTGGCCGGCGGCCGAGGCGGCGGGCGGGTGAAGACGTAGTCGATGGCCGGTGGCGCGGCGAGCGTCGCTTCGGCCGCACGTCTTCGGCGGGCGTGCTTTCTCCCGGGTGGGTTTGTGCCGATGGCCAAGCGCATCGCTCGTGTCGCGCGGAAGACGAAGGAAACGGACATCACCCTTTCGCTGAATCTCGACGGGTCCGGCAAAGTGACTGCGGAGACGGGCGTGGGCTTCTTCGATCACATGCTGGACCATGTCGGCCGGCACGGCCTGTTTGATCTGACGGTCAAGGCTCGCGGCGACCTGCACGTGGACGCGCACCACACGATCGAGGATGTCGCCATCTGCCTGGGGCAGGCCCTGCGCGAGGCGCTGGGCGACAAGCGGGGCATTCGTCGGTACGGCTTCTCTGCCGTGCCGATGGACGAGGCGCTTGGCGAAGTCGCCGTCGACCTGTCGGGACGGGCGGCGCTGGTCTACCGCGTGAAGTACCGCGGGGGCAAGATCGGCGAGTTCGATACCGAGCTCGTCCAGGAGTTTCTCAACGGCCTCGCACAGAACGCGGGCATGAACCTGCACGTGATCGTGCGCCACGGGACGAACAGCCACCACATCGCGGAGGCGATCTTCAAGGCCCTCGGTCGGGCATTGCGGCAGGCCGTCGAGCTCGATCCGCGCGAGAGGTCGGTTCCTTCCACCAAGGGTACGCTGTAATTGCCACCGGGCATCGGGTCCGGCATCTCGGCCGTGTGTTCTTGTTCCCAAGGGGCGACCGGGTAAGATAAGGGCGTGACCGAGATCCCTTTCCGACAGGAGCAGGCAATGTCATCTCACGCGCACAAGCCGGGACCGGGGCGGACGCGCCGGGATTTCCTCAAGACATCGGGGGCGGTGGCGGTCGGGTTGTCGCTCGGCAGGGCGTCGACCGCCCGCGCCAGGGCCGAGACCCTTGCGATCCACGGGGGGCCGAAGGCCGTGACGCATCCTCACCGCGACGCGGACCGGTGGCCGCTGTACGGCGAGGAGGAGGAGAAGGCCGTCCTCGAGCTCCTGCGGAACCCGGGTTACGCGCCGCTGAAGGCGCTGGAGGAGGATTGGAAGGCGTACTGCAAGGTTCCTTACGTGACGGCGTACTGCAACGGAACGAGTGCGCTGGCGTCGATGTTCTTCGCGCTGAATCTGCCGCCGGGCAGCGAGATCCTCGTCCCCAGCTACACGTTCTTTGCGACGATCGTTCCCATGCGGCTGTTCGGGCTGGTGCCGGTCTTCGTGGACATCGATCCGCGCAGCCTGAACTTCGATCTCGACGACGCGAAGAAGCGGCTGACGAAGAACACGCGGGCGGTCCTTCCGGTGCACTGGATCGGGAACCCTTGCGCGATGGACGAGATCTGCGACTGGGCCAGAGCCAAGGGGCTGATCGTGCTGGAGGATGCCGCCCACGCTCACGGCGCCCGGCTGAAGGACAAGATGATGGGCACGTGGGGCGTGATGTCGATCTTCAGCTATCAGCTCACGAAGCCGCTGCCGGCGATCGAGGGCGGCATGGGCATGTATCAGACCCGCGAGTATTACGAGCGTGCGACGACGTTCGGCCATTACGACGTTCCGAAGTCGTTCGGCGAGGACAGCGCGTACCGCAAGTATGCCGGTTCGGGGCTCGGGTTGAAGTTTCGCATGCACCCGGTGTCGGCCGTCCTGGCGCGGGTGCAGCTCAAGGGCCTCGACAAGCGCAACGCGGAAGGGGCGGCCCAGGTGCGCTCGCTGAACGACCGGCTGCTGGAGCTGCCGGGGTTGCATGAGCAGAAGGCGCTGCCGGGCGCCAAGCGGCTTTACTACTCGTGGAACATGCTGTTCCTCGACGAGGCCAAGGCGGGCATGAGCCGCGCCGCCGTCGTCAAAGCCCTGCGGGCCGAGGGTGTCCAGGCGGGTGCGCACACGTACACCCTCCAGCACAAGCTCGCCCTGTATCGGGAGCGGGAGTATTGGCATCACGCACCGGAGATTCCGGAACTGCCGGGTTCGGAGCAGGCGAACGCAACGGCGATCTCGCTGCCGTACTTCACGTCGCCGCAGCCGGAGCTGGTCGAGCAGTACGTGAAAGCATTCGAGAAGGTGTGGGCGCACCGGGACGAGGTGGCCAAGCTATAGTGCCCCGCGGGGCGCGGTGCGGCAGGCTGCCTGCGTCGGAACGGCCGTCGTTTGGAGCGGGGGCGATCCGGCGACGTCGAGGCCGCTGCCGGGCGCGAGGGAGGGGCTACGTACCGAGTCCCATCTGCGACTGCCCGGTCAGGATGCTCAGCAGAAGGTCGCTGATCGGCGCGAGGACGTCGAAGGTGTTGGACACCTGCCCGGTGAGGAACTCCATCGTGCCCTGATAGAGGGATTGCTTCAGGATCTGGCCGCAACTGACCTGAAAGAGGCACCCGCCCAGGAGCGGGGCGATCAACATCCATCGGCGAAACGCGGTCCATCTCATGGCGTGCGACTCCTTCCGGAGGCGGGAGTATACCACAATACGTCCCGATGGGACACAACGGCGACGGGCGCGGTGGAAGCCGATCGTCGCCGCCCGCGAGGGTTGCTGCGGTCCGTGCTTCGCCGTGTCGCGTGTTCCCGAGGCGGGCGGGGTGCTGCGTTCGCGAATCCGGCGTATCGGCAACGCGGGCGGGGCAGCTATAATCTCGACGCGCGGAAGCGCAAGGAGACTTGAGTCGTGCGGACAACATGGAATGCGGTGATGATCGCGGTGTTGGCGCTGCCGGGCGGATGCGCCCTGGATTACTCGGCGTTCTTTCCGCCGCTGCCGGTGGCGGCGGGGTTTGACGTGACGAGGTACGTCGGCCTGTGGTATGAGATCGCGAAGTACCCGGTACCGTTCGAGGCGGGCTGCTACGGCGTGACGGCGGAGTACACCCTGCGGGACGACGGGACGGTCGGCGTGCTGAACATCTGTCGGGATGCGGAGTTTCGGGAGGTGTCGCGCATCGAGGGGTTCGCGCGGATCACCGACGCGTCGGAGCCGGCGAAGCTGAGCGTGTTCTTTCCGTTCTCGCCGATCGGGGCGCCGTACTGGGTTCTCGATATTGGGCCGAACTACGAGTACGCGGTCGTCGGCGACCCGAGCCGGTTCACGCTGTGGATCCTGAGCCGTACGCCGACGCTCGATGAGGGCGTCTATGCGGAGATCCTCGCTAGGCTGCCCGGATGGGGCTACGACCCGTCGCGGCTCGAGCCCATGCCGCAGCCGACGGGGTGATCGCTCGCCGCTGCCGGGTGCGGGAGGGCGCGGCGTCCTTTCACCGTGGAATATGTCCCGATGCGGAGCGTGCCATGTGGGGATGGGCCCGGACCCGGCGGCGGGGCGTTTCCTGGAGGATATGCGTGGGCTACCTGTTTTCCGAAATGACGTGGCCGCAGTTGCAACGGGCCATCGAGAAGAACACGGTCCTGCTGCTCCCGTTCGCCGAGACGGAAGAGCATGGCCGGCACCTGCCCGTCGGCTGTGACACGATCATCGCCGAGCGGGTGGCGCTGGCCGTGGCCGAGGCGGTCGCCCCGGATATCCCCGCGCTGGTGCTGCCGTCGATTCCCTACGGGTATTCGCCGCGGGCGGCGACGCAGTGGCCGGGGACGTTCTGCATCCGGTGGCACGTGGTCGTCCGGTACCTTGCGGACGTGTGTTGCTCGGTGGTGGAGATGGGCTTTCGGCGGGTCGTCGTAATCTCGTCGCACGGTCCGCACGGCGACGTGGCGCGGCTCGCGGCCCGCGAGGTGTTTGATCGAACGGGGGTCGCCATCGTGGTCACGCAGCCGCATACGATGGCGGTGCCGACGCTCAAGCGGATCCGGCGGAGCAAGGTGGGGGGGATGTCGCACGCGTGCGAATACGAGACGTCGCTGCTAATGCATTTCGGGTATCCGGTTGATACATCGGGGCTGGACGATCGGGACTCGCTGAAGATGTGCAACGAATGGGTCAGCGGCGACCTGTGCCAGTCGGGCAAGGTCCATTGGTCGACGTGGGCCCACGCCGAGAGTGAAACGGGGACGTTCGGCGACCCCAGTTGCGCGAGCCCGGAGACCGGCCGGGCCTGTATGGAGGGGATTGTTGAGGAGTATCGCCGGTTCCTCGCTTTTTTCGTTGAGCACGATCTGCCGCCGAGGCGGGGGGGTGGCGGGTCGAGCGGCCCGCGTTGATCCGTTCGCGATATTATCGGGCGTAGATCGGCGGTTGACGCGCTGTTACTCCGGTCGCGTTGGCGGTGGTCCCGGTGGTAACGTCAATTCGCTGGGTCACTTGTGTGACGACGACCGCGTGTGAGTCGCGTATGGCGGATCGGTGTCGGTTTGGCGGGGTTTGCGGTTGGCTCCGATAGCGGGGTATCCGAACGGGCCAATTTGCGCTTGACGGGGCCGCGCTTATTGTGCTAACATGGAAGCGTAATTACACGGCTTGGCATGAGCGAGGGGATGCAACTCGTTTGCTGCTGCCGAGCCGGATACAGGTGTTGTGTCGCTGGCTGCTTTGGATCAGGAAGGAGGAATTGCACAGGCGAGATAGCGAGGTCGTCGCGCCGGCCGTTGTTGGCCTGCGCGGGCGCCTGCTGCTTTCATTGCACTGCCCCGAACCATGCGGCGACACGAGTACGAGGTCCGCGTCAAGGCGTCCGGAAAGGAGATTGTGATGGGAAAAGCAATTGGTTCGAGGGGACCGGTCCTGATGGTCTGTGCGGCCGTTTGTGTGGCCGCGGCGTCGCCGGCCTGGGCGAACGTGTACGCCTCCGGTCTGGAACAGACGGCGCCGGATACGTTCAGTTACATCCTGAACGAGAACGCCGACACCGACGTTACGATTGAGGTGTGGAAGGTCGGTGGCGGCATGGTCTACTCGCAGAGCCTGGGACCGCAGGCCAAGGGCTCGCACACCTGGACGTGGGACGGCACCGGCTACAGCGCCGGCGACACGTTCAAGGTGAAGGTCAAAGCGGCAGATGACGGCTACGGGGCGTGGACGAAGCTGACCACGGATAACGTCTGGAACAACTTCTACAGCCCGCGCGGCGTAAGCGTCAACATAGATCCGAGCACCAAGAACTTCGGGCGCATTTACGTCTCGAACTCGGTGGGAGGCACGACGGGTGCCGGTCGCACCACGGGCGACGGAATCTTCATTCTGAAGGCGGATGTCACCGATGCCGTCGGCCAGGGCGACACGGCACGGACCGGCGGGGTGGCTTGGGGCACGACCAACAGTCCGTATCGGGTTAACGTCGGCCCGGACAACAACGTCTATCTATGCGACTGGTCGGACCTGCACTCGGGGCTCTGGATGGGCGATCCCGACTTCGTGTCGGCAAGCGAGCTCCTCGACAGCACGGGTCGGGACTCTGCGGGCATGAACGTTACGCACGGCAGCATCGCTTCGTTCGTTGTGGAAGGCACCGGCGTGAATCGTACGATCTACTCCATTGACGAGGATCTGCCGTCCTCAGCCTCGGCGCAACGGGGCAGCATCTGGCGGTACGACATCGGGACGAACTCGCTCTTCACCGGTGCGCCGTCGGGTCTCCTCTACAACGACTCCGCGGCCGGCAACCTAATCCAGAACTACACGAACGACATGATCCGGGCAAGCGATGGAACCTGGTGGGTGAGCCAAGACAGGGCGGGCGGCAGCGATACGCTCTCAAGTCTGATGCAGTTGAGCGCCGACGGGAGTACTGTTCTGTGGAAATCCGTGCCGGCCCTGGGGGCGAACTCGCTGGCCGACCCGCTCCGGCGGACGCGCGGCATCGCGTGGGATCCGGTGAACGACTGGCTGGCCCTCGCCACCTACAACGGCGGCCAAGTTGTGATCTTTGACGACGACACCAAGAGCGTGGTGACATCGATCGTCGTCGCCAGCAATGCCACGAATCGCGATGTTGCGTTCGATGCGGCGGGCAATCTGTACGTCGTGGACAATATCACCGAGCGGTTGCAGATCTACTCGCCCGGCATGGGGGCGAACATGTTTGCGACGGAGTCGTACTTCACCGTGATCCCCGAGCCGGCGACGCTGCTGATTCTCGGGGTTCCGGCGCTGTTCCTCCGTCGACGCCGCTGAGCGGTGGGCGTTGTGATGGATTTGTAAAGGATTCTCATGGGCACCGGCGGTCGGTGACGGCCGCCGGTGCCTTTTCATGCGCCCTGCGTCGTTGCTGCGCTCCAAGGAGGCCGCGTCCGCGGGTTGCGGTGTGTCGACGAATTGCGAACCGGCGATCGTTGACCCGCCGGGCGCGACCCCGCTATAATGCGGCCATTCGCGAGGTCGGAAGGCGGCACGTCGGTTTTGTTGAGGACGGCGAAGGTTCCTTTCGGAGGGCAATCATGGCCAGCCCCACGGACGCCCAGGATGCGGTTCTGAGTTGCCACGGTTGCGGCGCAAGCGTTTACAAGGAGCATCTGGACAAGGGCCTTGCGGGCTATCACGCGGGCAAGCTCCTGTGCGTGTACTGCATGAAGGAAACCCGGTCGGGAGGGGGCCGGCCGGCCGAGTCGCCGCCGGCGAGCATCGCAGCGGCCGGGGGCGCTGCGGACGAGACCTCGCCCATCTCGCTCGTGGATGCCTCCGAGAGCACCGGAGCGCCAGGACATCGGACGATCCATGGCACGTCGATGAGCACGGCGCCCGGCGGACCGATCGAGGAATCGGCCCGCCTGAAACGGCCTCTGAACAAGACGGGCGCAGGCGCCAGCCGCTGCCGCGTGTTCCACTCGAAGCTCTCGGACGAGGCCACCCGCCACATGGAGCAGCAGATCAACGAGTGGCTTGACAGGAACCCCGATGTCGAGATCAAGTTCTGCACGTCCACGGTGGGCGTCTGGACCGGCAAGCACGCGGAACCGAACCTGATCCTGACGATGTTCTATTGAGCGGCCAACTCCGCCAGCAGCGCCGTCGCGGTCTGCGCCATCTGCTCGCCCGCGCCGGGCTGAAGACGTGAATTGACGATCTCATAACTGCCCTCGGCGAAGGCCTTCTTCGTCGGGATGTAGGCGGGATCGCCGTTCGTCAGCTCGATCACGAAGGTGTGTTTGAACGGCGACGCCCGCTTGATCGCCAGGCCGAGATCGACAAAGACCTCGCCGGGCAGCGTGACGATCGCCAGGTCGCGGCCGAGCCGGATGGCGCGGACATCGAGGGGGAGCGTCGTGCCGCCCCGTAGCCGAAGATCCATGATCTTGCACGCCTCGACCTCCTGAAGGAACGGGATCTTTCTCGCCCCGACGAGCGGCAGGTCCTTTGCCGCCTGAGCGATTTGGGCGTCGGAATACCGCTGCAGCGGCGCCGTCAGGACGCGGCTGCGGACGGCGAGGGCAGGGCGGTCGACCGGCTGAAGCTTCGGGATCGCGTCGAGGACCGTCCGGGCCAGGGCCGCCCCCAGCTCCGGGGCACGCCGCCGGGCGCGGCCGTGGACATCGATGTGGTTCACGTCGCCGCACGTCCCCGTGCCGAAGAGCGAGACCAGTTCGCCGCCGAGGGACTTTCGGAGCGACTCCTCCAGGTAGTACGGGTAGTCGGCGGAATACTCCGTACCGCCGGTGGTGTCCAGGTGCAGGGCGAAGACGGTCAGCGTGGCGATCGCCTTGCGCTCGGCGTCGCGCACGAGGAGGATGCCGACGTCCGGGTCGATGGGCCCGGCCGGGCGAACGATGTTCGGATTCGACTCGCCGGGGTTGAACTGCACGCGGCCGTCCTTCATGTGGAATCGGCGATTGAACGAGACTTGCGGCGTCTGCGGGGCGGTGCCGGCGGCGAGATCGACGGGCCGCAGCGCGGCCCTGGCCCCGGCGATGACCTCCGCGATTCGCTTGACGAGGAACGCCGGGTAGTCGATCGACTCGCAGGGGTCGCGCCCCTCGCGGGCGACGGCCGCGTCGTGCAGGTGCCTTCGCAGGATGCCGGCGTACAACGGGCCCGTGTGCGTGTGCGTGGCGGCGACGGCGATATTCGCGGCGGGGATGTCCGTGCTCTCGGCGGCGAGCTTCCGGGAGCGGTCGGCCACGTCATAGGTGATGGCGATCAGATCGCAGAAGACGATGGCACACCGGACATCGCCCTGCGCGAAGACGATCGCCTTGGCGTGCAATGGGTCGTGCACGGCCGTGCTCTTGCGCTCGACGAAGTACCCGGATAGCCGGTACCCGATCGGGGGCGTGATGTCCGCGACCGCCACTCCCGCCTGCAACGGCGCGGCACCGAGTGCGCTCGAAGCCAGGACGGCCAGCGTGATTGCATGCGATGCGGCGATGAGCACGGTTCGCATGCCGACATTCTCGCATCAGCGAAGCTGCTCCGCCAGATCCTCGGGCGACGTGACGGGACGCCGGCAGGCGCGGTTCTCGCATACGTAAGCGGTCGGCCGGCCGTCGATGGGCCGGCGGTCTTTCAGGAGGGGAAGTTCACCGGCCCACGCCGAAGGGCCGGGGGCCCCGGCATCGGACAAGAGGACCACCTTGTTGGGCAGGTAGTGGCGCCACACTTCATCGATCAGGGCCTTTGTCGCGGCGTCGTCCGGGGGCCCCGCGATCACGATCTCTGTTACCGGGCCGGCGTAGAAATCGAGCGCGGCCAGGAGCCGGTCCACGCCGAGCGGCGACCGATCGATTCGTCCGGCGACCGATTTGAAGATCGCCTCGGCCCGGGTTCGCAGGTCGGGTCGGTCGAGCATTACGGCCAGCCGCAGGAGGTTCATCGCCAGCACGGAACTGCCGGCCGGCACGGCCGAATCGCCGGTGTCCTTGGGGCGGACGATGTGCTGCTCGGCGTCGTCGGCCGTGAAGAAGAACGCGCCGTCCGCGGCGTTGCCGAAGTGCTCAAGCGTCTGTTCCGTGAGCCGCAGGGCGTGGCCGAGCCATCGGGGATCGAACGTCGCCTCGTACAGATGGATGCAGGCCTCGGCGAAGAAGGCGTGATCGTCCAGGTAACCGCCGATATGGGCGCGACCGGCGCGGAACGTCCGCAGGAGTCGGCCGTCCCGCGTAAGCGTGTCGCGGATGAACTCGGCGGCCGTGACGGCGGCGTCCCGGAATCGCGGCTCGGCCAGCACGCAGGAGGCCTTCGCCAGCGTCGTGATCATCAGGCCGTTCCACGCCGTCAGCACCTTGTCATCGGTGGCCGGCGGGACGCGCCGACGGCGGACATCGAGCAGCTTGCGGCGAGACGATTCCAACGAGGTGCGGAGGTCGGCCTCGGAAACGCGGTGAAGCTTCGCCACGACGTCCGGCCCGCGAGGGATGTTGAGGATGTTTTTGGGTCCCGGCGGGGCGTGGCCGTGGGCGTCGTGCCAGTTGCCCGCCTCGGTCACGTCGTAGAATGCGGCGAACAGCGCGGCGTCGGCCTCGCCCAGTACCGTCCGGATCTCATCGAGCGTCCAGACGTAGTACTTGCCCTCCTGCCCTTCGCTGTCGGCGTCGAGGGCGCTGGCGAAACCTCCGCAGGGGAGTCGAAGGTCGCGGATCACGAAATCGCAGATCCCGCGGGCCGTCTCGGCATACAGGGGCTTTTGGGTGAGCAGGAAGGCATCGAGGTAGGCATCCGCTACGAGGGCCTGGTCGTAGAGCATCTTCTCGAAGTGCGGCACGAGCCAGTCCGGATCGGTGCTGTAGCGGCAGATCCCGCCGCCGAGGTGGTCGTAGATCCCGCCGCGGGCCATTCGCTCGAGCGTCAGCTCGCAAAGATCCAGCCATTGCGACCGCGGCCGGCCCGCGGCGGCCGAACGGCGATGCTGGCGCAACAGGAGCTGGATGGTCATAGACGGCGGGAACTTGTTGGCGGCGCCGGACAGAATGCCGCCCTTGTCGGCGTCGAAGAGGCGGGCATAAGCTTCGGCCGCCTTGGCGAGGACATCGAGGGCCGGCAGGCGTGTGCCGGGGTCCGACTGCACGGCCCGGCGAACGGCGTCGGTCAGGGCGTCGGCCCCCTGGAGGAGCCGGGGACGCTCTTCGGCCCACAGCCGCGCGATTTCGGTGAGGATTTCGAGAAAGCCGGGCCGCCCGAAGACGGAGCGCGGCGGGAAGTATGTCCCGGCGAAGAAGGGTTTTCGGTCCGGCGTGAGGAAAACGCTCATCGGCCAGCCGCCGTGGCCGCGGTTGTAGATCATGGTGGCGTTCATGTAAATGTCGTCGAGGTCGGGCCGCTCCTCGCGATCGACCTTGATGGCCACGAAGTGCCGGTTGAGGATCCGCGCGATCTCCTCGTCCTCAAAGCTCTCGCGCTCCATGACATGACACCAGTGACAGGCGGAGTAGCCGATGCTGAGGAAGATCGGTTTGTCCTCGGCCTTGGCACGGACCAGGGCCTCATCGCCCCAGGGATACCAATCCACCGGGTTGTGGGCGTGTTGGAGGAGATACGGACTGGTCGAGTCGATCAGTCGATTCGTGTGGTGGGGCCGGCTCGTGGTTGCGGTCATTCGCGCTCCTTTGATGTCGCCGGGGCCGTGCAGGTTCGGGCCGGCCGGGCACGGCCTGAGAACCGGCCGGCTCGCTGTGATCGTGTCTCGCCCGTGCAGGCACGCGCTTGCGGTCGAGCCCTGCCCGATCTTCGGGCGATTATAGTCCGGTGAGGTCGGCTCGCATCGCGACGGCGCGGTGGGCTACAATGGGACGGGGACGATCATGGAAAACACGGAGAATGTCTTTCGGAAGCCGACGCGCCGCGACCTGATGCGGTGGGGTCTGGCGTGCGGCGCGGCGGGGATGCTGTGCCGGGCGGGCGGTGCGCGGGGGCAGGATGCGGCGGGGACCGCCGAACTCGTCGGACCGCGGCTGAAGGGCGTGGCGCGGCACGAGGCGATGTTCTGGGAGCGGTTGGCCGACAACCGCGTGAAGTGCGTGCTGTGTCCGCGCGAGTGCGAGGTGGCCGACGTCGAGCGCGGGTATTGCGGCGTCCGCGAGAACCAGGGCGGGCGGTATCAGACGCTGGTGTACGGGACGCTGTGCTCGGCGAACGTGGACCCGATCGAAAAGAAGCCGCTGTTTCACTACCTGCCGGGCACGACCGCCTTCTCCATCGCCACGGCGGGCTGCAACATCGAGTGCCGCTTCTGTCAGAACTGGCAGATCAGCCAGTATCGCCCCGAACAGGTGGAGAGCACGCTTGTGCCGCCGGCGCAGCTCGTCGGCGCGTGCAGGTCTCGCCGCTCGCCGACGATCGCCTACACCTACTCGGAGCCCACGATCTTCTACGAATACATGCATGATGTGGCCGCGCTCGCACGCAGGGAGGGCATCGGCAGCGTGATGATCTCCAACGGCTACATCCAGGAGAAGCCGCTGCGTCAGCTCTGTCGGCAGCTCACGGGCGTCAAGATCGATCTCAAGGCCTTTACCGAGTCGTTCTATGCGGAACAGTGCGCGGGCGAGCTGGCCCCCGTGCTGGCGACGCTCCGGACGCTGAAGGACATCGGCATCTGGTTTGAGCTGGTCGTCCTGATCATCCCGACGCTGAATGACTCGGCGGATGAAATCCGTCGGATGGCTGCGTGGGTGGTCGAGCATCTCGGTCCCGACGTGCCGATGCACTTCACGCGTTTTCACCCGACCTATCGTCTGACGAATCTGCCGCCCACGCCGGTTTCCACGCTCGATCAGTGCCGCGCCGTCGCGATGGAGGCGGGGGTGCGGTACGTATACGCGGGGAACGTGCCGATGCATCCGGGCGAGAACACGTACTGCCACGGCTGCAAGGCGGAGCTGATCCGGCGGGTGGGATACCGCATCGCATCGAACCGCATCCGGGACGGCAAGTGCCCGCAGTGCGGCGCCGGGATCCCGGGCGTCTGGTCGTTCGAGCAGGCGCTCTCCTTCAGCCCGCGCGAAAGACCGGCGACCGCCACGGCCAGCCGTCCCGGTGCGTAGGGGCGCGGCTCGGTACGCCTGAGGGAGAGCGGCGGCAAGGCCGCCGCCCTCCAAAACGCGCCAGCCGCGCCGTGCAGAACGGTGGGCGACCGTTGCCCAAATCAAGGTTGGGCCAGAGTCTTCCGTGGCAATCAGCGCGCAAGGTCCGCGCATCTTTGGGTTGGGGCCCAAGGCTGCCCTGGGCTTTCTTGGCTCTTTCGCTTTTTCGGTTGCCAGCGTTGCGGTGGCCGTTCGCGCGAGGCCTCGGTGGATCCGCGCCGGCACGGCAGGTGTGTGACCACGGCAAAGGTCGCGCATGCTCGCTCCGAAGGGGCGAAGGGGCATAGCCACGGGTGGAGCGAAGCGGAACCCGTGCAGATCGGCCCAACGAAAGGACCCTGCCTCGGCCGGGGCGGAGGATCCTTTTTCGCGCCTCCCGGGGGCGATGCGCTGGGAGGGCACCCGGGGACCACGGGTGTCCTCCGCCGTCGGGGGACTCTGCTTGCGGCCACGCTCGCGTGCCCCTCGCGGGGCACGAGCAAACCCCGAAAAACGACTGCAAACCTCAACGGGTCGAGGCCCGACACGCAGCGCAAGTGCGCAAAGGACCCCGCGGCGGCTTCTCCGCTTGACAAGGCGGGGCGAATAGGCGACAACGCGCCGCCGGGCAATGAGCGTTCGCGGTGCGTGAAGGAGTACGTCACGGATGGCTGACTGGGAGGTCCAACGGACCAGCGGGCGGTGTGCGATCAGCGGGCGGGAGCTCGCCGAGGGAGAGGAGTTTTACGCGGTCCTCTTCGACCGCAACGGCGTGCTCGAACGCGTCGATTATGCCGCAGAGGCCTGGTCCGGGCCGCCGGAGGGCACCTTTTGCTTCTGGAAGTCGCGGGTTCCCTTCAAAGAGAAGAAGAAGGTCGCCTGGGTCGACGACGAAGTGCTTGTGAACCTGTTTGTTCGGCTGGCGGAGGAACGGGACGAGCTCAAGATCCGCTTCCGGTTCGTCCTCGCGCTGCTCCTGATGCGCAAACGCCTGCTGAAGTTCGAGCAGACGCTTCGCGATGGCGACCACGAGCTCTGGCAGATGCGTTTCGTGAAGGAGCCGACCGCCGGCCTCCACCTGGTGGAGAACCCTCAGCTCAGCGACGACCAGATCGAGACGGTCAGCGCCCAATTGCGGGCCATCCTGCAGGGCGAGGTGCCCGACGAGGTGGCCCGCGGCCTGGGTGATGCGGGTGCGGACGCCCTGTCCGAGGGATGAACGGGACCGCCGGCGGAGGAGTGCCGACATGCCTGGGCGCTGGTCAGCGGTGACGGGTCTTGCCGTGGGGCTGATCGCGGCCGGCGCGGGGTGCTGCGTCGAGCCGCGGCCTCCGGCGTTTCCCTTCGTGCCGATGCAGGAGGCCGTCGCACGCGTCAACGCGAACAACGGTCGGCTCGCCGCCGCGCCGGGGCTGGTCGAGGGCACGCCCGTCACGGCGGCCGTGCGGCTGGGCGAGCGGATCCACAGCCCGCTTCAATCGATCGCACTTTCCGGCAAGCTCGTCTTTCGCAAGCCGCGCGACCTGCTCCTGCGCCTGCACGAAGGCGCGGGCAACACGATCGTCATGCAGGTGGGATCGAACGACGCCGAGTTCTGGTGCTGGGTCCCGCCGCAGATCAACACCCTCTGGTGGGGGGAGTATCCCCGTCCGGT
>CAZTVU010000116.1:11729-14606 GCA_964617025.1 uncultured Planctomycetales bacterium | reverse complement strand
CGCCGTGCACGCGGCGATGCGGCCGGCCCCGCGGCCCGGGCGCCGCCGGCCGGTCCGCCCGAGCGACCACGCCAGGGCCGCCTCACGGATGCGAATCGCGATGAACTTCGTGAGGAGCGGCGTCGCGAGCGTGTACAAAGTCGGCAGGAAGCGGATGTGGCGGGCCGCGAGATAGGCGGCCAACACGGCCACCGCCACTTCGCCCAGCGTGATGCCGCGGCCGACGCCCGACAGGTCGGCTTCGTCCACGCGGACCTTTGCCAGGCTGAACCGCCGCCGCGCCCAGTCGCGCGTGAGAAACCCCACGACCAGGCACAGCCCCCACACGCCCAGCGCGAGGAAGAACGGAGTCTGGATGGCTTGGAGATCGCCCAACGCCTCTACCGAAACGTTCGGAAAGAACGGCGAGTGCCACTCGAACACCCGCTGAAATGTCCTGGACCGCATGACCAGCAGCGGATGCGTGAAGTTCTCCCAACCGTAGGGGCTCAGCCAGGCCCCCATCGGGACGCTTGCCAGCGCGGCTCCGCCGACCGTCGCAACCGCCGCCGGCGACATCCGCCGCCAGGCGCGGTGCAGGAAGCGCTCCGCGACCTCGCCGCCGATCCACGCCGCCACCAGGACGTAGCCGAAGACGAATCCGCCGTGCGTGTTGCTCCACGTCAGCAGGATCGGCAGCAGCAGCAGCCCCCACGCCGCCCGCCGGTACGTCGCGGCGACAAGCGTCCACAGCACGAGGCACGCGAGCAGGTGGCCGCCCAGCGAGGGCCGTATCTCCCACAGCGGCGTCCCCGCGGCGAGGGCGGCGACGGCCAGGATCGTACCGAGCAGCACCTCGCGGCACATCATGTACGCGCAGTGGGTCATCAGGCCGGCCATCGCGAGCAGGCTGGCCAGCTTCAACCCGACGAGGGCCGCGGGGAAGACTCGGTCGTATAACGAGTACATCAGGACGTGGTAGAGCCAGTTCTGGTTGTACCAGGTCCGGCCGGTGAAAGTCCACGTGAACTCGTCGGCGACGGGAAACTGTCGGTAGCCGCGTTCGCAGATCAGCCGCCCGGCCGCCAGGGCGATCCAGGCATCGCCGCAGGACCGCCGCTGCGACCCGCTGTACGCAATGCCCAGGCCCGTGAGCAGCAGCCCGGCGACGATCGAAAGGGTGAGCAGCGTCCTCGCCGCGGGCGTCGGTCGCGTCGGCGACGGAACATTATCGGCGGTCCCGGTGCGGTCAGGCGTCTCCGGCGTATGGTCCATCGGTTTCCTGTTTCCCCGCCGCGCCGGCGCTGGGGTGTATCGTCCGGCGCGGATCGGCACTCGTGATGCCGGGCGGAAACCATGCTATACTACCGTTGAAGGTCAAGCCATGCATCCGGCGGACGGCATGAGGATACTGGGGCTTTCGGCGACGGCGTCGCGCCACGAGATCAAGCGTGCCTATCGCCGCCTCGCATTGAAGCTTCACCCCGACAAGCACCAGGGCGACGAGGCCGTCCGTCGGCGGTTCGTCGAGCTCTCCGAGGCGTACCGGGCGCTGATGCGGGCGACTCGGGGCCGCGATCGCGATCGGGAGATCGGCGTCTGTCGCAGTTGCGGCCAGTTCACCGAGGTCTTCCGTTCGCTGGAGGGCGTGCCGGCCTGTGAGCGGTGCATCCTGCGGCCGAAGGGCATGCGGTTCCTGCCGTTGCCGCGGTTGATCGTGGTGAAATGCGTCGTCTCGATCATGCTGAATGCCGTCGCCGGCGTCTGCCTGATCACCGCCTTCGGCACCGGCGCCTTGCGCTGGGCCGCCGCCGCCTTCGGAGCGGGCCTGCTGGGGCTCGTGTCGTTGGCGATTACGTGTCTTTCCGTGCGACACTGCACCAGCCCCGCCGAGACCGCGATGTATCGTCGGTTCGGCAAGTCATAGCCGACCCCAAGGCGCCGACGGCCCCCGCCGTTGCGCGCCGCGGCTCCCTCGGTGAAGCTTCGCCCGCCGATGTCGTCGGCGCGTTTTGGACTGCGGCGGCGTTGCCGCCGCTTTTCCCGAGGTGTGCCGAAGCGCCCCGGCGTGCGGCAGACCGTCCGAGTCAAAGCGGTGGCGTTGCCGCCGTCGTCCACAGGTGCGGACGGACCACGGGTCGCGCGATGCGGATATCCCGATGCGCCCAAACGCGGCCGTCTGCGAGCCGGCCGCTACCGATCCTGCCTGGCCTCGAAGAGCTGGACCGCCTCGCACTTCTTGGGATCCGTGCAGCACACGTCGCGGATGTGCTCGTAGTACATCTCGTACGGCAGGCCGAACTCCCTTCGCAGGGGGCACTTCAGGCAGATTCGAGGGCGAACCTGCGTGCCGACGCCGATCCGCGACTGCAGGTAGACCAGGTTGCGGCCCGCGAAGCACTTCATGTCGCGATTGAGGCGTTTCTCAAGCTCGGTCAGGTTTGCGTCGGCCTCCTCGTCGGTCAGCGGCGGGATGACGAACCCCTCGTTGACCGGTTGCGCGAGCGCCGTCGCCACGCCCGCCCGGAGACGCGCCTCGTCGACGGGGTATTCGAGAAAGTCCTTCGCCCCCGCCCGCATCGCCACGTGCTGATACAGCCCCGCGCCACGGCCGGCGACCGCCAGCAGCGGAATCCGGATTCCGTTGTCCTTGAGGAAGCGCAGCAGCAGCATGGCGTCGCCGTCGCGGTGCTCCATGCCCGCCACGATGACGGCGGGCCGCTGCGTGCGGATCGACTTCACGCCGGAGAGGTAATCCCTCGCGGTGGTCACGGTGTGCTGATCCCGGAGGATCGTTTCCATTCCCTTGCGCGCGTCCGGATCCCGATGGACGATCAGCACTCTTGCCACGGAGGGTCTCGCGTCGGCGGGCCAAGTGCCCGGTCACTTCGGATTCTA
>CAZTVU010000116.1:0-11719 GCA_964617025.1 uncultured Planctomycetales bacterium | reverse complement strand
CCGATCAATCGGGGAATGGCTTCGGATCCTTCGCCTACTCGATCGGGCGCGGCGGTTCGCCGGCCGCGCCCTCCGCCGATCCGCTGTAGATGCGGGGCTCGCGGCCGGTCTTGGCGGCGTAGGCCTCGCAGACCTGTCGGATGACGTCGTGGGTCGCCGGCGTATCGGCGATCAGAACCGCCAGCGTCCCGCCGCAACCGGCACTCGTAACCTTGGCCCCGTACACTTCGCGCAGAAGGTTCACGAGGATGTCGGTTTCGATGCTGCCCATGCCGCAGCGCTGGCTGTAGCTCCAGTGCGAGGCGTACATCAATTCGCCGGCCTCGATCAGGGCGTCGCGTTCGCCGGTGCGGGCGGCGCGGATCAGGCGTTCGGCAAACCGATGCACCCGGTCGTTCTCGTAGATGTGGTGTTCGCTCCGCGAGCGGACCTTGTACAGCGTGTCCGGGTTGACCCGCGTGACGGGGTCGTCGATGTGGCCGTACCGTTCGAGGAAGTCCCGGCCGCGCATCTTCGTCGGCAGCCGATCGCGGAACCGCTCCACGTAGTCCGTCGGCGTGATGTTCGCCAGGTAGCCGCCGCCCATCCCGTGCCCGTTCTGCGTCGAGCGCAGGATGCTGTCGATGATCCGCATGCCCATGAACGACGCCACGCGGGTCTCCGCGTACTTGGCGCACTGTTTGTCGGACTGGACGCGGCTGTCGATTCCGATCACCGTGGTCCCCGCGCACAGGCGCAACGGGCCCAGCAGCTCGTGCGGCTGGCAGCGCACCTGGAGCAGCGATCCGGCCCCGCCGAGAAGCGTAGCCACCTTGTCGCTGATGCCGCGCGGCGCCCCGACGACGAGGTTTTCCGCCCGCTGGCAGAGGCGCGCCAGCTCGATCGGCGCGATCGTCTTGCCCAGCAGCGCGGTCAACGCGAGCCCCGTGGCGACCGAGATGGACGCCGAGGCCCCGATGCCCGCCCCCCCGCGAATGTCCGACTGGATGATGATCGACGCGCCGCCGGCAAAGTGCGGCACGACGCCCGCCTCCAGCAGCGCATGAAAGACGCCGGCGACGTGCCGCGCCCAGGCGCAGCCCGACGCATCGAAGTAGGCGGAGAAGACCTCCGGCGACGCGAGCTTGCCGACGGGGGTGTACAGCGCGGAGAGCGGCCACGTTGCCTGGGCGGCGTCCCCGTTGTTCGACCAGCCGAGCGATGTGATGCTGACCTTCTGATCGGTGCGGGGCGCCACGCCCACGCGCGTCTCGAGCGGCAGAAGCCATTGCAGCACAAGGGAGCCGGTGTAGTCGGCGATTCCGCCCATCACATCCAGGCGGGCGGGCGCGCGGGCGACGAAGCGCGGTCCGTCGGCGACCGCCTGCTCCGCCCAGAGGGAGCGGCACACCGCGGCAAATGCCTCCACTGTCTTGTCCACGTCGGTACCTGTCATGGTCAGCGTCGTTTCCATGTGCACGATCAAGATGTCTGCCTGAGCATCCGGCCGTCGGGCGGCGCCGGTTCAAGACCCGGGTGCTTCCGTCACCTCGCGGAGCACGCGTTCCGCGACGTAGATGGGGGTGTCCGCGGCCACACCGACGGCAATCGCATCCGACGGGCGCGAGTCCACCTCCAGCAGCGCGCCATTCTGGCGAATCACCAGCTTGGCGTAAAACGTGTGGTCACGCAAGTCGTGGATCACGATCCGTTCGAGTTCGCCGTGCAGCGCCTCGATCACGCTCGCAAGCAGCTCGTGCGTCAGGGGGCGCGGCGTCTTGAAGCCCTTGACGCGCCGGTCGATGGCCATGGCCTCGTGGATCCCGATCACGATCGGGAACTCGCGCGGACCGCCTCTCTCCTTCAGGACGATGATCTGCTGATCGCTCGTCTCGGAGATGATGATCCGAGAAAGGTCCATCCGGATTTCCATCGACACTCCACCTCAGGCGACAACCATCGAGCGCGGTTCGAGCTTATTGCTCGCCTCGGGGCGTGTCAAGCACGCGCGCATTCAAACGCCGGCCTCGCGGGCCGCGGCATCGCGGCTTCGGTGCGAGCGAGGCCCGCAGGAGATCCGAGGAACGCGATTTCGTTTCGGGCGCCGGTTCTGCGGCGAAACCGGGCCCCGGGACCCGATCCACGTGAAAACCGGCGTTTCGAGCGGTAGCATGCCCCGGTCGGCATACGCGGTGGGACCGAAACGCGAGGTGTACATGAAGGAGCCACAGGTCACGCGTCGGGCCCTGATCGAGCTGGCGGCGGCATGCCTCGTCGGGCGCTTCGGACCGCAAGGCGGCCGCGCGGCGGAGACGGCACCGGCAAGTCTTAAGCAACTTAACCCGGTTTACGACGAGCAGTTGCACACGGACCGCCTGTTTCGCGACACGCCTCGTCGATATGCCTTTCGGGCACGCACGCTGGAGGAACTGCAATCCTGGCAACAGGCGTTCCGCGAGCGCCTGCTTGAGTCGCTCGGGCTGGCCATACTCGAACGGGAGACCCGCTTCGAGGGCCGCGCGGAGCGAACCGAGCTCGTTCGCGAGGACGGGTACACTCGCGAGAAGTGGTATCTGTGGACGGAGCCGGACGTCCCGCTGCTGATCTGGGTGCTCGTGCCCGATCGGCCGGCGGCGCGGCCTTGCCCGCTCGTCCTGACGCCGCACGGCCACAACGTGCCGGAGCTCTATCTCGGCCTCGCCGCCGACGCGAAGGATAAGGCCTCCATCTCGGAGGGCGACCGTGACATCACCGTTCAGGCCGTTCGCGAGGGCTACATCGCCGTTCTGCCGACCGCCCGCGGGTTCGGCGAGACGACCCGTCCGGAGGACCGCAAGACCGGCCGCGTGAGTTCCTGCCGTAAGGCCCTCATGCATGCGATGCTGTTCGGGCGAACAATGATCGGCTGCCGCGTGTGGGACATCGAGCGAATTCTCGACTGGGTTCTCGACCGGTACGACGTGGACCGCAACCGCATCGCGATTACCGGCAACAGCGGCGGCGGGACGACCAGCCTCTTCGCCGCAGCCTGCGACGAACGAATCCGCGTGGCGGTGCCGAGCTGCTACTTCTGCACGTTCCAGGCCTCCATCGGCTCGATTTATCACTGCGAGTGCAACTACGTCCCCGGCCTGCTCCGCGAGGGCGAGATGTACGATGTGGCGGGCCTGATCGCCCCGCGCCCGTTCTGCGCGATCGCCGGCCGGCAGGACGCCATCTTCCCGATCAAGGCGGTGGAGGAGGCCTTCGCGCGGCTGCAGGAGGTCTACCGCGTCGCCGGGGCGGAGGATCGGTGCGAGTTGTACGTGGGCGACGGCGGCCATCGCTACTACCGCGCGGGCGCGTGGCCGTTCATCCGGCGGGCGTTCGAAGAGTGCAGCGCATGACACGGAGTGCGGCTATTGCCCTGTCGGCCGTTTTCGCCGCCGCCTCGTCGGCGGATGAGGGGCCGGATGTCGTCGTCGTGGCCGCGTCGGCCAATCCGCATCCGGGCCGTTGGCCGGACCTTCGCGTCGTCCGGGAAAAGCTTTGGGGCAAGTACTACCCCTTGGTTTCGATGACGTTTCCCGATGTCCCCGACTTCACGTGCGACGCCTGGTGTTACGAGTCGGAGGTCGACTTCCTCGATGCCCGGCCGACGGACGGCGGGCGACTGGAGATGCGGCACCGCGATCGCCGCCACCCGCAGTTGCTCGTGATCACCACGATCACCCCGCGGCCGGGGTCCGTGCTTTTCGAAGCCCGCGTCGACCTCGACCGGCAGGGACAGCTCGAGGCCTCGCTGCCCGATGCGCCCCCCGGCCTCAACCTGTGCTGGCAGTTGCGCCACGCCCCCGGCTTTGCGAGCAAACCCGACCCGTATCCGGCCTTCGTGCGTCGATGTTTCCTGTTCACCGAACGCGGCCGGACGTTTCTCCATGACACACAGCGGATGCCGATCCCCGTGCAGCGTCCCGACCACAAGCACAACAACCCGCCGTGGGTCCAGACGTACATCAGCGCGGCCCGGCCCGTGCCGCAGACGTCGGCGAGCGCCTGGGCCGGGTGCAGCCCCGACCGCTATCTCACGCCGGTGATCGGCGTCGTGTCGCGCGACGGCCGTCACCTCGCGGCCATCGCCAACGATTCAGCCGACCTCATGGCGCAGGCGTGGCACGACTGCCTCCATAACAACCCCCGCTGGCTCCCCGAGGACGCGCCGATCCGCGAGCGCCGCTGGCGGCTTGCGGTCTACGCCCTCGAGAACTCGCCGAAGGCCCTCCTCGACCGCGTCGCAAGCGACTTCCCGCGCGAGCGGGGCCTCGCTGCGCTTGCGGCGGCACCGGCGTCGCCCAAGGGCTGGAAGTCCTTCGCCACGCGGGCCGGCTGGGTCGAGTTGCCGGACGGGGTCGAGTGGAAAAAGAGTCTCCCGCTGGGGCCGTTCGTTCGCCTGGGCGACGGCCGCATCCTGGGTGTGAGCGAGTCCGAGGCCCTCGTCAGCGGCGATGACGGCGGCACCTGGGCGGCCTCGCCGCTCTTCTCCTCCGGGCAGCGGATGAAGGTCCGCGGCGAGCGGGCGCTGGCGCGCACTGCGGGCGGCACGGTGGTCCTCGTCTTTCTGAACGAGGCGAAACGAGTGTGGCGGTGGGATCCGGCGAAGCGCCTGCCGAATCCGGGCGCGCGGCTGCCGGTCTGGTCGATCCGCAGCCTCGACAACGGCCGGACCTGGGTGGATGCCCAGGAGATCTACGACGGTTACTGCGGCGACATCCACCACATGCTCGTGACGCGCGAGGGGCGGATCGTCGTGCCGGTGCAGGAGCTGCTGCCGGAAGACGGTCGGCATGCCCTTCGGCCGCGCTGGTCGGCCGACGAGGGGCGTACGTGGTGCCGGTCGAACCTGCTGGACATCGGCGGGCGCGGCCACCACGACGGCCTGATGGAAGCGACGCTCGCCGAGCGGCGCGACGGCCGGCTCTGGATGCTTTGCCGGACGAATCTGGGGCGATTCTGGTCGGCGTATTCGGACGACGGCGGCCGGTGGTGGCGCACACTTGAGCCGTCGGACATTGCGGCGAGCAGCGCCCCGGGGACGTTCCACCGGCTCGCCGGCGGAAGGCTTATGCTCGTCTGGAACCGCCTGACGCCCGAGGGAACGACCGAAGTCCCCCCCGAGGCATGGAAAGACGACGGCCGATGGTCCGAGGCAAGAGCGGCCAACTACCGGGCCGAGCTGTCAATCGCCTTTTCGTCCGACGACGGCCGGACCTGGTCGCGCCCGTCCGTCATCGCCCGCCGGCGGGATGCGCCGGGCGCGTCGCTGGCTTACGCCTACGTCTTCGAGCCCCGCCCCGGCGAGATCTGGATCACCACCATGCAGGGCGACCTGCGGCTGTCGCTGCGCGAGGCGGACTTCGCGCCGCAGGCGGCCGGCAGGGCGAAATGAGGGGTACCTTTCGCTCGGCGTCCGCCGCGTGTCGGCATGTATTTGCCTGCCGATAGTTCGCCGCCCCCGCGCGCTTTGGTGAGGGGTGGCTTGCCGACGCTTTTCCTGGGGTGCGCGGGTGCCCCGGCACGCCGTAGACCGTCCGAGTCAAAGCGACGGCGTCGCCACCCGCACCCTGCCGACGTTGGCCGAGCCTGTCGCGTTTCCTGCCCAAAGCGGACCACGGCCGCGTGCAAGACGTTCGCGTAGCTTGCGCGCGTGTTTCGGTGCATGGGACTGGAGCGGGGCACCTTCGTGACGAGTGGCGGACGCGGGGGGACCGCCTGCCCGAATTTGAAAGAAATCTTCGCGCGGATTCACCCCACCGGCAATCGTCCGGTCCGCCGCCGGCGGGTTCATCATTGCTGGATGCTTTTTTCGGCGGTCCGCGGCGCGGCCCGCCTGCCAATACTGCCGGCCGCAGGTCGAGCAGAGCGGGTTTACCCATTTTCACATTGCGCCGCGATGCCTGTTTTTCGATCCGTGTGATCCGTTCATCAGCCTGTCGCGGTGGAAGGGGCGGGCGCTTGCGGACGACGGGTGGAAATCCCGCACTTTGCGTGCAAAGAATGAAAAGGAATGGCCAATGGATCTGGCCTGTGAGTGTGGGAGGTAACGGATGACGTTCGTGTGGATCATGGCGGCGGTCGCAGGGGTATCCGGGAGGAATGCTCCCGACATGCGGCCTTTGTTCGACGCAATTCGGCATGTGGAAACGGGCGGTTCGTCGGACCCGGCCAATGCGGTGGGCGATGGCGGCCGGTCTGTCGGCCCCTATCAGATTCGCCGTGAGTACTGGCGAGACAGCGGCATCCCCGGCAAATACGCCTGGGTGCGGAACGTCCGGTACGCCGAGCTCGTCATGCTCAACTACTGGCGCCGGCACTGCCCCGAGGCCCTCAGGCGGGGCGACTGGCAAACGCTCGCCCGTGTGCATAACGGCGGCCCGGACGGCGACCGCGACCGTCGTACGATCAACTACTGGCGCCGGGTGCAGCAGCAGATCCGGCGGTGACGGCCGCCTTGCGAGATGCGACCTCGAGCGAGAAGCCGCTCCGCCGGACTTGAGTAAACCAAACGTCGGCCCCCCTTGTCGCTGCCGACCGCGTGGGAGGTTGTCCAACGCGCGCGGGCGCGCGTATAGTGCTGCCTGACGCCACGGGGCGGCGGCCGCGAACGGATGCGACGCCCCGTCGCACCGGAGAACCTTTCATGCCCCGACCTCTTGTGAAGCGGATGGTGTTGGTTTCTCTCCTGATCGCGGGTCTGCCGCTGCCGCTCCACTCGGCCCAGCCGAAGAAGGGAGGGATTGCGGGCGACTGGCGGCTCGCGATCGACTTCGGCGAGCGTCAGATGGAGGCGATCCTGTCCCTGTCGGAGGAGCCGGGCGGCCGGCTGGCCGGTCGGTGGATCAGCCTGTGGGGTGCGGTCGAGGTGAAGGACCTCAAGCACGAGGGCGACGCCCTGAGCTTCGTGCAGGTCGGTCGGCTCCGCGACAGCGACCTCACCTCGACGTTCAAAGGGCGGATCAAAGACGGCGTCCTCACCGGCACCCTGTCGAGCGAGCGGGGTGAGGCCAGGGTGGAGGGCAGGCGCATCCCGGCGATGCCGCGGGCCGCGGGTAGCTGGGTTGTCAGGCCTCAGGCCGACGGCCGGGAGCCCGGGGGCACGCTGGTCATCAAACCCGACGGGCGGGGCAGGCTCACCGGCGAGTGGCAGGGGGCCCCGGGCGAGCATCAGATCCGCGACCTGGTCGTCAAGGGCGGCAGGCTGACGTTCACGCGCAAGAGCAGGGTCGGTGAGCGGTCGTGGGAGTCGCAATTCGATGGGACGATCAAGGCCAACAAGCTAACCGGTACGTTCAAGACGGATCAGGGCGAGAGGGCGGTGGAAGCCGACCGCGTCGGCGGTCGGCTCATCGGCAAGTGGGACCTGGACATCGCGACCGACACGGGCGCCCGGAAGCAGGTCCTGACGGTGAACCCCGACCTGAGCGGCCTGTACGGTCCGGTCGCCATCGAGAAGGTCGACCTGAAGGATGACCGCGTTGCCTTCAAGGTCGGCCGTGCGTTCGGCGAGCGGACGTTTGAGATGACCTTTGAGGGCCGGCTCTCGGACGGCAAGCTCGCCGGCGAGCTGACGGGTGCGCGCGGTCGGCAGAAGGTGACGGGCGTCCGGCGGGCCCCTGCCGCCACGCAGGTCGCCAGGACGTCGCGGCGGCCCGACGTAATCTACGTTCCCACGCCGCAGCACGTCGTGGACCGCATGCTGGAGCTGGCGGGAGTGAAAAAAAGCGACCTCGTGTACGACCTCGGTTGCGGGGACGGGCGGATCGTGATCGCCGCGGCAAAGAAGTACGGTTGCCGGGGCGTGGGCTACGATATCGACCCGGCGCGGGTGCGCGAGTCGTTGGCCAACGTGAGGAAGGCCGGCGTCGGCGACCTCGTCCGCATCGAGCAGAAGGACATCTTCACGCTCGACCTCAGCGATGCGGACGTCGTGACCCTGTACCTGCTCCCGGAGCTCAACGTGCGGCTGATCCCGCAACTGGAGAAGCTCAAGCCCGGCGCCCGAATCGTCTCGCACGACTTTGATATGAGGGGCGTGACCCCCGACAAGGTCGTCGAGGTCAAGGATGAAGCGGGCAATTACGATCGGCACACGATCTACCTCTGGACGACCCCACTGAAAAAGGAGAGGCAGTAGCGTGTGCGGTCGCATCGCAATCCAGACCGTGACGGTGTCTCCCGACTCGCCGATTCGGTCGGTACCCGCCGTGTCGGGCGAAGCAACAAGTCCGATCGGCGGGTAGTCGCCGACCGGTCGGGACCGTTCGTTCTCCGCCGCCGGCCCGGGGCCGGGGTTTCCCCCACATATCTCTTGCCGAATTGCAGCAACGTGCAGGGTCCGACCTGGGTTGTCGGCCCCCCGGGGTAGATCGTATTCGGGGAAGGCGGCTACAGGAGGAATGCTCTGCGTGTGTGTCGGGTGACCACCTGACCGAAAACCAGGAACGTTGAATCGGTCGTCGGCCGGCCCACCGAGCGCAAGCGGCCGGCGCTCGAACACCAATCGCTCCAAACGGAGCCAAGAGGAGAATGGGTGTGATCCGTCGTAGTGCGCGCACAAACCGGGTCCAGGGTCGCCTGTCGAACCATCGCACGGTTGCGGCGATCGTGATTCCTGTCCTGTCCATGGTAACCGGCACGCACCTGCCCCGTGCGTTCGCCGGCGAAGCCGGCGGGGCTGCGGAGGCGGGGCTGGTCGTCTGGGTCTCGGCGACGCTGGGCGACGATCAGAACGACGGCTTGAGTCAGACCGCCCCCAAGCGGACGATTTCGGGCACGGGCGGGGCGTTGAGCGTGATCGCCGCCTCTCCCGATAAGACGGGCACGGTCCGTGTCCGCGGCGGGTCGGGCGAGAGCTACACAACCGGCGACGACGCCCTCCGAATCACCACGGGCGGGCTGCACGTGACCGTCGAGCCCTGGCCCGACCTTCCGCGGCCGACGCTCGCGCCGCCGGCAACCGAAAGCGTGATCGTGATCGGCGCCCCGGGCGTCGAGTTGGCATGCCGACAGATCGACCTTACATGCAGCCGGCCCGGCGTCGGCATCCACCTGACGTCCGCCGCGACCGATGTAAGGCTGGACCTGACGGACTGCGCCTATCGCAAGACGGCGGGGTACGCCTACAGCGGCTCGGTCCTTTACGCGGAGCCCGCCCCCGGTGCCGTGAGGGAGATTCGGCTGACCGACAGCACGATCGAATACGCCCCCGCTACGGCGGACGCCGGTTACCCGTTCTACGTCTGGGACGCCCGTTCCGTAGTGCTCGAGCGGACCCGGATCACGGCGGCGGCGGCGTTCAGCGGCCCGGCGTTCCTGCGGCTTCGCGGCGTGATTTCGGACCTCGTGGCCGTGGCCGAGTGCCGGATTTCGCTGCCGGGGGCGTTTCTTGATGCTGCCAGCTACGGGCCGACCGGCAATGTCGGGGGTTATACCTCGCTCGTCGTCGCGCGCGACAATGAGTTCGACGGCGGCAACAGCTTCGCCTCGCTCTCCCGCTTCGTCCGCCGGGCGACGGTGCGCGGAAACGTCATCCGCCTGACCGATACGGACAAGCCGGGCATCCTGTGCGGGTTTGACTGGACGACCCCGAGCGACACGTTCGATGTCGGCGGGGTCGAGGTCATTGGGAATACGGTCTCGTTCGCCGGTCCGCGGTACGGTCATGGGATCGAACTGGGCATGGGCGTGGACGCGGGCGTGTGTGCGTTCAACACCGTCACCGACGGGTGGTGGGGGATCGTGATCAAGGCCTCTCACTGCGCGATCCATCACAACACCGTCGTGATGCGGACGACGAACACGCCGGCGATCGGCATCTATGCCGGCGCGGGGAACGACTGCCACCAGAACACGATCTACGCGACCGGGACGACCTCCGCGATCGAGATCGCGGACCAGCCGGGCGTCGGGTACGCCGTCGGCACGAAGGTCCGGCGGAACATCATCGCGGCGGTCGGCGGCGGCGGATGCATCGGGATCAAGGATGCCGCGACGGCCGGCACGCACCGCATCGATGAAAACGCCTACTGGCGCGGCAGCGGAGCCGGCGCCCTCGTCCGCGTCGGCGGGACGGCCTACGGCTCGCTCGACGCGGTCCGCGCGATGTGGCGGGGCGCCGGCGGCTGGGCCGAGAACGACGGTCGGAGTTTCGAGGCCGACCCGCGATTCGTCGATCCGGCCGCGTCCGACTTTGCCCTGCAGCTCGGTTCGCCGTGCGCCGGCACCGCCGGGACCCGGTGGGAGAACCTCGGCGCCTGGCAGTATCGCCCCGTCGCCTCGGGCGACCTCGACGGAGACGGCGATGTGGACCTGGCGGATTTCGCCACTTTCCAGGCGTGTTTTAACGGGCCGAATCGGCCGCCGGCGTGTGTGTCTTCCGGACCGCGGTATGGGGACATCATTCATTACGAGCCGATGGACGACATCACCGGATGGAGTCCGACGCGCTGCACGTTGTCGTATGACACCGTTCATTATGTGGCGGGTGGCAATCATCCGCGAGCGATCCTCCTGACGAAGACCGACGGCACGGACGCGAAGATCCTGCGAGACTACGGCACCGCAACCAAGGACCTCTCGGGAGCCTGCCTTCGCGCGCGGTTCTTCATTCCCACGGTCGAGGACGCGGCCATGCTGTCGGACGGGGGAGCGTCGATCCTGCTGAACGTCGGCGATGCCGCCGGCCGGTTTGCGGTCGGTTACCTCAAGAGCTACGCGCGGGCGCAGAGCGGCTGGACGACGGTGGCCCGCCCGCTGGCGTCACTGGCGGGCGCCGGCACGGTGAACCTGGCCGCCATACGGTACGTGCAGTGGCAGATCCTCACGCAGGCCGGACGCAATCCGACAATCGTGCTGGGTTCCGCCGAGTTCTATGTCGGCCGCTCGCGCGGCGTCTACTGCCTGACGCTCGACGACGGGCCGGACTCGCAGTACCCGATGCTTACTTATGCCGGCGAGCGGGGCGTTCGCGCGAGCGTCTTCGTGAACCCGGCCAACGTCGGTCGCCCGGGGTTCATGACGATCGAGCAGCTGAGGACCCTGCACGCTGCGGGGCATCTGATCGCGAATCATGGTTACGCGCACGTCTATCCGTCGGCCGGCAAGGACGCGGTCTTGAACGATGTGGCCGCGGGCGCTCAATGGTTGGATGCGTCGGGGTTCGGCGACGGAAGCCGGATCTACTCCCTGCCGGGCGGCGCGGGAACCTGGTATCGGGATGAGATCGGCTGGGACTACCGCACGGAGGTCCTGGGTCCGTACTGCGATGCCGTGCGCAACACGGGCAGTTGCAGTTCGTCGCAGGACACGATCGATATCCGAGACATTGCGACGAATTGCTTCGACTCCGTGACGGATGCGAACAGCCGTTTGGACGACGCGATCAACCACAAGGGCGTGGTGGTCGTCGGCGTCCACAAGATCCCCGATCTGGCGGCGTGGCAGGCGCACATCGATCGGGTGGCGGCCGCCGTCGCCGCCGGGACGGTCGAGGTACGAACGCTCGCCGACTTGTGGACGCGGTGAACGTCTTGGACAGAGCAAGTGGACGACATCGTGAAGCCGGTCGATAAGCCTTGCCCGGCGGGTGGGCGGTCTTTCGCGGCTGCGTTCCTGGAGCCGCGAGAGTTTGCCCGCCTTTCTGCGATGATAACCCCAGCGTTGCATACGCCAACGCTGGAAAACGAAAAAACGAGAAAGCGAGAAA
>CAZTVU010000115.1:14413-14623 GCA_964617025.1 uncultured Planctomycetales bacterium | reverse complement strand
AGGCGTACGCGAACGACCTGGCTGCCGCACTGCTGCGGATGCGGGAGTCGCTGGCCGCGGACGGGCGGATCGTGCTGCTGCTGGGCGACGGGCGGGTGGGCGATCGGCTGGTGCGGGCCGACGAGCTGATCCGCCGAACAGCGGCGGAGGCGGGGCTGCGCGTGGCGGGCATCGCGTCGCAACGGCGGCCGAACTGGCTCGGCGGCAAGG
>CAZTVU010000115.1:1301-14403 GCA_964617025.1 uncultured Planctomycetales bacterium | reverse complement strand
TGATCGAGCTTCACCGACAGGCGTAGCACGAGTTTGGGCCCCGCCCGGCCCTCGATCGTGACGTTCCGCCGCGAGACGCGGTGCGGCCATGGCCTTGTCTTCGGCCCGGTCGGCCGGTAGAACCCGGGGCTGAGCGACTGTCTGTTTCGCGGAGGTTCCCATGCCGTCCACTCGCGCAAGCGTCGTGGCGTTCGTGACCGCGTGTCTCCTCGCCGGCATCGAGTCGGGCGGCCCCGCACGGGCGGCGACCGTGCAGAAACGGTATTACGCGTACGAGGCCGTCCACGACCGCCACGGCGTCGTCGCGCCGTGGTACAAGGGGCAGAACGGCCAGCTCGACTTCCGCGTCCGCGTGGCCGCCGAGACGCTCAAGCGATACCCCTGGGCCGACGCCACCAAGGCCCCGCGGCCGCTGCCGGAGTACATCTACAGCGGGGCGTGGAAGATCGCCCCGGACGGCACGATCACCATCCCGCCGATCAACGACTGGGCCAACGGCGACATCTGCCAGCGGGCGGCCTATGTGCTCGGCAGCCTGATCGACTATTACCGATACGCGGGCGATCCGGCGGCCGTCGCCCACCTGTCGCTGCAGGCCGATGCGCTGCTCGACTTCCTCCTGACGCCGGACAACCACCCCTGGCCGCGGTTTCCCGTCAGCGTGCCGACGAAGGGCAGGCCCTACGGCCCGGCGGACCCGCGGGGGTTCATCCAGCTCGACATCGTGGCCGAGGTCGGCATCCAGATGGTGCGGGCGTCGCAGCTCTGCGGAAACCGGCGGTGGTTCGAGGCGGCGGCCCACTGGGGCGACCTGCTGGCGGAGAAGCGCTGCCGCGAGCCGGGCCTGCCGCCGTGGCCCCGCTATGCCAACCCGCTCGATGCGCCGTGGGAGGATATCTCCGCCGGGGGTGTGGCGTTCATCCTCGATTTCTTCGACGAGCTGATCCGCGCGGGCCACAGGGGCAGGGATGGGGCGATCCTCGAGGCCCGCAAGGCCGGCGTCGCATACCTGCGGGACGTGCTGCTGCCGAACTGGCTCGGCCACGACACGTGGGGCCGCAACTACTGGGACTGGCCCTGCTTCGTGCAGGTGGAGAACGTGACCGAGTTCGCCGCCCGCTACCTGATGACGCACCCGGACGAGTTTGCCAACTGGCGGAGCGATACGCGGAACATCGCCACGCTGTTCCTCAATCGCACGGGGGCGTCGCCCGGGTCGCGCGGCGACGTGTACAGCGGGGCGTGGGCGTATCCGGAGTCGTCATCGTGCTGCGGGCGGTCGCTCTGGTACGGGCCGATGGAGCTGGCGAACGTCTACGCCCAGTACGGCGAGCTGACGGGCAGCGAATGGGCGCGGGAGATGGCGCGTCGGCAGATCCTGCTGGCGACGTACGACTGCCGCGAGACGGGCGTGGTCGAGGACAACATCGACGGCGGGGCGATCGTTGCCGGCGACTGGTTCAAGATCGCCCACCCGATGGCGCTCAAGCATGTGCTGGCGGTGATGGCCTGGATGCCCGACGTGTTCGGCGCCGCGCGCGAGAACCATATCCTGCGGAGCAGCGCGGTCGTGACGAATGTGGTCTACGGCGACGGCGAGGTTCGCTACACGACGTTCGACGCCCCGGCCGATACGGTGGACGTGCTGCGCCTGGCGTTCGGGCCCCGGGAGGTGCTGGCCGACGGCAAGCCGCTGGCCCTCCGCACCGACGCGAAGGCCAACGGCTACCAGGTCCGGCCGCTGGCGTGCGGCGACGCCGTCGTGACCATCCGCCACGACGGCGCGAAGGAAATCGTCCTGCGCGGCGACGATCCGCAGACCGTATCCACCGCGGTCCTCGACACGCCCGGCACGGGCGACGCTCGGTGCTCGTTCGAGGGCAACCAGGTGCGGGTGATCGGTTCCGTGGGCCCCGACGGCGGGCTGGCCGATGTCTACCTGGACGACGTGAAGCAGTTGTGCGGGATCGATTGCTGGGCCCCCGCCCCGCGCGATCGGCAGGTGCTCTACTATCGCAACGGGCTGCCGAACGGGCCGCATACGATCCGCGTCGAGGCCCGCGGGGCGAAGAACCCCCTGGCGGGCGGCACGCAGGTGCGGATCGCGGGCTTCCAGCACTCGGCCGCCGTCGGCGACAACGGGTTCGGCGAGGGCGGCGGGCCCACGGATGCGCAGCGGTGGGTGTTCGGGTATCCCGAGCGAAAGGACTACATCGACTCGGCCGGACAGGCCTGGCGGCCGGCGACCGAGTTCATCATCCGCTCGGGCGATGCCGTCGATACGGTGGCGTCGGCGTGGTGGACGGCGCGGCGGTGGCTGCACATCGAGGGCACGCCCGATCCGGAGCTGTATCGCCGAGGCGTGCACGGCCGCGAGTTCTGGGCCGATTTCACCGTCGGCCCCGGGACGTACCATGCCCGTTTGAAGTTCCTCGAGAGCCGAACGGGAGACGTCAAGCAGCGGGCGATGACCGTGTGGATCAACGGCCGGGAGGTGGTGGCGGGCTTCGACATCGCCGGCACGGCGGCGGCCGCCGCCAAGGCCGCCTCGGGCCTGGGCCGGCCGGTCGACCTGGTCTTCAACGACATTGCCCCGGTGAACGGGGTCATCTCCATCCGTTTCGCGGGGACGTTCGGCGGCGAGGCGATCGTGCAGGCGATCGAGATCGGCCCCGGCGACGGCGGAAAGGGCGCCGCGCCGGTGTGCCTGCCGCCTTCCGCGGCCACGCGGTCGACACCGGGCGGCAATCTGCTGCGGAACCCGGGCTTCGAGGACGGGGTCGAGCCGATGGTCGCGTCGCTCGGCGGCACGGGCGGCGGGAAGGGCTGGGCCCACCTCGTGGCCGGCCCCTCGCAATGCTACATCTGGGCCGAGTCGGCGTACCTCGCCCATCCGGACTGGGGTCTGCCGGTCTATCACTCGGGCAAGGAGGCCCTCCGGACGCACACGGACGGCCACGGCCACACGATCGTCTGGCAGGATGTCGAGATTGATCCGGGGGCGGAATATACGGCGTCCGTCTGGGTCCAGGGGGTGGACCTGCATGGCAAGGGCTTCGGCCGGCATCCATGCGACTCGGCCGGGCTGATCGTGCAGGAGCTCGACAAGGCCGGGGCGATCGTCGCCGCGCACGCGAAGGCGGCCATCACCGCCGCGGGCGACTACCGGCAGGTGTCGCGCACGTTCGTGGCGAACGCGCGGACGGCGAAGGTGCGTTTCATCCTCGACACGGTGATCGCCTGCCCGTACGACCAGGGTCACGCGACGTACGACGATTGCTCGCTGGTGAGGCAGCGGTAGCCGGAAGGAGCCGCGGCGCGCCCGAAGTCACGGCCGCGGGCGCCCGGGCCGCGGCGGTTTCATCCGTCGGCGATGGCCTTCTCGAATGCCATCGCGATGCCGCGGAGGCAGAGGTCGGGCACGACCGCGTCGGCGAAATCGATTTCCTCGGCCAGCATCGAGGCGTCGCCGCCGGTCAGGACCACATAGGGCCACTTGTTGATCCGGGTGGCGTATCGCTCGACCAGTTCGCGAAGGGCGCCGCGGAGGCCGCAGACGATCCCCACCTTGATCGCTTCGATCGTGCTCGTGCCCCAGACTTCGTCGGGCAGGGCGACCTCGACCTGCGGCAGAAGGGCGGTGTGCTCGTGCAGCGCCCGGGCCGACAGGGCCATGCCCGGCAGGATCGCCCCGCCCATGAAGACGCCGTCGTCGGAGACGAGGTCCACGGTGAGGGCCGTGCCGAACGACGCCACCACGCAGGCCCTCTTCGCCTGGCGATGCGCCGCCGCCGCCGAGCACAGCCGATCCGTGCCGACCTTGGCGGGCTCGGGCAGGTTCGCCGGGATCGGCGCGGGGATGTCGCGGCCGATGAGCACGGGGCGTGCCCCCTCGCAGGCGTCGGCGATGCGACGGGCGACCTCTTCGAGGCGCGGCGGCGAAACGGAGCTGATGACGACGTTGCGCGAACTGACGTCCGGCAGGCCGTTCCACGCCTGCTCAAGCCACTGCGGCTCGGCGGCCCACCGGTCGTAGGCAAGCTGGTGGCCCGGCCGCAGGCGGCCGTCGTACCAGGCGGCGACGCCCACGCGGGTGTTGCCGATGTCAATCAGAAGCGCGCTGGGCGCCGCACCGGGACGCTGGATGATCACATTCACGTGGGCACCGCCTTGGGGTTCTGCTCCGCCGCCACCTTGGCGTCGGCAAGCATCTGCCAGAGCCGCTCGGCCATCGGCTCGAGGCCGCTGCCGGTGACGGCGCTGATGCCGGCGACGTCGCGGCCGAGGGCCTCGCGGAGTTCGTCGAGGCGGCCGGCGGCGCCGGTCAGATCCAACTTGTTCGCCACGATCAGCTCGGGCTTGGCCGCGAGGCTCGGCGAGTACTTGGCCAGCTCGCCGCGGATGATCCGATACGCCTCCGGCGGCACCGGGCCGCCGTCCATCGGGCAGACGTCGACGAGATGGAGCAGGACGCGCGTCCGCTCGATGTGCCGGAGGAACGCGTCGCCGAGGCCGACGCCCTCGTGGGCCCCCTCGATGAGCCCCGGGATGTCGGCCATGACAAACCGGCGAAAGCCGCGAAGCTCGACGATCCCGAGCTGCGGTTCGAGCGTGGTGAAGGGGTAATCGGCGATCTTCGGCCGGGCGCGGCTCAGGCGGGAGAGCAGCGTGCTCTTGCCGGCGTTCGGCAGGCCGACGATGCCGACGTCGGCGATGAGCTTGAGCTCGAGGCGGAGCCACCGCTCCTGCCCGGGTTCGCCGGGGTCGGCCCGCCGCGGGGCCTGGTTGGTGGGCGACTTGAAGCACTCGTTTCCGCGCCCGCCGCGCCCGCCCGGGGCCACGCAGATGCGCATGTCCGGCTCGTTGAGGTCCTTCAGCAGGACCCCGGTGTCGCGATCGTAGATGAGCGTACCCGGCGGGACGCGGACGATGCAGTCGCGGCCGTTCCGGCCGTGCATCCGTTTGCCCATGCCGGGTCGTCCGTTCTGGGCGATCCAGTGATGGTGGCCGACCATGTCGAGCAGCGTGGAGACCGTCGCGTCGGTGACGACGTACACACTGCCGCCGTCCCCGCCGTTGCCACCGTCGGGTCCGCCCTTGGGAACGTACTTCTCCCGGCGAAAGCTGACGCAGCCGTCGCCGCCCCGGCCCCCGCGGACGTAGATCTCAGCCTCGTCTACAAACACGTCGCCACCAACAAAAAGGGATGGCCGCGCGCGACCATCCCCGGGTCTGCCCGATCAATCGAGAAGGGCGTCAGGCCTTCGTGACGTCGACGCGCCGCCCGCGGAACGAGACGATGCCGTCCACCAGCGAGAAGAGGGTGTCGTCTCGCCCCCGGGCCACATTGAGGCCCGGACGGAAGGGCGTGCCGCGCTGCCGGACGAGGATGGATCCGGTGGTGACCTTCTGGCCTCCGAACGCCTTGACGCCGAGATACTGGGGATTGCTGTCCCGACCGTTGCGGGTCGAGCCCTGGCCTTTCTTATGCGCCATATCACGTCACTCCCACAAGAGGGCCGCCGTAGCGGGCCCGGTTGACCGTATTTATCGCATCACCCACTGCGGTTGCCGGCTGAGACGCTGGGGCACGGCCTGCCCGCGGGCCTCCACCCCGCCGGGAAGCCGATACGGAATCTCGAGCGTCTTGCGCAGGATGAACACCCGCGGATTCCGGGGCCCGGCGGGCCGGGTCGCGTCGAAGGCCGGGTTGACCAATTGCGTTGTCTCGCCGGACAGCCCGGACACGAACACCGTGAACTCCCGTGCCCGCGGATCGAAGTCGGGCCAGATGGCCACGCCGTGCCTGGCCCGGTCTTCGCCGACCAACAGCTTGCCGCTGATGCGCGACGCCGGCAGCAACAGCGGGTCGTTCCATCGCCGCTGGATGGCCCGAAATGCCTCCGGGCTCACGCCGACCTCGCTGTCCACCACGTTGAACGTATCGGTCACGATCGTGAAGATCGGATAGAAGTCGCGATCTTCGCCGGTGCGGTTCTCGACCGTGTAAAGCATATACCAGTATACCACGGGCTCGCTGCGGCCGGGGACCATCACCGCGATTCGCTCGGGGTCCGAATAACGGAAGTGGAGTTCCCATTTCACAGGCGCAATGGCGGGCTGCGGGGCGGCGTGTCCCGCCGCACCGATCAGAGCGGTTAACAGCAACATCAACAGGCACTTGCGCATCATAGTCGTATCCGCTGAACCCGTCCCGAAGGCTGAAGGCCCGCTTTATCGCACCGCATCGGCGCCCAAAGTCCGCCCGATACGCCGCAAGAGTGTAAGAATAGTCTTCGCAGGGGTTCGTTGTCAACAGCCGAGCGTAGATGTTCGATACAGGACCGGGAACCGGATTCCACGCTGGAGGCGAAGCGTTGCCCCTGGTCTGCTCCATGAACAAAGCGGCGATTGGCACCGGCGACCGGCTTCGCGAGGCGCTGGCGGCGTGGTCCGCCGTGCTCGGAGAGGCTCATGTGCGCGCCGACCCCGCCACCCGGAGCCGTTACTCCCGCAGCGCGGCGCCGCGGGGCACGGTGCCGGCGGCGGTGCTTCACCCGGCCTCGACGACCGAGGTGCAGGAGATCGTGCGCATCGCCGGTCGCTTCCGCGTGCCGCTGTATCCGATCTCCCGCGGGCGCAACTGGGGTTACGGGGACGCCTGTGCTCCGACCGACGGGCAGGTGATTGTCGACCTCGGGCGGATGAACCGCATCGTGGAGGTGAACCGCCGGCTGGCGTACGCGGTGATCGAGCCGGGCGTGACGCAGGCGGATCTGTACGAGCACCTCCGCGAGCAGCGGACCGGGCTCTGGGTGGATTGCACGGGCGCCGGCCGCGATGCGAGCCTCGTGGGCAACACGCTCGACCGCGGCTTCGGTCACACGCGCTACGGCGATCACTTTCTGACGACGTGCGGGATGGAAGTCGTCCTCGCGAGCGGCGAGGTGCTGCGGACGGGCTACGGCCATTACGCGAACGCGCGGGCCGGGCGGGTGTATCGCTACGGCGTGGGGCCTTTCCTGGACGGGCTGTTTGCGCAATCGAATTACGGGATCGTGACGCAGATCGGGCTGTGGCTGATGCCGGAGCCGGAGGACTTCTGCTCGTTCTACTTCTCCGCGCCACGGGATGAGGATCTCGCAGAGGCGGTCGATGTGCTGGCGGCGCTGCGGCTTCAGGGGGTGCTGCAAAGCGCGATCCACATCGGCAACGATCTTCGCATGCTGTCCGCGCGGATTCGGTATCCGTGGGAGCGGGCCGGCGGCCGGACGCCCCTGCCGCGCGACCTTCGGGCGGAACTCCGCCGCGAGCACGGCATTGGCGCGTGGAACGCCGGTACGGCGATCTACGGGACGCGCGAGACGGTTGCCGCGGCCTGCAAGGTCGTTCGTCGCGCGCTGGGCCGGTTTCGCCCGCGCTTCATCACGGACCGGACGCTGGCGGTGGGGGAGTTCGTTCAAAGGCAGCTCGGTCGGATCGGGCTGGGCCGCCGGTTGCGGGAGATGCTGGAGATCGGTCGCCCGGTGTACGGCCTGCTCAAGGGGATTCCGACGGACGAACCGCTGCGGGGCATGGCCTGGCGTGTACGCGGGCCGGGGCCGAATGGTCCGTCGGACCTGCTGGACCCCAATGCCGGCCTGATGTGGGTATCCCCGGTGGTACCCGCGACGGGCGAGGCGGCCCGCGACCTGATGTCCCGGATCGAGCCGATCTACGAGCGGTATGGCTTCGACGCGCTGGCGACGTTCACGCTGATCACGGAGCGGGCCATGTGTTGCGTGACCAACCTCGCCTACGACAAGCGCGAGCCGGAGGAGACGGCCCGCGCCGCCGCCTGCTACGACGAGCTGCTCGATACGCTGATGGACGCGGGCTATATTCCGTATCGCACGGGCCCGGCGGGATACGCGAAGCTGCGGCGGGGCTCGCACCTGTTCTGGGATGTGGCCGCACAGATCAAACACGCGCTCGACCCCCTCGGGATCCTGAGTCCGGGGCGATACCTTCCGGCGGAGCCGCCCGGCTTCTCAGACACCGACGCTCCCTAACACAACGCCGCCTCGAGGGTTAAGCCGAACGGTGATGTGGTCGATGCTATGCGCGTGCTCCGCAGCGCCGGGGAGGTTCACGAATCGGTGACTGAGACGTCCGATAGCACCTGCCGAACGACCGGGGCGACGACGCCGACCGCCAGCGCGCCGGGGCGCCCGTGCGTGGGGCTGGCCCTGGGGGGCGGAGCGGCCTTCGGCGGGATGCACGTCGGCGTGATCATGGCGCTGCACGAGTCCGGCATCCCCATCGACGTGGTCGCGGGCACGAGCGCGGGCGCGTTCGTCGGGGCGTTTCTGGCCGGCGGGATGCTTCCCGACGAAATGGCGCGGCTGGCAATGCGGCTTCGGTGGTCGGACCTGCGGCGGCACCTGCTGTCGGTGCGGTCGCTGATGTCCAACGACCGGATGGCGGCGTGGCTGCGGCGGTATCTGCCCGAGACCGAGTTTGACGCGATGCCGATGCCGTTCGCCGCCGTGGCGACCGACCTGCTCCAGGGAACGATGGTCGTGCTGAGCGCGGCAGCGGACCTGGCGCGGATGCAGGCCCGCGCGGCGGAGCGGGAACGGAGCACTGGGCCGGACGGGGACGGGAAGGACGACGGCGATTCCGGGCGGCTGAACGACCTTGTGCGGCGGGTGGCGTGGCAGACGGCGCCGGTGCCCGTGGCCGTGGCGGCGTCGTCGGCGATTCCGGTGATCTTCGAGCCGGTGCGCGTGGGCAGCCGACTCCTGATCGACGGCGGCATCTCGGCGATGGTGCCGGCTTCGGTGGCGCGGTGGCTGGGGGCGGACGTTGTGATCGGCGTGGACATCCTGCCGCCGAGGCAGGTCTTCACGCCGCCGCGGACCATCGTGGAATACGCCATCCAGGCGCATCGCGTGGGGACGCAGTGGGCGGTTCGCAACCGGTCGATCAACGCGGACTTCATCCTGCGGCCGCGGGCCGTCAACGGTCGATGGAACGACATGCGCAACATGGCGGAGCTGATCTCGCTGGGCCGCGCCGAGGCTCTGGCGGCGCTGCCGCGGATTCGCCGGGCCCTGGGCGGGGCGACATGCGGGACGGCGACGGCCGGCGTCGCGGCGGCGTCCGCGTCCTGAGCGACGGGAACGATTATGACGATTGCTTCCGCTGAAGATCGCGGCGCGTGCCCCGGCGGTGTGCGGGCCGTCCCCCACGTCCGCAAGGCGGCCGGTTTCACGGAACTGCTCAGCGCGTTTGCCCTCGTCCAGGAGAACTACGTCCGGCTGCGATACAAGGATCCGACGTCGGGCCCGTACCACTTCAGCCTGTTCAACCTCCACCCCGATTCGACGACGCTGGTCGGCCTGCTGAACAATGAGGTCACGGGGACGGTCACGCTGGTGCCGGACAGCGACCTGGGGATGCCGTGCGCCGGCGTGTTTCCCGAGCTGTACGAGGCCTTGAAGCGCGACGGGCATCGGATGGGCGAGGCGACGATGCTCGCCGACCGGCGTCTGTCGCCGTCGCGGGCGTGGCCGCAGCTTCGGTCGCTGTTTCGGATGCTCGTGCAGGCGGCGCAGGAACAGGGGCTGACGCGTCTGCTGGTGCTGTGCCACCCGCATCATGCCACGTTCTATGTGAACCGGCTGCCGTTTCGGCAGGCGGGCGACGTCCGCCCGTGCGGACACGTCAACGGCAGCCCGGCCGTTCCGCTGGTCCTCGACCTGACCGCCCCCGGGCTCCTGCCCCGAATCGACGAATCGCTCGGGCATTGGGGCGTGGCGATCGACGACCCGGTCGAGGCCCCGCCGGCGTACCGGCTGAACGACCACCGCGCGGCCGCGCTGGTGGCGATGCAGCCGCCGATCCTGATCGACGCCCCGCCGGACCATCGGCGATTGATCGAGGGCTTCTACCCGACCCTTTCGGAGCGACTCCGGTTCCTCGACGCGGGCCGGACGCTCTTGTGCGGTTAGGTTCTCCGCGCCTATACTCGGAGTCCCGCTGTCGGAGGCGAAGGGCGCGGTTCTCATCGAAAGGGAGTTTCAACCATGAAAACGCGGCAACTGGTGACGTGGGGCCTGCTGGTCGCGGTTGTACTGATGGGCGCCGCCGGCTGGTGGTGGAACAAGCGACGAACGGCGGAGGCCCGGCTGATGGCGCGGGGGCATATTGCGTTCCAGCAGGGGGACATGAACCAGGCCGCGAAGCTGTTTGAGGAGGCCCGGCGGCGGTATCCCGACAGTTTCGCGCCGCTGTACTGGCTGGCGAAGACGGAGATCCTGCTGGGGCGGACGGACGAGGCGCGGTCGCACGCGGAGAAGGCGGCGGCGATCGACCCGAAGCGGTTCGAGCCGATGCTGCTGCGAGCGATGGCGTTCCGGACCGACGCCCGCAAGCAGTGGGAGGCGCTCGTCCGGACGCCGTCGGAGAGCGGTCTGCTCGCCGCCGAGGCCGTCTGCCAGCAGGCCATGCAGGCGCTCGACAAGGGGGCCGCCGTCGCCGGGCCGGACAACGCCGACATCCTCGCGGAGCGCGGAGCCTGCCTTTACTGGCAATACAAGCTCGCGGAGGTGCAGGAGCGTTCGTTGCGAACGGACGCGGCACGCATCGAGTCGCAGGAGCCCGCCCAGGCGGAGGATCTCCGCAAGCGGGCAAACGACGCCGGGAAGCGAAAGACGGCGCTTGCGGAGCAGTCGCTCGACGCCCTGCTCGCCTCGCTCCGAAAGTTCCCGAAGAATCCGATGGCGGCGGAGGTGGCGCAGGACATTGCCATGGGCATCGGGCGGTACGGGGTGGCGCTCGAGGCGTACGACCTCGTGGCCGCGGCGGGAGCGGCGACGGAGCGGTCGGTGACGCGGGCGGCGGACAGCCTCGTTATGCGTGCGATGACGCCGGTCACGGTCGACGACTGGAAGGCCTCGCAACGAGCGGTCGAGATCCTTGAGTCGTTCGTCAAGACGCACCCCAAGAGCGTCCGGGCGCGGGTGTATCTGGCGCAGACGCTGCTCGCGCGGGGGGACGCGGCAGCGGCGCGGCCATACATCGACGAGGCGCTGTCGCTGGAACCGACGGCGTCGGACGCGCTGCTGGTCAAGGGGCAGCTCCTCATGATGGCGGGGGATTACGCGAAGTCCAAGGAGACGATCCAGTCGCTGGCCCTGACCGGGGTCAACGCCACCCGCCAGAAGCTGCTGCTGGCCGAATTGCAGCGGCTGACGGGCTTTCCGCAGGTCTCGCGGCAGCTCTACCGGGACATCCTCGACGCCGACGCGGGCAACGCCGAGGCCCGCATCCGGCTGATCAACGACTTCCTGGCACAGAAGCAGGTGGACTCGGCCGAGAAGGAGCTCGCCGCCGCGCTCGACGCCGCCCCCGAGAACGAGGACATCCTCCGCTTCGCCGCGACGTACTACCTCCAGCGCGGACAGGAGGCGAAGGTGCTCGGCCTGCTGGATACCCTGGCGAAGCGCCCCACGGCGCCGCGGCGTTTCCGGGAGACGCTGGCCGAGCTCTACCTGCAGGCGGGTCAGGCCGATCGGGCGGAGGAAATCCTGAAGGCGACAGGGGCCTCGGCCGAGGGCGACGTCCGGCAGAAGTTCCTGCTGGCCAAGCTGGCCTTCCTGCGGGGGCGCGTGGAGGAGAGCCGGAAGATGCTCGAGGAGCTGGTGGCGGCGAACCCGCGCTGGGCCCAGGGCCGCCTGGAGCTGGCGATGGTGTATCGCCGGCTGAATCGCGGCGACGACGCCGCGGCGGAGGCGCGGAAGGCACTGGAGATGGGGGCGCCCGATGCGGCGACGCGCCTGGCCGTCGCCGACACGTACTTGGCCGTCGGGATGCTGGAGGAGGCCCGCGCGCAGTGCGACGAGTTGCTCCGCGAGAGCCCGAACAACCCCGCCGCCCTGCGGCTGGCGGCGCGGGTGGATCTGCTTCGCCAGGACTTCGATTCGGCGGCGCAGCGGCTGGATGCGCTCAGCAAGCTCCAGGGGCAGACGCAGAAGGACTGGCTGATCCAGGCCGAGCTGGCGTACCGCCAGGGTCGGTACGAGCAGTGCGTGAAGCTCTGCCGGGAGGACGACCCGGCGGGGCTGGACCTGGCCTCGCTGGCGCTACTGCGGATGGGCAAGGCCGCGGAGGCGGCCGACAAGCTGGTGCGGCTGATCGAGCTGCGGCCAACACTGGGGGCGGCGTACAGCCGGCTGGTCCAGGCGTGGCTGCAATTCGACACGCCGGCCGGGGCGCTTGAGCGGCTGGCGGGCCTGACGGCGGCGGCGCCGCTGCCGCGAGAGCTGGCGCGCGGGCAGTTGCTGGTGACCCTGGGCCGGGTGCCGGAGGCCATCGCGATCTACGAGGGGCTGCTGAAGGATCCGAAGGTGTCCGGCCCGGCGGTCGGGCGGCAGTTGATCCGCGTGGCGCTTGCGGCGTGCTATCAGGCGCTGAACGATGCGTCCAACGAGATGAAACAGTACGACGCGCTCGCGGCGGACAGGGACACCCAGACGGCGGGAGAGCTGGGGCGTTTCGATCTGTACCGGCGCACCGGGCAGGTGGACAAGGCCGTGGAGGTGTTGGATCGCCTGTCGCGCGGGGCGGGAGACGACGCGTCCGCCGTACCGTTGCGAAGAAGGATTGCCGCATCGTACGCCTCCGTCAACCGCGCGGACAAGGCCCTCATGGAACTGAACCGGGCCGTGGCCGCACAGCCCGACTCGCTTCAGCTCGTGCTCGACAAGATCCGCATCAGCGCGGAGGCCGGCCGGCTCGACGAAGCCCTGAGCACGGGGAATGAAGCGCTTGCCCGGTGGCCGGAGAGCGAGACGCTGCTCCTGGCGATCGCCCGGGTGCAGGCGGCGCGGCGGGACTACGCCGGGGCGTTCGCCGTACTCGATCGCATGGCCGCCATCGGCGAGACGGGGCGCATCCAGTCGCGGATGGAGCGGGCGAACCTGTTGAACCGGATGGGGCTCTACGCGGAGGCGGCGGCGGAGCTTCAGACGCTGGCGAGCGGGCTGCCGGCGTCCGGACGGCGATATGTGCCGATGATTGCCGAGGCCCTGATCGGGCTGGGCCGGCACGCGGAGGC
>CAZTVU010000115.1:0-1281 GCA_964617025.1 uncultured Planctomycetales bacterium | reverse complement strand
AAGGTGCCGTCGTCCTCGCCGGAGTACCGGGAGGCGCGGCTGAAGTTGGCGCGGGACTGGCGGGGGCTCGGAAAGCTGGAGGAGGCGATTTCGGTGTACGAGGGCCTGCTGAAGGCCCGGCCGGATGACTCGGCCGCCGCGTATGAGCTGTGCGACGTCCTGGCGGGGGCGGGGCGTCTGGACGAGGCGGCTCGGCTGGCCGAGCAGCACCTGGCGAGGATGTCGCCGCGGACGAACGAGGCGACCCTGTGGCGGGTCTCGCTGGCGGGGATCGCCGCGAAGAAGCGGGACTGGCCGTCGGCGGTGGCGGCGTTGCAGGATGTCGTGGCGGCGTTTCCCGATCGGCGGGATTATCGATGGCAACTGGCCCTCTACCGGCTGGCGGCGGGGCAGACGAAGGCGGCGGCGAACGACCTGGCAAAGGAGCCGCCGCAGTCCTTCCTGGGGCTGATTGTCGGGTCGCTGGCCGGTGCGGAGGCGGCGGCCTCGCGGCCCGCGGGCGTGCCGCGGGAGGTGCAGGAGTATCTGCGCAACCCGCAGGCGGATGAAACCCTACAGCTCGGGGCGGTGCTGACGATGCTGGCGGTGCAGCCCGATGTGCAGGCGGTGATCAAGGCCCTCGAGGATGCCAAGACGCCGCTGGCCGAGCTGGTGCGCCTCTACGCCGCGATGCCGTCGGCGTCGAAGCCGAAGGCGGCCGAGGTGAACCGGCTGCTCGCGCAGGGACTGCTCGCCCGGATCAGCGACCACATGTGGCTGGCGGACTATTTCTGCGAGGAGGCGAGCCGCCTCGATCCCGACTCGCCGCTGGTGTCGCTGGTGTGGGCGCCGATCCTGAGCAGGCTCGACAAGCGCGATGCGGCGGCCAAGGCCACGGACGCCGTCGTCGCCTCGCTCGGGAAGACCCGATGGGCCACGGGCCTGTCGATCGCGCGGGCGCTGGCGAAGAATGATCACGCGGCCGTGCTCAAGCTGGCCGAGGAGGCCCGCGCCGCCGGAACGCTCAGCCCGCAGACCATGGTCACCGCCGGCGCGAGCTGCATGGCCCAGGGCAAGCCGGACGAGGCGTTGGCGTGGTTCGAGCAGGCCCTCGCGGCGGCCCCGGACGATGCGACGGCCAACAACAACACGGCCTATGCGCTGGCGGAGATGCACGGCGACGACCCCGCGGCGCTGGGGCGGGCGCTCAAGCTCGCGGAGAAGGCGGTTTCCCTCGCGCCGGGCGATCCGGGCGTTCGCGAGACGCTGGGCTGGGTGAAGGTCAAGCGGGGCGATGCCGCG
>CAZTVU010000114.1:5421-14630 GCA_964617025.1 uncultured Planctomycetales bacterium | reverse complement strand
GCCGGCCTCTTGCTTCGCGCCCTCGCCGGCCAACTGCTTTGCGCCTTCGCCGGCCAACTGCCCCGCGTCATCCGTCGTTCGTCGGCGCTTATGGACTGCGGTGGCAACGCCACCGCTTTGGCTCGGACGGTCTGCCGCAGGCCGGCGCGTCACAGCTCGCCGCAGGAAAAGCGGCGGCAAGGCCGCCGCAGTCCAAAAGGCGCAAACCACGCCGCGCAAGCCGGGCGGGATCCCGGCCGACCGCGTCGAGGTCCGGGAGGATCCTCCAACGCAACCGGCGAGCACGACACACGCGCACCTTCGGGATGCCGCCAAAGGCAGCGAAGGGGTCGGCCGTCTCCCTTTTCCTTCCGCGCCGACGCGGGCGTCGGCACCCCCGTAGGGCCGGCGCCCTCGCCGGCCTCTTGCTTCGCGCCCTCGCCGGCCAACTGCTTTGCGCCTTCGCCGGCCAACTGCCCCGCGTCATCCGTCGTTCGTCGGCGCTTATGGACTGCGGTGGCAACGCCACCGCTTTGGCTCGGACGGTCTGCCGCACGCCGGCGGATCACAGTTCGCCGCAGGAAAAGCGGCGGCAAGGCCGCCGCAGTCCAAAACGCGCGGGCCATGCCGTATGAGACGGGCGGGGCGCCCGACGGCCGAATCGCGCTCGGGGGAGAGGCATCGCCGGGGCCGGCGCGGCACTTCATACGCCCGCCAGCATGCGGGCGACGATATCGCGGGCGGCGTGGGGGCGGCCCATGCGGCGGGCGGCCGCCTGCATGGCACGGAGGCGACCGGGGTCGTCCAGCAGGCGGTCGATCTTCCATGCAAGGGCCGGCAGGTTGTTGCAGCGGATGGCACAGCCGGCCTCCAGGAGGTGATCGGCGTTTCGCTCCTCCTGGCCGGGGATCGGATTGACGATCACGAATGCCAGCCCGCGGGCGAGGGCCTCGGAGGTCGTCAGGCCGCCGGGCTTGCCGACGACGGCGTCGGCGGCGGCCATGTACTCGTCCATCTCGGTGGTGAAGCCCACCACGCGAACGTCCACACGCGATGCCGCCGCGTTCGAGGCGACGACCCGCTCGACCCGCTGCCGCAGCTCGTCGCTGCGGCCGCAGACGGCGATCACCTGGGCGTCGTGCCGTAGCTTCATCAGCGAGAGCATGAGGTGCTCGATCGGCCCGACGCCGAACCCGCCGGCCGAGATCAGCAGCGTGGGCCGATCGGGGCGGAGGCCGTACTTCTCTCGCATGCGGCGCTTGTCCCGGGCGACGGCGAAGACCGGGTCGATCGGGATGCCCGTCACGCTGATTCTCTCGGCCGGAATGCCCAGCTCGGTGAGGTGCACGCGGGTCTCCTCCAGCGCGACGAAATAGTGCTCGTAGTGGTGGCAGAGCCACAGCGCGTGAACGTCGAAATCGGTGACGACGACGGCCTGGGGCATGGCCAGCCGGCGCTTGGCCTTGAGCCAGGAGATGATCTCGGCGGGCAGGAAGTGCGTGCAGACGGCGATGTCGGGCCGGTGCTCCTCGAGCATTCGGATGAACGGGCCGGTGTTGAGCTTGTCGAGGACGAGGCGGCGGCGCTCGTTCTGCCAGGGCTTGTCGAGCGAGTCGTAGAGCCAGCCGAGGATCTCGGGGGCCTTGTTCACGAGGTCGAGATAGAGCCGGCCGTAGAGCCGACGGAAAAGCTTGTTGGTGTAGTCGAGCGTGTCGATGTGCCGGACCTCGTTCGCCGCACCGGCCTGTCGGAAGGCCTTCTCCAGGGCCTGGGCCGCGCGGATGTGCCCCGCGCCGACCGACGCCGACAACACGAGCACCTTTCTCCGTGGTGAGGCCGCCATGTCGGATCCTCGCTCTTTCGAAGCCGTCTCTCGCACAACACCTTCGTGCCCCGCAGGACCGCGTGCGTTCCCGTCGTCCGTTCGGGGCTTTGCGCTTGCCGCGTCGATTTCGTTGTCCGCCACTCCCTCGACGAGAGCGTCGGGTCCGGATCGAAGGCGACGCCGACCGAACTCGCATTCTCCCGTCATCGCGACTCCGCACGGGTCGTCGCCGGCCGGGCGAGGAGGTTTTGCCGGACCAGCAGCTTCATCTCCTTGTTGGCCCAACTGATCCGCGTCGCCGGCGGTCGGGGCCCCGTCGGCGACACATCCTCATACGGCCCGGCCCACGCTCCGACGGGGGCGCCGACCATATCGTCGATGGTCGTGACGATCACGTCCGGACGCAGCGGGCAGGTATCGGGCGTCGCGGACGCCGGCAGCCGAAAGACCCGGTGACGGGTGAAGTCGAGCGGCGGGACGCAATAGGGGGCCGGGTCGGCAAAGACCGCGACGGTCAGCGTGCCGTGGCGCCGGGCCAGATCGGCGATCCGGTCGGCGGCCCAGCGGCGCGTGCTCCTGACGGGACCGGGGTGGCCTTCGGCATCGGCCCGGATGTTGTGCAGGTACGCGAAGCCCCGGATGTCCGCCCCCACGACGATCGCGACGAGAAGCGCAAGCCCGCAGGCACGACGACCCCGCGACGTTCGTCCGAGGGCGCCGATGAGCCCGGCGGCGGCGATGCACAACGCGATGTCGGTGAACAGGGCGAATCGGCCGAACTCGCCCGGCTTTCCCGCGCCCAGGGCAACGAACTGCCCGAAGACCACCGTGGCCGGACCGGCCAGCAGCAGGAACGGGGGAAAGCCGTCGCCCGCGCGTCGGCGTCGGCACAGGACCACGGCACCCACCACGCCCGCCAGCGCCAGCGGCAGCGACGTGCCCTCGGCCACGAGGACGACCGCGTTGCGAAACCCTTCGCCGAGCCGGTCGATCGCGTAGAACGCAAGGGAATTGCCGAAGTTCGAGCGGAGGACGTCGCGATTGATGACCAGGTTGATCGGGACGTAGGGGTTGGTGACGGCGTACGTCAGCATGCCGAGGCCGCCGGCCGACAGGGCGTGATCGAACCGCCTCGCTCGCCGTTCCCGGCAGGACAGCACCATCAGCGGCAGCACGACAAAGACGGGCCAGCTCGACAGCACCATCCCGAGCGACGCCCCGCACAGGACGCCCGCCAGTGCCGCCCGGCGCAGTCCGGGGCGGTCGGCGTAGCGCATCGCGGCGAGCACGGCATAGAGCATCAACACGGCCCCCGGCAGGTGGGGCTTGGCCTCGTGGGCCATGTTGACCACCACCGGCATGGGGATGAAGAACAGCACCGCCGCCAGGGCGGGCAGCGGCCAGACGGGTTGCGGTGGTGCGTCGGGCGATTCTGCCGCGCCCTTTCCGGCAATAGTCAGCCGGCGGGCGATGAGGAAGACCGCAAGGATGCCCGCGACGCCGTATGCGGCGACATACCCGCGGGCCACGACGTAGAGACGGCCAAAATCCTCCGGGTGGTCGAGGTAATAACCCAAGTCCGGCGTCGCCACCAGCAGGCCGCACGCGGCGCCGGCCTTCAGCAGCGCCGCGATGGGATACAGGAAGAGCCCGCCGTACTGATAGAGCTTCGGGTCGAAGTCGAGCCGGCCGGGATTCATCGAGGCCAGGGCGCGGAGCGTGATCATCTCGTCGGGCTGATAGGTGTAGAGCCGATAGCGCAGCAGGATCGCGGCGCGCTTCTCATCGGTGTCGTTGAGGAGGACGGGGGCGGTGATTCGGCCGAGCGGATCGGCATCGACATCGGCCCCGCGGCGGCTGTCGCGGAGGGCCTCCGTGCGGACAAGGTCGGCGATGCGTTGCCCGGGCCACGCGGCGTCGCCCCCGAAGAGGTATCGATCGGTCGTCCGCGAGGGCAGGCCCCACCGGATGCCGCACACGAAGAGGGCGGCACCCAGCAGCGTCGTCGCCGCAAGGAACGGTCGGGCGGCGGCGCCGCGTCGCGACGAGTGCCACGACGCGCTGGCGCAGGGGTTTTCGACACGAGCGTTGCCGACGCGGCAGCGGCACGCGGGCGAAGGCCGATTCCATCGGAACGGGCGTCGCGCTGGGGCGCTGGGCGAGGGCATGCCATCAATGTACATCCGGGCGCAACGAACCGAAAACGACCGCGGCGGGACGGTGCTGTGCGTTGATGGCACCGCCGCGCTCGCGTCGCCGGCGGGCAGTGCGTAGAATACCGCCGCGTGACACGGAACCGACCGCACCCCGATGACGAGACGCTCGCCGAGCGCGGGCGCGAAGTGCTGCGCAAGGAGATCGCGGCGCTTCAGACCGCGCGCGACGCGATCGGACCGGCGTTCGCCGAGGCGGTTCGGCTCATCGCCCGATGCCAGGGCCACGTGATCGTCACCGGTTTGGGCAAGGCCGGTCTTGTCGGGCGCAAGATCGCCGCGACGTTCAACAGCACGGGAACGCGGGCGGTCGATCTCCATCCGGTCGAGGCGCTGCACGGCGACCTGGGCATGGTCAAGGCGGAGGACGTCGTCCTGGCCCTGTCGAACAGCGGAGAGAGCGACGAATTGGTCCGGCTGCTGCCGGCGATGCGCGACATCGGATGCCGCATCGTGTTGATCACGGCGCACCCGGAGTCGCGGGCCGGTCGGCTGGCCGACATTGTGATCGACATGGGCCGGTTCGAGGAGGCGTGCCCGTTGGGCCTGGCGCCGAGCGCGTCGACGACGGCCATGCTGGGGCTGGGCGACGCCCTGGCGCTGACCGTCCTGACGGAGAAGGACTTTCGCCGCGAACAGTACGCGCAGTTTCATCCGGCCGGCGCGCTCGGGCGCAGCCTGCTGCGGGTCGAGCAGGTCATGCGGACCGGCGACGGCTGCCCCACCATCCCGCGAAGCGCCACGGTCGGCGATTTCGCCCGGGCGATCGAGCGGGCCGGTCGCGCCGGCGCGGCCGTCGTCGTCAACGACGACGGCACCATGGCGGGTATCTTCACGAACGGCGATCTGCGCCGCCTGATCACCCGCGCGGACCGTCCGGCCGAACAGCCCATCGAGGACGTCATGATCCGCACGCCGAGGTTTGCCCGCATCGGCGACTATGTGGCGGACGCCGTCAAGACGATGCGGCCCGCGAAGATCAGCCAGTTGCCCGTGCTCGACCGCGACGGCCGGGTGGCCGGGATGATCGACATCACCGACCTGTGGGCCGCGGGCTTCTCCGTCTTCGACGAGACCTGACCGGGCCGAACCGAGGCGGTCGCTTGAATCGGCCGGCCGAAGCCGGTATCCTTCCCGGTCCGCGCGGGACGTCTCCGCGCCGGGCAACCATACGATTCATTGAGAGTGCCTATGTCGCTTTCCAATACCGTCAACGCCAAGGCCATCGAGCTCGGCAAATCCATCTGTCGCATGACCACGTTGGCCGGCTCGGGCCATCCCTCCACCGCCCTGTCGCTGGGCCACTTGGTCGTCTGCCTCATGGAGAAGCAGATGCGGTGGGATCCGGCCGACCCGTGGAACCCGGGCAGCGACCGGCTGGTGCTTTCTGAGGGGCACGCCGTACCGGTGGTGTACGCCGTGTACGCCGACATCGGCGGCGTCGTGGGCAAGAGCAAGGACAAGGCCCGCGTCCTGACGCTGGCCGAGACGGATCGCCTTCGCGAGGGCGACAGCGAGCTGGACGGCCACCCGAATCCGGCGGAGGGGTTTCCGTTCTTTGATGCGGCCACCGGCTCGCTCGGGCAGGGGCTGTCCGTGGCGGCGGGGCTGGGCCTGGCGGCGAGGCTCCGCGGCAGCGACAAGCGGATCTACTGCATCATCGGCGACGGCGAGAGCCGCGAGGGCCAGATCTGGGAGGCACTCGATTTCATCGTGGATCGCGGCCTGACGAACGTGACCGCGATCTTCAACTGCAACGGTCAGGGACAGGCGGACTACGTCTCACGGCAGCAGTCGGCCGACACGCTTGTGAAGAAGCTCGAGGCCTTCGGCTGGGCGGTCCGGACGATCGACGGCCACGACGTCGAGGCGATCGACGCAGCCCTTTCCGCGCCCGTGGGCGACAGGCCGCTGGCCATCGTCGCAAAGACGATCAAGGGCTGGGGCGTCTCGGCCCTCCAGACGAAGGGCAACCACGGCAAACCGCTCGAGCCCGATCAGCTTCCCGCGGCGGTGGCGGACCTGGACGCGATGTACGGCAAGCTGGGCATCCCGGCCTCGTCGAATTCGAGGCTGGTGCCGGCCCGGCCCGGTGCCGTGCGCCCGCTGCCGTGCCGGCCGATCCAGCTCCCGCCGTTCGAGGAGGCCATGAGGGAATTCGGCCTCGAGGGGGCGCTGCAGAAGAAGAGGGTATCGACGCGCCGCGTATACGGCGTGGCGCTGGCGGCGGCGGGCAAGGCGGACGAGCGGATCGTGGCGCTGGACGGCGATGTCAGCAACTCGACGTTCGCCAACATCTTCGCCAAGGCGTTCCCCGATCGTTTCTTCGAGTGCAAGATCGCCGAGCAGAATATGATTTCGGCGGCCGCGGGCCTGGCGGCGGGCGGCTACATCCCGTTCGCCAGCACGTTCGCGAAGTTTCTCGCCCGCGGCTACGACCAGGTGGAGATGGCGAGCATCACGCGGGCGAACATCAAGCTCTGCGGCTCGCACGCCGGCGTGTCACTGGCCGCCGACGGCCCGTCGCAGATGTCGCTGTCGGACATGGCCTACTTTCGCAGCTACACGCGGACTGACGACGGCTACGGCCGGACGGCCTGCACGGTCTTCCATCCGGCCGACGCCGTCGCCGCGTACCACTGCGTGGGCCTGGCGGCGAACGTCGCGGGCATGTGCTACATCCGGACGCACCGGCCGGACGTCGCCTTCCTGTACGACCCGGACACGAAGTTCGAACTCGGCGGCTCTCACGTGCTTGCCGAAGGCCCCGCGCTGACCATCGTCAGCAGCGGCTACATGGTTCACGTGGCGAAACAGGCGGTCGAGAAGCTCGCCGCGTCGGGGATCCGGTGCGGGCTGTTCGACGCCTACTGCTTCCCGCTGAACGCCGAGCCGATCCTCGCCGCCGCCCGGCAGGCCGGCGGCCGGATCCTGACGGTCGAGGACAACTATCTCGGCGGCCTGGCCGCCGAGATCGCCGAGGCCGCCGCCCGCGCCGGCGGCGTCACCGTCGATTCGATCGTGTGCCGGCGAATCCCCAAGTCGTGCAAGACGCCCGAGCAGACGCTGGCATTCCTCGGGCTGTCCGTCGACGACATCGTCCGACGCGCGACGGCGATGGTGAAGTAGGGCGTTCCTCCGGGCCCGCTCGGCGGGTAGCCTTGCCGCTTCCTCCGGGCCGTCGGGGCGCGACGCCGGCGACGGGGGGCCGCGCTACCGCGGCCACGCACGATTGCAGAAGCGGCCGTTCTTGCTGATGGGCTTGCCGTCGGCCTCGATGCGGCCGCCCCGTCGCAGGTCGCAGACCATGTCCCAGTGGAGGCCGCTGGAGTTCCTGCCGCCGGTCTCGGGGTAGGCGGCGCCGACCGCGCAGTGGAACGTCCCGCCGATCTTCTCGTCGAACAGGGTGTTCTTCGTGTAGTTGCGGATGGCGTAGTTGGTTCCGATCGCGAGCTCGCCGAGCACGCGGGCGCCCGGGTCCGTATCGAGCATCTGGATGAGGAAGTCCTCGCCCTTGCTCGCGGCGGCATCGACGACGCGGCCGGCGCGGAACGTGAGGCGGATGTCGTGGACCTCGCGGCCGCCGTGCACAGCGGGGAAGCTGAAGGCGACGACGCCCTCGGTGGCGTCTTCGACAGGGCCGGTGAAGACCTCGCCGTCGGGAAAGTTCTCGTGCCCGTCGCAGTTGATCCACCGCCGGCCGGCGACCCCGAAGCGGATATCGGTGCCCTGCGGCGTGACGACGCGGATCTCGCGGGCGCGGTTCAGGGCGTCGCAGAGGCGCTGCTGGGCGACGCTCAGGCGGCGCCATACGGCGGCCGGGTCGGGGGCGTCGAGCTTGCCGGCGCGGAAGACGAACTCCTCGTACTCGGCGAGCGACATCTCGGCGTCCTGGGCCGAGGCCTGGTTGGGGAACATCGTGCCCGTCCAGCGCAGCTTGTTCGGGCCGCGCAGGGCGGCGCGCTTGAGGAAGATGTCGGAGAGGACCTTGCGGGCGCGGCCGACGATCGCCTGCCGCTTCGGGTCGACGTTGGTGAGGGCCTTCGTGTTGTCGTCGGCCCAGATGCCGATGGATGCGTTGATCGTGGAGACCTCCTGCCGGGCGAGCGGGTTGACGAACTCGAGCTGCCGGCGGCTGCCGGTCTTGAGGAGGATCTCCTGGCACTCCTCGGGCGCCATGCGGACGAAGGGGTGGCCGCCGGCGGCGATCACCTCGCGGTAGATCGCCACGACGAGCGGCGCGGCGACGGGGGGCCCGGCGACGCGGACAAGGTCGTCCTTGCGGATGGCGACCGAGTAGTTCACCAGCACCCGGGCCAGCTTGTCGATGCGAGGATCACGCATGGGAACTCCGTTGGCATATCACAATAAGCCCGGGGATGCCGGCAAAATGACTTCCGTTATGCGTCGCAAGCGGAATGCCATACCGCAGGGCGGACGCCGCAATCCAGCAATCCCCGCACGAGATCGGGTGACCGAGCCGCTCGCGCAGCACGGAGATTTCCGCCCACCGATCGGCCATAAGGTCGTCGCAAGGCAGAATGACATAATGGCGCAACGCTTGTACAAGCCGTTCGCGCTGCCGCCGGCCCCACTTGCGGACGAGCGCCCAGCGCTTCAACTCGGCGACGGACATGGAGGAAAGGCAGGGTCGCCGCGACTCGACGGCGTGTGCGTATAACTCGCGCCGGGAATCCTTCTTGAAGAAGAACGAGAAGACGTCGGTATCGAGGAGGACCGACTCCATCATTCCCGGCCCCGCCGCACGGCATCGAGGAACTCATCCAGGGAGTCCTTCCGCGGCCAGCTCCCCGCCAGGGCTTCGATGCTGCCGGGCAGAAGGACCCGCTGCCTTCGGGCGAGTTCCGAAATGGTGGGCGCGGTCCAAAAGTCGGCGAGGGGCTGCGCGAGGCGCTTTGATGTCCTCTGTGCCGGCGAGTCCTTAGGACGCGCGGACCGGGCCCCCGCGCGGTGGCGACGCGGCCGCCGCGTGCTCTTCAGCGGCCGAACGCTGACGTTGGTGCCGTCCGGCAGGCGCGCCGGTTCATCCAGCAGGACCACGCCCCGCTCCACATGCCCGCGATAGCTCATGGTATCTCTTGATGCCATTCGACCACCAATGTAATTATAGCGACCGGGCGATCCGGTTGCACGGCGATCGACCCGTCACGCCCGGACATTGCCGGCAGCCG
>CAZTVU010000114.1:0-5406 GCA_964617025.1 uncultured Planctomycetales bacterium | reverse complement strand
GCGGTCGGGTCCCGCTGCCTATCGCGTCGGCGTCGTCTTCTGGAATGCCCGGATTTGGGCCAGGGGCACGATGCCGGTCGAGGCGCCGGGGGCCTGGATGCAATGAGCGGCGACGGCGTTGCCGAGGGCCGCGGCCTCCGGCATGGACTGGCCCTCGTGAAGCCCGACGATGAAGCCCGCGCTCCAGCAGTCGCCCGCCCCGGTCGTGTCGACCACCTTGTCCACCCGGTAGGCCGGAACCAGTGTCTCCGTACCGGCGGCGTCGCGGCAGAACGCCCCCTTCACGTCCATCTTGATGACGGCGTTCCGGCAGCCGCGGGCCTGGAAGAACCGGGCCATCGCGGAGGGGTCGGACTCGCCGGTGATCGCGCGGGCCTCCGGCTGCGACGGAATGAAATAGTCCAGGTGCGGCAGGCAGGGGAGAACGGCGTCGTCCCACTGCTGCTTCGACGCCGCATCGAGGTAGACGGTGTCGAGCAGCGTCCGGGCGCCGGCCTTCTGCGCCTCGGCCAGGAGGCGGGCGGTCTGCTCGCCGTCGAAGGTCTTCATGACCATCGTCCCGGTGACGAAGCAGAACTTCGCCCGGCGGACGACGTCCAGGCGGATGTCGTCGAAGCAGAGTGTGCCGTTGGTCCCCATCGTGTGCAGGAAGCTCCGTTCGCCGCTGCTGGAGACGCAGACGAACGTGAACGGCGTATGCGAGTCGTTGCTGACAACGAAGCCGTCGATGCCGATGCGATGCCGGACGACCTCGCTGCGGACGAACTCGCCGAGGCCGTCGCGGCCGACCTTGATGACGATATCGCAGGGCACGCCCATCTTGGCCATGGCGGCGGAGCAGTTCATCGCATTGCCGCCGGTGGTCATGGTGAGCTGGTCGAAGAGGCGCAGGCCGCCGGGGGGCGGATAGCTGTCGATGGTGCGGCTGATGATGTCGACGGTACAAATGCCGATGTTGACGATGTCACTCATCCCGGTACCTCGTAGATCGTTCCATAGGGGCGACGGCCCTCGCGAACGGCGAAGTCTCCGCGGCGGCGGAGGCCCGCGCCCTCGAGCCGCACGAACAGCTCCTCCGTGATCTCGGGCCAGAACCCGTAGGTCGCCCGCAGGCGGTCCATCTCGGCCCAGTCAACGTACACGTGCGTGTAACGCCTCTCGCGAAGGCGCTCGAGCACAACCGCTGCGTCGGGCGTCCTCCGCACGAGCGCGGCCAGACGGTCGGGGCTGAACACGACGCTGTAATCACATGCCGGGCGAACGTAGAACGACCGCGCATCGGCCACCATCAGCACCCGCGCCCCGGCCGGAAGCTCCTTGTTCAGGAAGCCCAAGTGGGCCGTGCCCGGCCATTGGCCGTCGATGAACCAGTCGGTGCGCCCGTGCCAGCCGAGGCGAACGATCCGCCCGCTCTCGTCGACGCCGCGCGCATGATCATAATAAAGCCCGCCGATGTGGTAAAGCCGAAAGGCCGCCGAGACCAGCACGCACGCGACGAGGGCCGCGCGGACCCCGCGATGCGGATACTCGGCCGCCATCGCCGCCAGAATCAGCAGCGGCGGCAGCATGGGTACGGCGAAGCGCGCGACCAGGTGCGTCAGACCGGCCCAGGCGGCGACCTGTGCGATCAGGATGACCACCAGGGGGAGAATCACCGTTGTCGCCGCCGCCGTGGCGACCGGACCGCGGCGACGCCCGATCGCGAAAAGGGCGATGCCCCCGAGGGCCATGCCCCACGGCAGGGAGCCCGATCGAGGTTCGTTGATCACGCCGGACCAGACGGCCTCCGCACGGCCGGTCGGACTGCTGCGGGCGGGCGGCGTTCGGTGGCCGTTATGCCACCGTGCGGCGATTTCCTCGTCCCAAATCCGCGGATCGGCCCCGAGGACCTTGGTTGCAAGCGGAAAGATCGGATTTCCGCAGTAGAGGGTGTTTCGGATCATCCACGGGCAGAAGGTCAGAAATGCTCCAAGTGCGAACGCCACGGTCGACCGAAAGCGGCTCTGTATACGCCGGCGAGCGTCCAACAGGATCGCCGGCAGGATCGGTCCCGCGACGAGGATCGCCGCCGTGTACTTGCACCCGCAGGCGAGGCCGGCGTACAGCCCGGCAAGCATCGCCCACGGCGTGATCGCATTTCCGCGTGCCGGGGGCGGGGCCGTGCCGGCGTCGGTCGGATCCGTCCGCACGGGTCCGGAGTCCGGATCAGCCGTGGTCCACCACCGCACACACGCCGCCAGCGCCAGGGCCGTGAACAACAGCAGGGCGTTCTCGACGTACGCCACGCCGCTGAGGTAGACGAACCAGCCGCACGTGCCGGCGAGGACGGCGGCGACGGTGGCGGCCCGCGAGCCGAGCGGTCGAGCGGCGGCCCAGCAGGCCGCGACGGCCAGTCCGGCCAGCAGCATGTTGAAGGCCTGCGCCAGGAAGACGCCCTCGACCGCGCCGCCCTTGAGCACCATGGCCAGGAGGTAGAGCATCTCGGCGTTGAGCGGGAAGTTGCTGTAGATGTTGCCGGGCAGGGGCACGATGCCGCCGGCGGCAAGGTACGCCTTGGGCACCGCGAGGTGGTACTCCAGCACATCGTAGCCGTTGCCCTCCTCGGCCCAGAGGGTGCCCGGCGGCGCGGCGGCGACGATCATCGCCAGCGCGGCGAACGGTACGACCGCCAGCCAGAGCCACTGATGCGGCTCCAACGCCGGCAGCCGGAGCGCGGCATCGCGACGGAGCGCGTGGCGGATCTCGCGGCGGTAGGCCAGCAGCGACATCGCCACGAGGGCGCCGAACGAAATCAGCCACGGCCCCCTCGAAAGCCCGCCCGCCGCACCGAGCGTCAACTCCAGGAGGCACAGGATGCCCACGCCGGCGCCGCCCCCGAAGATGACGCGGCACACGGGCGACTCCTCACGCACCCCAAGCAGCCGGAGGACGAGCATTCCCGGAATCGTTGCCAGGGCGAGAACGAGCGCTGCGGGCAAGCCGTCGGTAAGGACGATCGAGAACGCAACATCGGATTCGGCAAGGACCATGGCCGCGCCGAGCAGAAGGCCGACGGCCGGCAGGACAAGCGACGAGCGCATGGGCGATAGTCTCCGCGCGGCCGTGCCGTGAATCAACCCCGACGTTGCATGCGGCACGGCCCGCGCGTTTTGGACTGCGGCGGCCTTGCCGCCGCTTTTCCTGCGGCGAGCTGTGACGCGCCGGCCTGCGGCAGACCGTCCGAGCCAAAGCGGTGGCGTTGCCACCGCAGTCCATAAGCGCCGACGAACGACGGATCGCGCGGGGCAGTAGGCCGGCGAGGGCGCAAAGCAAGAGGCCGGCGAAGGCGCAAAGCAGTTGGCCGGCGAGGGCGCGAAGCAAGAGGCCGGCGAGGGCGCCGGCCCTACGGGGGTGCCGACGCCCGCGTCGGCGCGGAAGGACCGGATCATCGCGGCCGGATCATCGTCGGAAAAGCGTGTCGAGGGAACAACAAATCGGGGGACCGCATCGAAAAAACGTCTCATGATGGGCTGAACTCACCGCCCCACCACGGGCGGACTCCGCACAGGGCCCACTGTAGGCGCTTTTTCGCTTTTCCGGTTTCTCGCTTTCCCCTCGTTGCGTTATTCACCGACGGACAAGAACCGCGCGTCTTACGCCCATGTCCCGTTGAAAGACGCTATCGCATCCGCGCCTGGCCCGCCGCATACAGGCGGATCGCCTCGGGATACGCGATGAGTTCCTGCTCGAAGACGCGGTCGGCGAGCGTGTCGGGCGTGTCGCCGGGGAGGACCGGCACCCTCCGTTGAAGGATGATCGGGCCGGCGTCGTACTCGTTGTTCGCGAAGTGGACCGTGCAGCCGCTCTCCGACTCGCCGGCGGCCAGGACGGCCTCGTGCACGTGATGGCCGTAAAAGCCCTTGCCGCCGTACTTCGGCAGCAGGGCCGGATGGATGTTCAGGACGCGGCCGAGCCACCGGTCGGGGATCCGCCAGTAGGCCGTCCAGCCGGCCTGGCAGGCGAGCTGCACATCGTGCCGCTCCAGCGCCTCGACGACGAGCCGGCTGAAGGCATCGACGTCCGGATGATCCTTCACGCGGACGACCTCGACCGGCAGGCCCGCGGTCCGCGCGCGATCGACGCCCTTGACCCTGGACAGCGACGAGACGACGACGGCGATCGTCGCGTCCATCTCGCCGCGGGCGATGAGATCGATGAAGTTCTGCAGCGTCCGGCCGCTGCCGGAGATCAGGACGCCCAGCCGAAGCATGGGCCACTGAAGTACCCGCGCTCGAGCGGGGCGTCAATCCGCCCGCCGGCAGGGCTGCCGCCGGGCGGCGCCGGCTACTCGACCGTGACGCTCTTGGCCAGGTTGCGCGGCTTGTCCACGTTGCAGCCCCGCAGGACGGCGGCGTGATACGCGATGAGCTGCAGCGGCACGACCGTCAGCAGCGGCTGGAGCGGCTCGGGGCAGTCGGGGACATAGAAGACGTGGCGGGCGTGTTGTCGGATCTCGTCGTCGCCCCGCGTGGCGATGGCGATCACGTGGCCCCCGCGGGCGCGGACCTCCTCGATGTTGCCGATCACCTTGTCGTACTGCCGGCCGCGCGTCGCGATGAAGACGGCGGGCATGCCGTCGTTGATCAGCGCGATCGGGCCGTGCTTCATCTCGGCCGCGGGCATCCCCTCGGCGTGGATATAGCTGATTTCCTTGAGCTTCAGGGCGCCTTCGAGTGCGACCGGGTAGTGATAGCCCCGGCCGAGAAACAGCCAGTTCTCGCGGTCGACGATCTCCTCGCAGACCCGGCGAATCGAGTCGGACTGTTCGAGCACCTCGGCGATCTGGCTCGGGACGCGGTCGAGCGCCGCGATGAGATGCTGGGCGTCCTCCTGCGAGAGGAACTTCCGCCGGCCGAGGTAGATGGCCATCATGGCGAGGACGGCGATCTGGCTGGTGAACGCCTTGGTGCTGGCCACGCCGATCTCGGGGCCGCAGTGCAGGTAGATGCCGGCGTCGGTCTCGCGGGCGATCGTGCTGCCGACGACGTTGACGATGCCGAGGGCCAGCGCGCCGCGTTCGCGGGCCTCGCGGAGGGCGGCGAGCGTGTCCGCCGTCTCCCCCGACTGGCTGATGGCCATGACCACGCTGCCGAACTCGATCACGGGGTTGCGGTAGCGGAACTCGCTGGCGTATTCCGTCTCGGCCGGGATCTTGGCGATGTCCTCGAGGAGATACTCGCCGACAAGGCCGGCGTGCCACGCCGTGCCCTGCGCGGTAAAGATGAACCGCCGCGCGCGGACGAGATCGCGGGTATATTGGGCGATGCCGCCGAGGTGGACCGTCCCCTCGCGCACGTTGAGCCGGCCGCGAAGCGTGTTGCTCAGCGACTGGGGCTGCTCGAAGATCTCCTTCTGCATGAAGTGCTC
>CAZTVU010000113.1:0-14834 GCA_964617025.1 uncultured Planctomycetales bacterium | reverse complement strand
CAGACCGTCCGAGCCAAAGCGGTGGCGTCGCCACCGCAGTCCATAAGCGCCGACGAACGACGGATCGCGCGAGGCAGTAGGCCGGCGAGGGCGCGAAGCAAGAGGCCGGCGAGGCGCAAAAAAGAAGGCCACGGACGTGGCCTTCCTTGTTGGTGGTCTGGTTCGGCGGAGCCTAGCGATTGCCCCGGCCGCCGCCGTATCCGCCACGGCCACCACCGCCACCGCCGTATCCACCGCGGCCACCGCCGCCGCGGCTGCCGCCACGATCCTCGCGGGGCTTCGCCTCGTTCACGGTGAGGGGCCGGCCGCCCTCCTCCTTGCCGTTCAGGGCCGAAATGGCCGCCTGGGCCTCGTCCGCCGACGCCATCTCGACAAAGCCGAATCCCTTGCTCCGGCCCGTCATGCGGTCGCTGATGACCTCGGCGCTGTTGACCGTTCCGAACTCGGAGAACATTCGTTCGAGGTCCGAGCTACCGATACTGTACGGCAAGTTTCCCACGTACAACCTCATGCCCATCGTAATCTCCTGTGCATGGGCGACTACCCGGCCCGCCTTTCACTTTCGGGGCCGGCTCTGAAAGAGGCCGCCAATTCGGCCCAAGACGGTGGAAGCGCGACTGAGACACTGTGCGGATGTGAGACACTGACATCACGTACCAGACTCGTTCGACGATCCAACCGACGCCCAAGATTATCAGAACGCACGTCGGTTGTCCAGCCCTCGTCAGAATCTAAATGCCGGAAGAGGCGACATCGCACGTCTGAAACCACTCCGCTGTAAGCCGTACGCCATCGCAGAAGCCCGTCTTCGGCTGCCATCCGAGTTCGCCTCTGATCGGCCCTGTGTCCAGTTGCTGGTCGGCAGCCATGAGGTCGAGCATCTCCCGTCTTACCAGCGGTTCGCCGCCGAAGACAGCCCGGAAAAGACACGCGACGCGGACAAGTGTGCGCGCCGCATAACTATTTATCGGACCCCTCGGTGGCGGCAACCGGAACGCCGTAGCCATCGCCTCGACAAACTGCCGCTGAGTCACGGGCTCGTCACTTGCAACATCGAGAACTCGACCGATCGCCGCCGGGTGCGTGCCGGCACGGAAAACCGCGTCGGCGGCGTCGTCCACATACAGCGTTGCGATGCGATTGTTGCCGTCGCCCACGAGGCACAGGCACTTGCGTTCCGCAAGGCGTCGGAGATGTTCCGCAAGCGTTCGGTTGCCGGGGCCGTATAGAAAACCCAGGCGTAGGATGGTCCACGGGCAATTCGCCCGCTCGCATCCTTCTCGCACCAGGTTTTCGGCGGCGAGCTTGGCGCGGGCGTATCGGTTGTATCGGGGCGGTGCCACCCGGAGCCGGCCGTCCGCAGCCCGACGCGGCGAATACACGGCGGCCGAACCGATGTAGACGAAGCGGGCCGGCCTTGCCGGCAAGGCCGCACTCAGAAGACGCCGCGTCCCCTCGACAGTCGTTCGGTGGAAGTCGGCCCAGGCCCCCCGCATCTCAACCCGCGCAGCCGCGTGGAAGACGACGTCGCCGGCGCTCACGAGGCCGTCCGCCCCGCCGGGCGCGTCGAGGTCGCCTCGCACGGGTTCCGCCCCCAGGGCACGGATTCGCGATTCATCGGAGGCACGTCGGACCAGCACCCGCACCGACGCCCCCTCCCGGACAAGCAGCCGCACGAGAGCCTGGCCGAGAAAGCCCGTGCCGCCCGTGACGGCCGCATTCATGGGGCCGGCCTCTGAGGGCGCCGCGGGATCCACCGGGGGACACTGGCGAGATAGTCCGCGTAGCTCTTCCCGAACCGCTTGCGCAGAAGCGGCTCCTCGACCCACACGACCTGGACGTGGGCCAGGACGATCGAGAGAAGGAACAGGAGGAAGATGCCCGTAGAGGAGAAGGCGATGGCCTCGCCGAGGATCGTGCCGACGAGGCTCGCCGCGATGGGGTTGCGCACCCAGCGATACGGCCCGACGGCAACAAACTCCCGCGGCGGGTCAAACTCGACGTAAGCCCCGCGTCCCCGGCTGGACAGCAGGTAGGAAGCGTGTAGGTAGACCGCCAGACAAGCGAAGAACACAACCGCCCCGACGGCGCGCAGCGGCCCGAGCTCGACGCGGGCGTTCGGCCAGCGCACATCGACCCGGTAGGCCAGCCACGGCAGGACCACAAGGACCACCCCGAGGAAGAAGACGCCGTACACCAACATCCGAACGGGCAGGGGGATGCGCCCAAGCCTGCGTTCGAGGACGGTGCCGGTTGCCGGTCCGCCGGCGGGTTGACGGCCGGAGCTGGACATGAGCGTTCTTACCAGCGGACGATGAACCCGGCCGACATCCACTTGCTGGATTCGACGGAGTGCAGGGCGACCAACTGCCCGGGCTTGATCTCGCCGGAACGAACCATCTCGTCAAAGTGCAGGAGGACCGAGGCGCCCCCGCAGTAACCCGTGTTCCGCGCCCGGAACCGGATGCAGTCGCGGGAAACGCCGAGCTCCTGTTCAAACTTCTCGATGTTGCTCTCGTAGAGCTGCATGGTCGGGATCGAATAAACGTAGTGGCTGATGGCTGAAGGGTCGATCCCGAGGGTCCTGGCCATCCGCAGTACGCCCTCGCGGAGCAACGGGCCGGCGTCGCGGTTGACGGCGGTGAAGTCCTGGTCGAGGTGGTGCGTGCCCTTGTCGAAGACGCGGCGGATCTGGTCGCCGCTGTCGACGAGGTCGGCGACGCCGCCGCCGGCCGTCATACCCGGCTGGCGTCGGCCGCCGATCGACTCGACGAACGTCCCGAGGACCTCATGGGGCACCGTGGAGCCGTTGGCGGTCTCCACGGCTTCCAGCAGGACGGCCCCGCTCCCGTCGGCAAGGATATAGCGGAGGGCGGCCTGCGTCTTCGTCATGTGCGCCTGGTTGAAGTAGCAACTCCGCAGATAGACGCTGGACAACTGGGCATAAGTCACGAGGGCGGTCTTGTACCGCCCGGTGCGAAGGGCGTCGTATGCCACCTGCATCGCCTTGCCGACGCCGGCGCAGTTGGAGTGGATCTCCATCTCGGCGCAGCTCTCGATGCCCAGACGCTCCTGAAGGATCGTGGTCGTCGGGGGGGTTGTGCGGTCGTAACTGGGGCTGGACAGGAGGAGGAGGTCGATGTCGGTCGGCTCCCGTCCGGCCGCCTCCAGTGCCCTGCGGGCGGCCTCTTCGGCCAGCGTGGCGATGGTATGCGTCAGCCGGCCGGTCCCCGGTTCGATGGCGAAGTGCCTCCGCTCGATTCCGGACGCTGCCAGCATGGGCGGCCCGACATGCTTGATGAAGCTTTGCACTCGGGTCGGGGCCTGGTCCAGCGGACCGAGTACCTCGTCCAAGCGGTCATTGGGAATCGGTTCGTTGGGTAAGAACGAACCCGTTCCAATAATCCGTACGCGGCGATAGGGCTGATTCACGTATCTGTCATCCATCAAGGGTCTACGCGATGCGCGCGGCCTCTAACCGCAATCCTGACCGCGCGGCCCCACATGATGCCCTGCAACTCTGACGGTGTCAACCCTATTATAAGCCGGCTTTGGCACGAAAGTAAGGCGACGCCTCGTAACCCCCCCGGTCCGGCGGTCTTCGGCCCCTTTGGCGGGCGATCCCGCGAAGACGACGAATCGCATTGCCGAGGGACACTCCGGCGCAAACAGCACTGCCAATAACGACATAGCAACTGTCGTAAATATAGGCGTTTTCTCGTCATGGCGTTTTCTAAACTTTTAGCAGTTGCATTATCGAGCCGAGCCCGATATCATGATAAGGGTGAGAAGCGGTTTATCCCGATAGTGCCTGTCGGACGTCGCGGTTTGGCGGATGACAAGGTGCGGCATATGCATGTACAGAAAGCAAACCGAGATCAGCCGGCCGCAACCCTCGCCTGCCTGTTCGTCGTCGGGTTCACGTTGATCGAATTGCTCGTCGTGGTGGCGATCCTGGGATTGCTGATTTCCATTCTGCTGCCGGCGATGAGCGCAGCGCGCGACCAAGCCAAGGCCGCGGTATGTGCCACCAATATCAAGGAGTGCACACAGGCATCGATGATCACGATCCTGGAACGCCAGCAGGATCGGATGCCAACGAACACGGGCTGGGGTCCGGCGGCCATGTTCCAGATGAGCGGACGGACGGAGCCGTTCCTGTGCCCCACAGACAAGAAGCCGTCGCCGATACCGGCGTTTCTGATCCGGATGTACGAACCGCGTGCCGGCGGCGAGACGCTGCGATCGATCGCGTCGGTGGACTCGCCGTTCAGTGAGATGACCGGCCCGCTGGACGGGGGGCGATACGAGGTCAACATCCAAGATCAGATCGACGGAAGCTCGATGGGAGGCGACAACGACACGGATGTCCTGTGCCGCTATAGCGCGCCGGACGGGGCCCAGTATACGCAGGTGAACGTGACGGAGACGTCGATTGCCTGGCGGTGGCATATCACGAACTACCGAGGCCAGACGATCATCGAGGACGTGCGAAACGCGGTCGGCAGGCCGTTTGAAGTGCCGGTGCTGTGGGGCAGCTACGGGATGAACGCATCGGCCGGCTTCCGAAACCAGAAGGTGAGCCCCGGCGCGATCGCCCTTGTGGTGGAGTACAAGCGGTGGGCCGCGCGGCCGGAATCGTTTGTCATCAACGGCATGAAGACGGGGTATGACTATCCGCTGTTCACCACGACCATCAAGGGCCAGACCCGCGAGGGGTTTGTGCGGCTTCGTCACGGCAGCGGGAAGAAGGCAAACGTCGGGTTCGCCGACGGCCATGTCGAGCGGGTGACCGGAGCTCGGCTGAAGCTTCCGGCAAACCCGAACGATGCGTGCATCTGGCATCCTCGTCGCGTACCGGGCTGGTCGCCGGTCTATTGATCAAAACCTCGTCACGCTCGAGAAGTTGAAGTCGCGAATCCGCATCGCGGGGAGGAGCATCTTCTCGCTCTCGCCCGAGGTCGCGTCGGTCGGGGCGGTGAACGCCTCCACCTGTCGCAGGGCCCGCAACGGGCTCTCATGGAAGCGGAAGTTGATCACCGGGCCGACCAGCCGGCCGTCCTCGATCAGGAACGTTCCGTCGCGGGTCATTCCCGTCAGCGTCAGGTCGGTCCGATTCACGAAGCGGATGTACCAGAACGTCGTCACGAGGATCGCCCGGGGTGTGGAGCGAATGAGGTCCCCGATCGTCCGGGCGACCGGGGCGTCGCCCGAGAGGACGGGCGCATCGGGCGGCGACACCGGGGGCACATTGTGCTGCCGGGCGGTAAAGCGGTCGTAGTGGAGTTGCCTCAGCACGCCGGCGTCGGTCCAGGTGCGGGCTTGGCTGGGCAGGCCGTCGGCGTCGAACGCCGCGCCGAACAGGTCCGGGTGGTCGGGCCGGTTGGCCAGCGTCAGCCGCGGATCGATGATTTCCCGACCGAGTTTCCCCACATACGGGCTGGTGCCCTTGTCGAAGGACCGGGCATCCATCAACTCGAGCATGGGTGACACCAACCCGGCGACGGCGGCCGGCTCCAGGATCACCGTGTAGCGGCCGGGCGGCAGTTCGCGGGGGTCGGCGGAGGCCTTGGCCTTTTCGATCGCGATGCGGGTGCGCTCGGCGACGCCAAGGCCGTCCACCGAGCGGTGCGTGATGTTGGTCCAGCCGGTGGCGCCGCCCTCGGCAGCAGTCAGGCTGAACCGCGCAAAGGTCCGCGGCTCGAACGCGAAGAGGCCGGTGTCGGCGGCCAGACCGACGGTCGTCGCCCGGGTGGAGACGATACCGGCGGCCTGGATCCCCGCGGCCCTGCACAGCTCGATGGCCGTACGCGCCTCGGCCAGACGGCGCTGCGGCCCGGCCGAGGCGGTCTCGGGGCGATACGTCGGTATCGGCTTGTACGGCTGCGGCCCGAGCGGCGGGAGGTACTCGGGATCCGGCGGACAGACGCGGGCGGCCTGTTCGGCCCGCCGGACGGCGTCACGGACGGCGGCGTCCGAAAGGTCGGTCGTATCCGCGCTGCCGTGCCGCTGGCCAAAAGCAACGGCGACCGACAGAGTCTGCCGACGGACGTCGACGTTCTGTACGATCTGGTTGTTGGCAAAGCGCGTCGTGCCGCCGACACTGTCGTTGAGCGAAATCGAGGCGTGATCGGCACGCGAGGCGCTGAAGACCAGATCGGCAAGCCGCCGGAAGGCGTTGCGGTCGATCAACTCGTCTGGCATGCAGTCGTGCTCCATCGGCCGAGGCGGCGAGCGCGGCCGGACGGCGCCGCCCCGGCATTAGCCGGCGGAAACGCCGCGAATGACGTTCACCCGGCGAAACAGGGCGTGCGACGCCGGCTGGGTCATCCAGGCCGACTGGCTGGGCTGGCCCTTGCCGCAGTTGGTAAAGCCGCAGCGGCGTCGATACGACCGGTCGGCGACGGCGTCGCAGCTCGCCCAGAACTCGGGCGTGATGCCGTGATAGATCACGTCGCGGAGCATGCCCTTGCGGCGGCCGTTCTCGATCAGCCAGAAGGCGTCGCCGCCGAACTGAAAGTTGTAGCGGCGCTGGTCGATGCTCCACGAGCCGCGGCCCTCGATAAGGATACCCCGCTTCACGTCGCCGATCATGTCGTCGAGCTTCGCGTTGCCCGGCTCGAGGCCGATGTTGGCGATCCGCACGATCGGCACGCAGGCCCAGCTTTCGGCCCGGTTGGAACCGCGGGAGCGCGTCTGGCCGATCCGGCCGGCGACCTCGCGATTCGTGCAATAGCCGACGAAGACGCCCTCCTGGACGATCGGCCACCGTTGGCACTCGACGCCGTCGTCGTCGTAGCCGGTGGAGGCGAGTCCGCCCGGATCCGTGTTGTCGGCGACGAGCGTGACGTGCCGCGAGCCGTAGCGGAACGTGCCGAGCTTGTCGGGTGTGAGGAAGCTGGTGCCGGCGTAGTTGGCCTCGTAGCCGAGGGCGCGGTCCAGTTCGCTCGCGTGGCCGCAGGTCTCGTGCATCGTCAGCGAGAGGTTTTCGGGATCGAGGATCAGGTCGTAGCGGCCGGGCTCGACGAGCGGGGCCCGGACCTTCTCGACGGCCTGGGCGGCGACCCGCGGGGCCTCGGCAAGGAAGTCCGCGGCGCGGATCCACTCGTATCCGGCCCGGAGGGGGGACGTGGTGAAGTCGCGCGAGTCAAAACGCCCCTCGTACACCGCGGTGGCCTCGAAGCCGCCCTGGACGGCCAGCAGATCGAACGAAATGCGCGACCCCTCCGTCGATGCGAAGAGCTTCCGGTCGCGATGGGCCCAGAGGCGCGCGCTGCTGCGCTGGATGCCCGGCTGGCGGTGCAGCGCTTCCATCGTTTCGAGCAGCAGGCGGGCCTTCTCCTCAAGCGGAACGGCAAAGGGATCTTCCCGATACGGCGTCACCACCGAGTCGCGGTGAACGGGCTCGGGCACAAGTCGCACGGGCTCGGTCGCAAGCGTCGCCGACCCCCTGGCGATCTCGATGGCCCGGTCGGTGACGCGTTCGATCTCCTCCGGCGTCACGACCGAGCTGGCCGCGAAGCCCCACGCCCCGTGATAGAGGACGCGCACGCCGAAGCCCCGTTCGTGCCGATCGTCGATCCCGGCGATCCGTCGGTCCTCGCCGCGGACGCTCTGGACGGTGATTTCCTGGATGCGGATGTCGCCGTACTCCGCGCCGGCGGCGGCGATTCGCCGCAGGGCGGCTTCCGCGAGGCCCTCCCGCACGGTCGGCGCGATCCGCTCCTCGACGATGCTCTCCCACTTCAGCGAGATCGCGGGCTCGCATCCGGCGGCGCCGAGCAGGCAGCCGGACGCCGCCCCGGCGGCGACGTGCCGGACGAACTCGCGCCGCGACAGCTCCGGGGCGGTGCTCACGGGGCGCGGCTCAGACCTCCTTGGCATCGATCCACTTCATCATCCGGCGGAGCCGGCGGCCGACGGTCTCGACGGGGTGGTCGTGGTCCTGCTTGTAGAGGGCGTTGAAGACCGGCAGGCCGGCCTCGTTCTCCAGGATCCACTCCTTGGCGAACTGCCCGGTGACGATCTCGTGAAGGATCTTCCGCATTTCCTTGCGGGTCTCCTCGGTGATGATCCGCGGGCCGCGCGTGAGGTCGCCGTACTCGGCGGTGTTGCTCACGCTGTAGCGCATGTAGTTGATGCCGCCCTGATAGAAAAGATCGACGATGAGCTTGAGCTCGTGCATGCACTCAAAGAAGCAGACCTCCGGCTGATAGCCGGCCTCGAGCAGCGTCTCGAACGCGGCCTTGATCAGGGCGGTGATGCCGCCGCAGAGGACGACCTGCTCGCCGAAGAGATCGGTTTCGGTCTCCTCCTTGAAGGTCGTCTCGAGCACGCCGGCGCGGGCGCCGCCGATGCCGCGGGCCCAGGCCAGCGCGACGTCGCGGGCCTTGCCCGAGGGGTTCTGCTCGATGGCGACGAGGCAGGGCACGCCGCCGCCGCGGACGAATTCGCTGCGGACGAGGTGGCCGGGGCCCTTCGGCGCGATCATGATCACATCCACCTCCTTGGGCGGGCGGATGCGGCCGAAATGGATGTTGAACCCGTGGCAGAAGCCGAGCGTCTTGCCGGCCTTCATGTTCTTCTCGACCTCGTTCTTGTAGACCCGCGCGTGAAGCTCATCGGGCAGCGTGAAGATGATCAGGTCGGCGGCGGCCGAGGCGTCGGCGGCGGACATCGGCTTGAACTTGTGCTCCTCGGCGAGCTTGTAATTGTCCGTGCCGGCCAGCTCGGCCACGATGACATCGCACCCGGAGTCGCGGAGGTTCTGGGCGTGGGCATGGCCCTGGCTGCCGTACCCGATGACGGCGATCTTGCGGCCCTTGAGGTGGCTGAGGTCGGCGTCCTTCTCGTAATAGATCGTTGCGGCCATTCGTCGGCTCCCTTCTGTGTTGTCACCCTACGACATACCGTGCCGTGGAAAACCGACGAGTCTATCCGAACCGCCCGACATGGCAAGGGCCGGGGCGTCTCGACGTGCCCCCGGGAAAGCGGCGGCATGGCCGCCGCAGTCCAAAACGCGCGGGCCGCGCGGCGCCTGTGGACTGCGGTGGCAACGCCACCGCTTTGGCTCGGACGGTCTGCGGCACGCCGGCGCGTCCTGGCGCGCCGCAGGAAAAGCGGCGGCATGGCCGCCGCAGTCCAAAACGCGCGGGCCGCGACCTACAAAACGGCCGGGGCGGCCGCCGCTCGCATCGAGGCCGGGGGCAAAGTCTTCCCACGCAGCCGGCGAGCAAGACGCACATCTGTTGTTTGCGGCCAAAGGCTGCGCTGGGGCTTTTCGCTTTCTCGCTTTCCCGTCGTTGCCTTCTGCAACGACGCAGCGGACCCCGGCGACTTCGCGAGCTAGCAGGCATGCCTCGGCGGTCCGAACCGGGACCCGGCCCGCCGGCCCTGAAGCGCCCGCGTTTCCAATACTGCCAGGCGGGTCGCCCGTGATGACGACGACGCATTCCGCCGGAAACCGGGTTTTGCCCTTCTCAAACTGCAGGAACGTGACCGATAAGAACCCGACGCGGGAGGTTCTTCATGATGACTCGCGACTCGCTCGGGCTGTTGCTCCTGGCCTGTCCTCATCCCTTGTTCGGGGCGATCCTCTGGGCATGGGTTGAGGCGGCTGAACCGGTCGCTGGCAGCAGATCGAACTCGACCGAACCGGCCCTACGCCGTGGGGCCGCGCGAGACGGCCGGACGGCCGCACAAAGGATGCCGCACTGGTCGCTGGTCGAGGCGGCCCGTGGTCCTCCGACCCAGCGCCGGGCGCTCCGCCCGGACCCGGCCCCCCCCGCTCCCCCGCCCGCGCACGCTCTTCACGGCCCCCCCAACATCTGCATACCCGCCGGTCGGCCCAGCCTTCGCGTCGGCGAAGGGCAAGGTTACGGCGATCCGCCACGCGGATCCGATCATCACCAGCCAAACCATCCGTCACCGACCCGAAGATCGGAAAGCGAGAAATGGAGAAAGCGAAAAAACGCTATCTGAGAGCCGTATCGGGAGTACGCTTGTGGTGCGGCGATGAGCTCACCCCATCATCGGACGTTTTTCGGTGATATTCACCGATTTCTGGTTCTCCCGACGAGCTTCTCCGAAGACCATCCGGCCGCGTTCGGGCATTTGCGGCGATTCGCTTTACGCCACTCATCATCCCTCGGCGCTTATGGACTGCGGTGGCAACGCCACCGCTTTGGCTCGGACGGCCTGCCGCACGCCGGCGCGTCACAGCACGCCGCAGGAAAAGCGGCGGCAGGGCCGCCGCAGTCCAAAATGCGCGGGCCGCGACCTACAAAACGGCCGGGGCGGCCGCCGCAGTCCAAAACGCGCGGGCCGCGCCGTACAAGACGCACGGGGCGACGGTCGCCCGCATCGAGGTCGGAGCAGAGTCTTCCATCGCAACCGCCGCGGAAGCCCCGCGCATCTCCAGGTGGCGGTCAAAGGTTGCCCCGGGAGACCGCCTTGCGGAAAGCGGCACTCGTTGCGTACGGGTAGGGCCCGCGACATCATGTGCTCCGACGAGCGGGCCGAGCCCGAAGGCGGTCGCGATCCGAACGACGTGCGCGGTCGGGTCGCGGTGGCGAGCGCACGAGGGAGCCGCGGACATGGCGAAATTGCAGGGACTGAAGGGCTGGATGGTAACCTTGCTGTTGGCCCTGACGGCATGGGCGGACGGCGGCGATGCCGGGCAGTGTGCCGAGCAAGAGGCCGCGCTGGCCCGGGCGAAGATCACGTTGATCGGGGCGATCGAAACGGCCATCAAGGAGGTCGGCGAGGGGAAGGCCTACGAGGCGGAACTCGAGATGGAGGACGGCCGGCCCGTTTACAGCGTGGGCATGGTCGTCGGCGAGCGATGTGTCGAGGTGGAGATCGACGCCGTCACCGGCAGGGTTCTCTCCGTCGAGGACGAGACGGCGGAGGGAAAACCGGCGGCGGGGCGACCGCGCCGCTGGACCTTTGACCGGGACCGGGTCGGCGCCGCGCCTGCGGGCTGGACGATCGAGCAGAACAACCCGACCCGGGCGATGGCCCGCTGGACCGTCGAGCCGGATCCGACGGCCCCCGGCAAGCCCAACGTGCTGACGGTGAGGACCGAGAACGGCAATGCGACGTTCAATCTGGCGATCGTGAACGACGCGTCGTACAAGGATCTGGACCTGAGCGTGCGGGTACGGGCACGCACCGGCAAAGATGATCAGGGCGGCGGGTTGCTGTGGCGGGTTCAGGATGCGAACAACTACTACATCTGCCGCATCAATCCGCTGGAGTCGAATTACCGCGTCTACAAGGTCGTCGACGGCAAGCGGGTGCAGTTGCAGTCGGCCGAGGCGAAGACCGAGGCCGCACGGTGGTACGCGCTGCGCGTCGTGATGATCGGCGATCACATCACGTGCTTTCTGGACGGCCGAAAGCTGCTCGACGTGAAGGACGACACGTTCAAGAACGCCGGCAGGATCGGTCTGTGGACCAAGGCCGACGCCTCCAGTTCGTTCGATGACCTGACGGCGCGGCCGGTCCGCGCGGAAGGCCCCGCGCGCCCCGTCGACTGAGGAGACGCCCTGGTCGGCTGGCGGTCGGGCCCCCACGTGTGGTACAATGAGCGGTCCGCGCCCAGGGGGGCCTGCGTGATCGCCGGACCGGATGCCGGCGACCGGCAAGAGATCCGCCCAGGGAGGGGTCGCCCGCGCCTCCGCCCAGGCTGCGGCCGAATGCCGCCGTGTCGGGGGCCCGGCAGGGAAGCCTCAGTCCCGGCCGGGCGCAACCGTTTTGCCGTGAGCTGACCGCACCGACGATGATCCGCGAGAACAGAATCCGCACCGACGCCGAGCGACGCGCACCCGATCGTTTGGTCCTGCTGACGATGGCCGTGATGGTCGCCGCAGGGGTCCGGCCCGTTGCGGCGGCCGAGCTTCGGTTCAAGCTGATCAACGGCAAGCCGTGCGTCAAATGCACCTTGAAGGGGGAGACGGCGGCGATCCCGGCCAACGTCGTGATCGACGTGGGGACGCGGGCGCCGCTCCTGCTGCATGAACGGACGGCCAAGCTGCTGCGCGTCGAGCCGGATACGCGGATGGAGCTGAAGTTCGACGGGCTGACGCTCGGGGGATTCCGCGCCAAAGCGGTAAAGCTGGAGCCGCTGGAGCGACTCACTCGCGACTATGCGGCGGAGCTGGACGAGATCCCGGCGGTGGCCGTACTCGGGCTGGCGGCGTTTGCGGACTTCGTGATCGAGATGGAGATCGGCGAGGGCGTTTTGCGGCTGTTGCCGCCGTCATCGGAGGATGCGTCGGCCACGACGCGGCCCCCGGCCGCGCGGCCCACCGACCCCGATGCGGACGATGAGGCGACGGGCTGGTCGGGCCGCTACGAGGAGAGGGCATACGGCCACTGGCTGTCGGCGACGGCGCCGGACGGCTTCGCGCTTCAGGTGCTGTTCGCGACCTCGACGTATGACACGATCATCGACGCGAACGTGGCCGATCTGGCCGGCTCGGCCGGCGGGGCGATCGACGACCTCCGCATCGGCCGGTTGAACATCGCCCGGTACGTCGCGTTCCGGCCGGAGGACCTGGTGGCGGGCACGCCCGCGCCACACGCGGACATGATTCTCGGAACGGGGTTCCTGTCGCACTTCCGCGTGACGATCCATCCGGCGAAACGGACTGTCCGGCTGGAGCAGACGCGAGCGCCGCGGTTTCCGGCGGAGGAGCGGGCGTTCTTCGTCGCGCGGGCGAAGAAGGACGCGGAGGCGATCGAGGCGTTCCTCCGGGACCATGCGTCGTCGCGGCTGGCCCGCGATGCGGCCGAGGCGCTGTTGACGTTGCGGCTGGAGCAGACGCCGCCGAACCGCGAGGCGATCCTGCGGGCCGCCCGCTCGTTCGCCGAGGCCGTGCCGAACGACCGGCGGGCCGGATTCATTCTGGCTCTGACCGACTCGCTCCTCGAAAAGCCCAATCCCCCGGGCGGCGAACTGATCGGCGAGGTGGTGAAGGTGGGGCTCGAGTACGCGCCGGCGGCGCTCGATGCGCGGACGACCCACGACCTGCGCGCCCGGCTGGGGCTGCTGGCGTTGAAGGCGGGCGACCTGAAAGAGGCCCGGAGGCACCTGCTGTCCGCGGCGTTCGGCATCCCGCGAGACCCCTCGGTGAACCTGTGGCTGGGGCAGCTCTACGAGCAGAGCGACAAGCCCCTGCGGGCGTGGTCCCGTTATGTCCAGGCGGCCCTCTCCGATCCGCCGCCGGAGGATGCCTTGCGGGGCCTCGACCGGCTGAACCGCGATGCGGAGTTTCGGGCGGGTTTCACGATGGCCGACGCCGAGGAGCTGCTGGAGGGCCGCATCGCCGAGTTTCATCCCGCCGATCGGTATGCCGAAGCGGCGGCGACCCGTCCGAACGGGGGCCCGACGACCGCGACGGCCCGCGGGCATGTGCGGCTCGTTGAGCTGTTCACGTGCGCCGACCATCCGCCGACGCAGGCGGCCCAGATGGCGTTTGACGGCCTGCGGGAGTACTTTCGGGATACGGACGTCGTCTTTGTGGCGTACCACATCGCGGCCCCGTTGAACGATCCGCTGATCTTCGACGCCAGCGTTCGCCGGGCGGTGTTTTACGGGGTCAAAGAGGCGCCGGCGGCGATCTTCGACGGCGGCGAACCCAACACCGCCGGCGGCGCGGACACCGACGTCGAGAAGGTCTATGCGGCGTACAAGGCGGCGGCCACTGCGCCGGAGTCCGGCGAATCGCCCTGGCGGCTTGACGGGCGCGTTGCGGCGCGCGGGGTCGAGATCGCCGGCGAGGTGACGGCCGACGGTCCGACGACGAAGGAGGACGTCCGCCTCCACGTGTTCCTGTGCGAACGGCTTGTGCTGGCCCCGGGGGCCAACGGCCTGATCCTGCATCGGCAGGTCGCACGGGCCATGCTTTCGCCGGAGGGCGGCGTACCGCTGGCGGGCGAGGCGGGTCCGCGCACGTTCCGCGTGGGGGCCAACGTGAATCGGATATCCGCCGCGCTGGAGCGAGAGCTCGTTGCGCTCGAAAAGGCGCGGGAGATTCGTTTCTTCATGCGGCCGACGTACGTCGACGTCCGGGCGTGCGACGTGGTGGCGATCGTGCAGGAGACGCAAAGCCGGCGCGTGCTGGCCGCGCGGGCGTTCGATGTGGCGGCACCCTCCGGAGGGGCGGGCGAATAGACGATGAGCACGGCGGTCGGACCGACTTCCCTGCGGCAGGAGTTCGAGCAGCGGCTCGACGGCGCCCGACGGTGCATCCGGCGGGCGAGGCTTCGGGCGCGGCTTGCCGTCGCGATCGATCGTGCGCTCGTCGCGGCGGCGTGCGTATCCGCGGCGTTCTGTCTCCTGCGCCTGGGATACTGGGCGGCGGTCGATGCCCATCCGGGGGGGCGGGCCGTTTACGTGCTGCTGCTGATGCACGTGCTGACGGTGCCGCCGACGATGGCGCTGATTCGCGCGATCCGCGAACGGACGCCCCTGCGGGAATCGGCCGAACGGCTCGATCTGGCGGCGGCGGACCACAACCGCATCGCCATCGGCCTGGCGCTCGATGAAACCGACGGGCGGTCCGCCTTCGCCGCGGCGGCGATTCGCGACGGTATCGAGCACCTGCGGCAGCTCCAGGATCGGGAGCCGTTCACGGACTTTCGGGCCGGCGGCCTGCGCCGCATCGCGATCGCGGCGGCGGCGACCGCGGTCTTTTCGCTGATCTTCCTGTGGCCGGGCGGCGAGAGCGGCCGCCGGTCAGGGCCCGCGCCGGGGCCGTCGGCGACGGCCCTGCTGCCGATCGTGCGGCCTCCGGCCACTCAGCCGACCGAGCGACCGTCGGCCCCCC
>CAZTVU010000112.1:0-14990 GCA_964617025.1 uncultured Planctomycetales bacterium | reverse complement strand
CGTGGCCAGGTAGATGCAGCGGTCCTCGTGGCTCGTCGGCATGCCGGCGTTGGGCTGCACGGAGATCAGCTTGTCCGTGCATCGGCGCAGGCGGCCGACCACCTCCGTCAGCACCGAGGGCCCGGCGCCGCAGTTCGCCCCGATCACCTCGACCGGCTGGTCCTTGAGCATCTCGGCGACCTGCTCCGGCGTCATGCCGTAGCGCGTTGTCTGCGACTCGCCGAAGGCCATCTGCGCGACGATCGGCAGGTCGGCGGCGATCTCGCGGCAGACCGCAATCGCGTCGAGCAGTTCGTAGGCGTCGCTGAACGTCTCGAGCATGATCAGGTCGATCTCGCCGTCGACGAGCGCGGCGATCTGCTCGCGAAAGACCTCCTTCCGTTTGTCCGCCGGCAGGGCCTGGGCCGGCGAGACGTCCTGTCCGTGGATCGGCCCGACGGCCCCGGCCACCCACACCTTGTCCTCGGAGGCCTCGCGGGCCAGCCGCGCGCCGGCCGCGTTGATCTCGCGGACCTTGTCGGCCAGGCCGTGACGGGCCAGCTTGTGCCGGTTGGCGCCGAAGGTGTTGGTCTCGATGATCTGCGCCCCGGCCTGGATGTACTCCTGGTGGATGTGCTTGACCAGGTGGCCGCGCGACAGGTTGACCGCTTCGTAACACTGGTTGATGTAGATCCCGCGCTGATAGAGCATCGTGCCCATCGCGCCGTCGCAGATCACAATGTGGTGTTTCAGGTGCTCCAGCAAGCCGGGGCGCATTGTTAACTCTCCATGAAGGTCGCCAATCTGGCGGCCCGATAGGGCTATTCCTTACCCCGCACGCCCGAGAGCATCAACCCCGCAGCGAAATGGAAACCAAGCTCTCCTCCAAATTCACCTGTCCGAATGGCGGCTTGGGGAGGCTTTTCGACCCTGTCGCGACGATCCGGCCGCGTTCGGGCGTTTCCGTCGATCCGCTTCGCGAGATCCATCGCCCGTCGACCCCTGTGGACTGCGGTGGCAACGCCACCGCTTTGCCTCGGACGGTCGGCCGCACGCCGGAACGTCCTCGCTCGCCCCAGGGAAAGCGGCGGCATGACCGCCGCGGTCCAAACGCACGGATCAAACCGTGCAGGGCGGACGGGGCAACCGCTGCTCGAGTCAAGGTCGAGGTAGTGTCTTTCAGCGCAACCCGCGAGCAAGACGCGCGTCCCCGGGCCGCAGCCAAAGGCTGCGCTCGGATGATCTTGATTCTGTTGTACACGTCCTCGCGGGCGATGGCGCACCACCCGAAATGGCCCCGTCGGCCCGGCCGGGGCTGACGAAGCCCCAGAGGTGCTTCGGGAAATCCTTCAGCCAGTGAACCGTGTTGACCCGCCTGTGGGGTCGGGTGGCCATCCTTTGCGTCAGCAAAGCGTGGGGGTCCGATGATGGAATCGCAAACCAACGCAACCTCGCCGCCCGGGCGACAGCCACAACGCTGCGTTCACCTTTAACCCGTCATCGTAACCCCGTCCATCCGACTTCGCTTCGACGGATGGACCACCCGCCCGCACCGGTTCGGGCCGAACGGTTTTGACCGTGACGGCGATGTCGACCTGACCGGTTCTGGGATGTTTCAAGGCTGTTTCAATGGCCCGAACCGCCCGGCGGGATGCTGACGGCGCTTTGGCCCGATCCGCGACCGGGCGCATGTAAACCGTTCGCCTGTGCAGGTCCGGAAATGTGAGTGACGTGCCTCTTGGTCGGTCGTCCTGCGGTTCATGACGCCCGCTGCCCGGTTGGACATGGCCTAGAATCAACAGGCGAGCCCCGGTAGAATATGAAAAGCGGGCACTGGGTCGGACCGACCCGCTCGCGGACACAATTGGCGAGACCTCGGAAGGAGGAGGCACAGGCCATCGCGCATTGCCCGCCGTCGGTTCGCGCGGATGTCCCGAGCGGACAACGAGGACTTGGCGGCCCCTTCGGCAGTACGATGGACCGCGGAGGCTATTCGATGAGATCGTTCGCCCTGCTGATCGCCTTAACAACCTGCTCGGCATCGGTTCACGCCCAGATGGACGTGAAGGTCTGGACGCGGCTGGCGGGGACCGGCGGGATCGACGACGGCTTCGCCGTGGCGACGGACCCCTCCGGCAACTGCATCCTCGCGGGCGAGACCCAAGGCGCGCTATTCGGCCCCAACCAGGGGGCCCGCGATCTGTTCGTCGCCAAGTACAATACGAATGGTAGCCTGCTCTGGGGCCGGCAGCGGGGCACCAGCGAGCGCGATTGCGCCTTCGGCGTCGCGACGGACGCCGCGGGGAACATCTACGCCACGGGGTTCGCCGGCGCCGCCTTGGACGGCCAGTATCACGCGGGCAGGTGGGACATCGTCCTGACGAAGTACGGCCCCTCTGGAGACTGGCTCTGGACCCGACTGATCGGTTCGGCCAACGACGACGAGGGGTATGCGGTCACCGCGGACGCCTCGGGCAACGTCTATCTGACCGGATACATCCGGGGCGACATCCACGGCCAGGTCCGCGTGGGGTCGGCGGACGTCATCCTCTGCAAGTTCAATCCGTCCGGAACTCGGCTATGGACCCGACTTTTCGGCTCGATCGAGATCGACCAGGCCTGGGCGATCGCGTGCGACGCCCTGGGAAACGTCATCGTCTCGGGCTATGCACAGGGCTCCATTGAGGGCAACCCGTTCCTGGCCAACGGCGAGCTATTCCTGGCCAAGTACGACACCGACGGCAACCGGCTGTGGCTGCGGCAATGGGGGACATGGAACGCGGAGCACGGCTACTCCCTTGCCACGGATGCCGAGGGGAATATCTATCTTTCCGGATACACCACGGGCGATCTCTACGGCCCCAAGAGCGGCGGACGCGACGTCTTCCTGGCAAAGTTCGACGCATCCGGCAACCCGCTCTGGGGCAGGCAGTTCGGATGCACCCCCGGCCTGGGCACCAATGAGCACGATCAGGGGTGGGGGGTGGCCTTGGGCGCCGACGGCAACATCTATCTGACCGGCCAGGTGGAGGGACCGCTGGACGGGAACCCGTATCTGGGGGGGCTCGATATCTTCCTGGCCAAGTACGACCCGCTTGTGGTCCCAGCAGTTGGGCACCGCCCTTAGCGATTCGGCCAGGGGCGGCGTGGCCATAACGACCACCGGCGCCATCTTCCTGGCGGGCACAACCTCCGGCAACCTGGATGGAAACCCGAACCAGGGCAGCACGGATGCGTTCGTCATGAAGTTTGCCCCGCCGCTGCCGCCGGACCCGCCGACCGCCGCCCAGGCGACGCCGCCAACGATCTCCATCGGCGGGTCGTCCGTGCTTTCGGCGATCCCCGGCAGCGGCGGCGACACCGTCGAGTGGTTTGTCGGAAGTTGCGGCGGTACGCCGGTCCCCGGCGGCGCGTCGCCGACCGTCAGCCCGACCGCGACCACCACCTACTACGCCAGGACCCGCAACTCCGCGACCGGCCTGACCAGCCTCACGTGCACCGTCGTGACGGTCACGGTAACCATGCCGGAGACCCCCGGCGACCTGGACCGCGACGGCGACGTGGACCTGGCGGACTTCGCCAGCTTTCAATACTGTTTCAGCGGTCCGAATCAGGCGCTTCGCGAGCCGGGATGCGCGGTAGCCGATTCTGACGCGGACAACGACGTGGACCTGGCGGATTTCGCGGCGTTCCAGACGTGTTTCAACGGCCCGAACCGACCGCCGGGGTGCTGACGGCGCCCGCTTCGATCGGCGGGCGTCTGCGCGAATCCCGCGCCGACCTTGGCTATGCCGCGGTCATTTGTCGTGCGGCTGAGTCGTCGCGACAGGCGGCATCTTCTTGAGGCACTCGTCGAAGTAGGCCACCATCTGACGCATCGTCCGGCCGAGGTACGGCTCTTGCCAGCCGTGGCCCTGGCCTTCGAGGATGACGAGGCGGTTCTTCACGCCCGCGGCGTCGAGCCGCCGGTGCAGCAGGACGGATTGCGAGATGGGGACCGTGAGGTCCTTGTTCCCGTGGAAGGTGAGTACCGGCGGGTCGTCGCGGCTCACATAGGTCAGCGGCGAGGCCCTGCGATACTCCTCGGGCCGGTCGGCGGCCGTTCCGTTGAGGAACGGAACGAGGTACTTGCTGACCGCCAGCGGCGACCAGTCCCTGGCGGCGAGATCGGCGGGGCCGAAGTAGTTGACCACCGCCTGCACGCGGGCCGATTCACCGTTCGACGGCTTGTCGTCCTCGCCGAAGCGATCATCGTCGGATGCAACGCCCAGCATCAGCGCCAGGTGGCCGCCGGCACTCAGGCCCATCGCTCCGATCCGCTTCGGGTCGAGGTCGTACTCGCGGGCGTTCCTCCGCAGCCACCGCACGCATTGCCGGACGTCCGCCACTGCGGCGGGGAACCGGTACTTGGGCGCGAGGCGATACGTCGGGGCGACGGCAACGTGGCCGTACGCGGCCAGGAATCGGGTGAACGGCTGCATGCCCACGCGGCTGCCGGAGATCCACCCGCCGCCGTAGATGCAGACGACGGCCGGGCGCGGGCCGTGTCCGGTCTTAAGCCGGGCGAGGTCGAGCTTGAGGACCTCCTTTCCCGGCGTGGCGAACGTGATGCCGGACAGCACTTCGATCTGCTCCGCCGGCAACGAGGCCGGCAGCGCCGGCTCGGCGAGAGGACGGGTTTCCTGCGCCTGTGCGGCGGAGACGAGGGCCGCCAGAGCGAACAGCGACGGCACGTGGCAACGGCAAGCAAGCGACATCAGGCGTCCTCCAAGTGGGATTCGCGTGTTGACCGGGCATGATACACACCGTCGTCGCATATCGCCATGACGGCAGGGTGGGAGAAGGCTGAGCGGTCTGGCGAGGCCGAGACAGGCGATTGCCGCCCGGCCGACCCGACCGTAGAATGCCCGCCGTTTCGGCCCGAAATGGGGCCGTGCCGTCTCCGTCGTTGCAGAAAGCAACGACGGATAAGCGGGAAAGCGAAAAACCGGAAAAGCGTGAAAGACGCCTTCGGAGAGTCCGTGGTGCGGTCCTGAGTTCACCACGTTTTCTCAGAAGTCGTCCGTTTTTTTTCCGTCTCTTTTTTCGCTGTCCGGCGTTGCCGTATGCAATGTCGGGGTCTGTTTCTGTTTCGAGAGCCATACGATGCCGTTTCAACGTGCGGAACGTTTGAATGCCCTGCCCCCGTATCTGTTCATGGAGATCGACCGGCGAAAGCGGGAGGCCATCGCCGCCGGCAAGGATGTGATCGACCTCGGCGTGGCGGACCCCGACCGACCGACCCCCGGCTTTATCATCCGCAGGATGCAGGAGGCCGTCGCCGACCCTCGAAACCACCGCTACCCGTTTGACGAGGGCGTGCCCGAGTTCCGGCAGGCGGCCGCCGCCTGGTTCGAACAACGGTTCGGCGTGTCGCTCGACCCCAAGACCGAGCTGATCACGCTGATCGGAAGCAAGGAGGGGATCGGACACCTGCCGATCGGGGTCGTCAACCCGGGGGACTACGTGCTGGTGCCGCAGCCGGGGTATCCGGTCTACTTCTCGGCCACGATCTTCGCCGGCGGCACGCCGTACATCATGGATTTGACGGAGGAGCGCGGCTGGCTGCCCGACCTCGATGCCATTCCGCGCGACATCTGCCGGCGTGCGTCTCTGATGTACCTCAACTATCCCAACAACCCGACCGCGGCGACGGCCCCGCGCGAGTTCTTCGAGAAGGCCGTCGCGTTTGCGCGGGAGCACGACATCCTGATCGCACAGGATGCCGCATACAGCGAGGTGTACTTCGGCCGGCGCCCGATGAGCATACTCGAGATCCCCGGGGCCCGGGACGTCGCGGTCGAGTTCCACTCGCTGTCCAAGACGTTCAACATGACCGGGTGGCGACTCGGGTTCGTCGCCGGCAACAAGGACGCCGTGGCCGCGCTGGCGAAGGTCAAGTCGAACCTCGACTCGGGCCAGTTCAACGCGATCCAGTGGGCGGGCGTCGAGGCGTACCGCAACATCGACCATGTCGAGGTCCGCGCGATGCAGGACCTGTACCGCGAGCGGCGGGACGTGCTCGTCGAAGGCCTGGAGCGGATCGGGATTTCCGTGCGCAAGCCCGACGCCACATTCTACATTTGGGCCCGGTGCCCGAACGGCCTCGATTCGATGACATTCGTCGGCAAGCTGCTTGACGAGATCTCGGTGGTGGTCATTCCCGGCATCGGCTTCGGTCGGTGCGCGGAAGGCTACTTCCGGGCGGCGCTCACGATGGACACCGAACGCATCCGCGAGGCGGTGGCGCGGATCGCGACGCTGCGGCTGTAGGGGCGATCGCCGGCCGGTCACGTCCGCTTGAATTGCCGCTCAAGATCCGCAAGCGTCAGGCGGAGCGTGGTGGGCCGGCCGTGCGGGCAGTTGCTGCTCTTCTCCACGCGGTCGGACTGGTCGAGCAGGGCGATGATCTCCTCTGTCGAGAGCGGGTCGCCCGCCTTCACCGCCGCCTTGCAGGCCGTCATCTGAAGCAGGTCCTCGAGGAGGTGCTCCGGCTCCGTGCCCGCCGGGTGCGTGGCAAGCGTGTCGACCACGTCGCGCACGAACCCCGCCGACCCGGGCTCCCGCAGGAGCGTCGGGCAGGCGTGGACGGCGATCGTGCCCGGCCCGAACGCCGTCAGTTCCAGGCCGAACCGCCGCAGCAGTTCCGCATGGGTCTCCAGCACGGCCATCTGATCGGGGGAAACCGCCACGGTCTCGGGGAGCAGCAGCCGCTGCGACTCGAGCGGGCCGCGCGAAACCTGTTCGCGAAGCTGCTCGTACAGGATGCGCTCGTGCAGGGCGTGCTGGTCGACGATGACCATTCCCTCGGGCGTCTCGGCGACGAGATAGGACTGGTGGATCTGCAGGACGCGGGTGGCGGGCCGGGGAATGGGGGCGTCTTCCTCCGCGGGCCCGGCGGCGCTTCGTTCGGACCCGCGAGGATCGGGGGGCAGCCCCCGCCCGGGACTCGTCGACGGAGCGACCGGAGCGCGGTCGGGGCCCGGCGCGGGGTACGTGTGCCGGTGGAACGACCCGCCGGAGGGGGCCGCGGGCCGTGCGGTTGAAAACGGCAGCGAGGACTGGTCCGCCGGGGGCTGTCGGCTCTTGAAGAAGTCGGCCATCGCCTGCCGGATCTGCTGGCGGCGCTGCTCGGCGTCGGCGTCGCCGCGCCCGGCGGTCGATAATGGCGGGGTCAGGTCGTGCTGAAGGAACGTATCTCGCAGAGCCGTCAGGACGACCGAGTGGACGGCGTTCGAATCGCGCCAGCGGACCTCGATCTTCGTCGGGTGCACGTTGACGTCCACATCCGCCGGGTCGACGCGGATCATGAGAAAGGTCACGGGATACCGCTGCGGATCCACCAGCCCGCGATACGCCTCGCGGACGGCGTGCTGGACGAACCGGTCGCGAATGAACCGCCCGTTGAGGAAGGTGTACTCCCATCGCCCCGTCGAACGGCTCTGCGCGGGCGGCGAGACCAGTCCCGTCAGCTCGATGCCGCGCTCCGTCCGTTGGATCGGGATGAGGGCGTCGGCCAGTTCGCCCCCGTAGAAATCCGAGATTCGCCGGCGAAGCGACTCGGCGGGCGGCAGGCGGTGGGTCTCGCGGCCGTCGTGCGTGACGCGGAATTCGATACGCGGGTGGGCGAGGGCCAGGCGTGCGACCTGTTCGACGATGTGCCCGAATTCGGTCTGAGCCGTGCGGAGGAACTTCTGCCGGGCCGGGACGTTGTGGAACAGGTTGCGGACCTCGATGGTCGTGCCGACGGGCGCGCCGGCGGCACGCGGGCCGTCGATCCGATCGCCCACTGCCCGGATTTCGTAGGCGGCGTCGCTCTCGGGCCGCCGCGAGACGATGCGCAGGTCCGAAATGGCCGCGATGCTCGCGAGGGCCTCGCCGCTAAAGCCCATCGTCCCGATGGCGAAGAGGTCCTCTTCGCGCGTGATCTTGCTCGTCGCGTGCGGCACGACCGCCAGCGCCACGTCGTCGGCGTCCATGCCGGTGCCGTTGTCGGTGATGCGGATGAGCCGCCGGCCGCCGTCCTCCACGGCGATGTCGATCCGCGTGGCCTCGGCGTCGATGCTGTTTTCGAGGAGTTCCTTGACGACGCTCGCGGGACGCTCAATGACCTCCCCGGCGGCAATCCGGTTGACCAGCAGATCGGGCAGTACGCGGATGATTCCCATGGATCGGCATCGGCCGGCGATCGCTGCGCCGCCGCGCGGATTCGTTCGTCAGGCCGTCATCCTGTGGCTCCGCCGTCGCGGCCGGGAGTCGCTCACAGGCTCGGTCGGCCGCCCGCTCGGCAGATCCGTTGTTACGAAACCTCAACCCCGAAACCCCGGACTCTACCGCCGGCCGGAGCCGCACGCAAAGCCATCCGTCACCTGCGGCGGCCATCCGGCGCAGGGATCAGGACGCGATGCCGTCGGTACCCGTTTCCGCCTTCTCGCTTTGTTGTTTGTCGGACCTCGGGCGAAGCCGTGTGCCGCTTTGGCGCAGAGCGCGGTTTGCGCCTGCGCCGTCTTGGGGTGTGCCCGACGCGTCAGTCGTGGGGAAATGCGTCGAACGGACTGTCGGGAAGGACAATCGCCCCGATGAGCAGCGACGGACCAATCGGACCGCCCTGTTCCAGGAGCGAAACCGTGGGCTTCCGCCCCACCGCCGGCAGGTCCGTCGAGAAGGGCGGCCACATCGACCACGGCGCTTGCCACGTCGCAGCCGGCCCCTGGAGCGGAGCCCGGGCCGACTCGCTCTGCGGATCCAGGTACTCGAAGGACAACTCGTCGCTCAAATCGTCGAACGCCTCCGGCTCCATCCTGTCACAGTCGGTGGGTTCGCAAATCACGACCGGCGTTGCTTGCGTCTCCTGCCGCGAGGCCTCCGCCAGCATCCGTCGCATGGCCGATCCCGAAGCAACGGCCCTCGCCAGCGTGTCCTTGACCGAGGCCAGCATCGTCCGGGCGGCCGGCAACAGGACCGGCGAAAGCGGCGGCACAGGGCTTGACTGGCGTACAAACGAAACCCCGTCGGGCTGTCCTTCCGTCGCCGCCGCCTGGGGCATCGGGGATGCCGGTTCCGCTGAGGGTGCCGCATTCGCCAGGCCCTCCGACGGCCGCGTGGTCGGCCCGGCGGTCGGCGAGAGTTTCTGCCGCTCGCGTTCCTCGCGTTCGATCAGCGGGCCCAGCTTGTCCAGTCGCTCCCGGGCCGCCACGAGCCCGGGATTCTTCTCCAAGGCCGTTCGGAACGACCTGCCGGCATCGGCATACCGTCCGACCGACTGATACATCAGCCCCATGTTGAACTGGGCGTCCTCTTCGTTCAGCACGCTGCGGAACGTCTCCAGCGCCGCCTCGAACTGCTTCTGCTGTGCGAGAACGAGACCCAGGTTGATCCGCGCGCGGAGGAAATCGGGCTTGAGCCGCAAAGCGCTGCGAAGCTCCGCTTCCGCTTCCGCCCACCGCCGCTGGCTGATATAGCAGAACGCCAGATTGTTACGCACGTGTGCCGCATCGGGCCTCGCCTGGATCGCCTTCGCGAACTGCTCGATCGCCGCCTCGTAGCTGCCGATGCGCGTCAGGCACACGCCGAGCCGGTCCCGCGCTTCGACCATCTGTGGGTCCAGTGCCACGGCGGCCCGGTATTGCTCGATGGCCTTGTTCAGTTGCTGCTGGCTCTCGTGGAGGCGCCCCGCGGCAAAGTGCGTCCGCGGCGCGATCGGCGGCTCCGGCGTCGCGGTCGCCGTCGCGGGCTTTGCCCGATCCGTCCGCTGCCAGGGCATCGCCGCGGCTCCGGGCGAATGATCCCCCGGGGGGCTCTGGCACCCACCCGCCAGAACCAGCATGCCCGTCAGGGCCCACGAAGCCAGATCACATCCATGCCGCTTCATCGAACAGACCTCCCTGCCTGCCGGCAAACTGCCTGCACGCCCATTCCCCACAAACGGCCACGCCGGGCGTTACGGATTGTCCGCCCACCCCAGGTCCTGCCCGGACTTTGCCCCGGAATCCTCGCCGCCGACCACCTTCTTCCGCGCGGCAACGGCCTCCTCCCCCATCATGCCATCCGTCCGCACCCGCCCCTCGGTCACCGTCACCCGCGCCGGATCCGCACCCGCCGCCGCCAGGTACTCCCGCACGCTCGCGATGCGCTCGCGAATCAGCCCGGCGTCATCCAGATCGCTGTCATAGTGAAGCTCGCCGCCCGTCTCCTTGAGCAGCGACGCGAACCGGTCCAGCCGCCGGGCACCCAGGCCGTTCAGCGACGCCGTATGCGGGATGAAATGCACGTCGGACACGTGCATCTCCGCCAGCATCGCGTTGTCCGTCATGTAGACGAAGTGCTCCTGCATCGAGGCCTGGCGCGACGACCAGCCCTGCGGGGGGGCGTTCAACCGCTCCCGCGGCTCGGCGCACCCCGCCGCCACGACCGCCGCGATCGCCGCCGCCGCAATCCACGCTTGTCTCCGTTTCGACGCAAACGTCATCCCTGGCATGATCGGCTCCTTCGAAATCGCTCGGGCGATGGCGGCACGGGGCCGACGACCGCCGACGCCTGCGGCGCCGCAGCCCCGGCCGACGGAAAGGTTATCGGCAAATCGCCGCGCAAGTTTGCGGCCGACCGCGCGAATCCCGCGGACTTTTCGGGCAGCCGTTCGGTCCGGCGGCGCCCGCGCCGGTATCGTCGCGCCTGCGGTCAGCCGAAGTTGCCGTTCACGAACTGGCGCAGAATCTGCAGAATCGCCGGCCCCAGAAGCACAACAAAGATCGCCGGGAATATGAACATGATCAGCGGCAGCATGAGCTTAACGGTGGTTTTCTGCGCCCGCTCTTCCGCCTTCATCCGCCGCTTGGTCCGAAGCGAGTCGGCCTGGTTGCGAAGGGCCTTGGCAATACTGGTACCGAACTTTTCCGCCTGGGTGATGACGGCGACCAGCGACTTCATCTCCGGCACGCCCGTGCGCGTCGCCAGATTGTTCAGCGACTCCGAGCGGGGCACGCCCATCTGGGTCTCGAGCGTCGCGATGGCCATCTCCTCGCTGAGTTCGGGGTGGACATGCCGCATCTCCTCGCCGACCCGTTGCAGAGCTGCATCCAGCCCGAGCCCCGCCTCGACGGTAATCACCATAAGGTCCAGCGAGTCGGGCAGGCCGTTGCGAATTTTCTCCGCCCGCTGCTTGGTCGCCAGCGAAAGCCAGACATTCGGCAGCATGAATCCGATGCCCGCCACGAACGCCGTGATGCCCAGGATGTGCTTGAGGTCCTGGCCCGTCGACCACGTCAGCAGGAGGCTGAGCACCAGCAGAGCGCCCCCGAGGATCGTCTTGCTGGCGAGGAAGATCATCGGCGTGCCGTCGCCGCGAAAACCGGCGTTGGCCAGCTTGACGCGGAGGGTGGACATCTCCTCGTCGCTCTTGGGCATCGTGTGCTTGGCCATGATGGGCGCCAGCCGCTTCATGGCCTTCTGCGCGGCCGACTCCTTGGCCGACGATTTCAACTGCGCGTCCTCGCGCTTGCGGCCCGACATCCGCCGCAGGAGCTGTTCCATCTGGGCGCGACGGTTCGGCCACAGCGAATAGCCGATCATGGCCGTGCTCACGACGACCATGGCCCCGATGAGGATGATCTCGTTCATGATCAGTCCTCCTTATACCTTGATGTTCACGATCTTCTTGATCATCGCCATGCCCATGAGCTGCATCGCCACGGCGGCGAACAGCATCAGGCGGCCCTGCCGATCGTAGAGCAGCATGCCCGCGTAATCCGGATTGATGTACAGCGTCACGACGAACACCAGCACCGGCAGCGCCAGCAGCACCCAGCCCGACAACCGGCCTTCCGCCGTCAGCGCCATCACCGCGCCCATCAGGTGGATCCGGTCGCGAACGACCGAACCCATCTTGTCCAGCACCTCCGCCAGGTCGCCGCCCGTCTGCCGCTGGATCAGCACCGCCGTGACGAAGAACCGCACGTCCATCTGGTCGCACCGGTCGGCCATGCTCAGGAGCGCCTCCTCCACCTTGATGCCCAGGTTCTGCTCGTGGAAGACCCGGCCGAACTCCGTCCCGATGGGATCGGGCATCTGCTCGCTGACGAGCTGAATGCCGCTCGCCAGCGAATGCCCCGCCCGCAGCGCCTGGCTCATCAATTCGAACGCGTCGGGAAGCTGCTCCACCATCCGGCGCATCCGCTTGCGGCGCCGGCGGACGAGGTACAGGATCGGCGTCAGAAACACGCCCAGCGCCGCCGACAGGGCCACCAGCGGACTGATGTGCAGGATGATCATGCCCCCGGCGGCCAGCACCGACAGCGCAAAGAGGTTCACCAGCATCTTGGACGCGACCCAGTCCACATTGGCCTGGTCCAGGACCCGCTGAAGCTTCGGCACGACGCTCAGCCCGGCCACCCAGGACGCGACCGAACCGGCCGTGATCTCCTGCGCCTTGCGGCGGATCAGCTTCTCCTTCGCCCGGTCCTTCGCAGCCCCCTTGCCCGCGCGTTCCTGCAGCCGATCCAGAACCTTCTGGCGATTGCTGGTCCGCAGGTCCATCACCACCTGGTAAAGCCCGAAGGCCAGCAGGATGGATCCCGCCATGGGCATCACGAGAAACAGGATGTCCATGATTCCGCTCATTGAGGCAATCATTTCGACGGTCATGTGCCGTCCTCCGGTCGAAAAGGCGCTGCGCGCCCGGACGCAGCCAACCCGACGCTCACCCCGTCGGCTCGTCCGCCGCCAGGATGCGCCTCTCGAAGATCGTCGGGTCCACCTCGGCCCCGGCGGCCTTCAGGCGCTCGATGAACGCCGGGCGAATCCCCGTCGCCACGAAATGGCCGTACGCCTTCCCGGCGTTGTCGATCCCCTCCTGCTCGAACTTGAAGATGTCCTGCATCGTCACCACGTCGCCCTCCATGCCCCCCACCTCCGTGATGCCGACGATCTTTCGCGGCCCGCCCGTGAGGCGCTGCGCCTGCACGATCAGGTTCACCGCCGACGCGAACTGCTGCCGGATCGCCTTCAGCGGAAGCTCGAAGCCGGCCATCATCACCATCGTCTCGACGCGCTGCACGGCGTCGCGGGTGCTGTTCGCGTGGATCGTCGTCAGCGACCCGTCGTGGCCCGTGTTCATCGCCTGGAGCATGTCCAGCGTCTCGGCGCCGCGGCACTCGCCGACGACGATCCGGTCCGGACGCATACGCAGGCTGTTGATCAGCAGCTCGCGGATCGAGATTCGGCCCTTGCCCTCGATATTGGCCGGGCGCGATTCCAGGCGGACCACGTGCGGCTGCCGCAGGCTCAGCTCGGCCGCGTCCTCGATGGTGACGATCCGGTCGTCCTCCGGAATGAAGCTCGACAGGTTGTTCAGCAGCGTCGTCTTACCGGAGCCCGTGCCGCCCACGATCAGGATGTTCAGGCGCGACACCACGCACGCGCGGAGGAAGTCGATCATCTCCGGCGTGCACGACTTGAAACGCAGGTAGTCGTCCCAGGTGATCGGGTCCTTGCCGAATCGCCGGATGGAGACGCTCGGGCCGTCGATCGCCAGCGGCGGGATGATCGCGTTGACGCGCGACCCGTCCGGAAGCCGCGCATCGACCATCGGGCTGACCTCGTCGCACCGACGACCCACAGCGCTGACGATCTTGTCGATCACGTGCATCAGGTGGGCGTTGTCGCGAAACTGGACGTCGACCTTCTGAAGCCGGCCCTTTCGCTCCACGTACACGTTCCGCGGGCCGTTGACGAGGATGTCGCTGATCGACGGATCGTCCAGCAGCACCTCCAGGGGACCCAGGCCGAACGTCTCATCGAGGATCTCGCTGACCAGCCTCTGCCGCTCGTTGAAATTGAGCAGCGCGTTCTCCTGCTCGCACAGCTCCGAGACCAGCTCGCGGACCTGCGTGCGCATCGTCTCGTCGTCCGCGTTCAGGCTCGTCAGGTCGAGCTGCTCCACGAGTTTGCGGTGAATGCGGGCCTTGAGCTCGTGATACTGCTCCAGCCGCTCGGCGTTGATCCGGCTGCTCTCGCCGCCGCCCGCCGCAGGCAGCGACCCCGGCGGCGCCAGCCGCGGCGCGGCCGGGCGATCCGCCGTCGCGACCGGGCCCGTCTTGGGCCCGAGCTTCCTCAGTACGGTTCCTTTGTTGCTTCCGAACATGGCCTGCAGCGCCTCCTCATGAAGAGCTGAAGATCTTGCTCAGCAGTCCGCCCCCGCGTTTCCCCGTCCCCCCGGCGCGGTCCATCTCGGCCCCCGGGGCTCCTCCCCGTCCGTCCTCGGCCGCCGGCGTACGGATCAGCGTCGCCAGCTCCGCAAACGCCTGCCGGATTCGCGACTTCGGCGCGCACTGAATCAACGGAACGCCCATGTTCACCGACTCGCTGACCGTCTTCCATTCATCCGGCAACAGGAAGAAGATCTCGCGGTCCATCGTCGTCTCCACGTGCCCTCGTTCGAGGAAACCCGAGTCCTTCGAGTACCGGTTGCAGATCATCCGGACGCGATCGGGGTTGTAGCCGTTGACGGTCAGCTCCTCGAAGATCCTCTGCGCGTTGCGCACGCTCGGCACCAGCAACTGAATCACCAGAAGCTGGGTGGATGCCAGATCGAAGACCGCCTTGGCGCCCGTGTCGAAACGCGTCGGGCCGTCCACCACGACGTATTGGTACAGGTCCTGCAAACCGCTCAACACGCTGGCGCAATGGGCGGCCGTGATCAGTCCCGCCTGCGCGAAATGCGCCGGACGAGCCAGCACGTGCACCCCGCTCGAATGCTGCACCATGACCTTGCTGATCAGTTGCGGGTCGATCTGCTCGGGCGTATCGCACAGGTCGGCGATGCTGTACGGCGGCTGCAGGTCGAACATCGTCGCCACCTGGCCGAATCGAAAGTCGAGGTCCACCACGGCGACGCCCCCGCCGCCCGGTTCACACAGGGCCGCCAGCTCCGCCGCCAGGTTCACCGCGATCGTCGTCGCGCCCCCGCCGCCGACCGT
>CAZTVU010000111.1:13156-15112 GCA_964617025.1 uncultured Planctomycetales bacterium | reverse complement strand
CACGTTCAGCGCCGGTTCGGAAGCCAGCGCGGCGATCTCCTGCTTGAGCGCCGGCGGCCAGGTGTACTCCGCCTCGATCCCCGGCGTCATGAAGCACGTGACCATTGTGCCCTTGATCGGCCGCGTGATCGGGTAGGTGCCCGGCAAGCCGACGATGATCGAGTTCTTGTTGCGGGTGCCGAGGATGTCCCACACCCGCGGCTCCTTCACGTCGAGGGCCGTCGAGATCGACAGCTTGTCGTACGAGTAGTCCGCGCGGTTGCGGAAGCCGTAGATGCCCAGCGTGCCAGGGTCCTTGCTCGAGGCCATGCACGACCACGCGGGAACGGTGATCGGCGGCATGCAGCTCTCGAGCGTGCCGAACATGCCCGCCCGCGCGAGCTCGCGCGTGTGGGGCAGCAGGTCCAGCCACCGGTCGAAGACCAGCGACGGCTCGCCGCAATCCAGCCCGATCACGAGGACTTTCTCGATCCTGCCGGCCATAGTGGGACCTCCCGGACCGGGCATTGTGGGTCAGCTTGGCGGCGTTGGCAAGCCGGAAAACGCGGCCGGCGGTCCTTCCCCCCGACCCTCGCGGTATTCGAAAAGAACGACACGAGCGACGTTCCGCCCCCGACGCCTTTCCATCGGCGGAGCCGCCGGCGCCGCACGACCGTCGGTTGCCGGCCCGTGGGGCACGGCAAGGCGTGGCCGCGGTTACCGAGGCGCCGACGGCGCCTTCACGCGGACCATCAGCGTGACCGTCTGCTCGCACTCGACCACGACACTCGAGAAATCGAATCGACCCGTGACGTTCATCACGCGTCCTCCTTCAAGAGTTCATGTCAGGATCTCCGGCGGCCGATCGGTCCGGTTCCGCGAGGCCGGGGCCTCCGCCAGCGTCCGGCAATCGGGATCGACGCCCTCGACGTGCCACGCGCCGACGGACGGCCGTTGTGGCTCCGTCAGACCTCCACACACCTCGCCTCTTCGGCGAAGTGGTCGTACTCGCGGACCCGGCCGACGGCGTAGTCGCCGTGCGGCAGCGCGATCTCCTTATGCTCCTCGTGGATCACCCGCACATCCCCGCCCAGCTCGCGGCGAAAGAGATTCCTGCCCAATTCCAGCGGCCTGGCGTCGCCCACCACACGATGGGCATGGCCCGCGGCCTTGCCCTCCGCCAGCACGTTCGACGCAACGACCTTGGCGCTCCGCGGGATCGCGACCGGTTTGATGGTCACATCACCCTGTCGGAACCATCTCGTGGCCTATCTCCTTCACAATCGCGGGATTGCCCGGGACCCGTGATCCCGATGCATCCCGTTACGCACCAGCCGTCTCATGGCAGATCGCCACGAACCTCGAGCGGGTGCCGCCGGCCGCAATGTATTCGACGCACAGGCGGCTCAGCTCCGCGCCGCAGGCCTTGAGCAACTGCGCCGACGCCGCTTCCGACACCCCGCCGTGCATCGCCCGCCAGAGGGCCTCGAGCCGACGCACCTGGCGTTCGATTCGCTCCTCGATTCGCGTTCGGGTCTCGTTCATCGTCGTCCTCCCCCTTCGCCGGCCGGCCCGCGGGCGTCGTCTCCCTCTCGGGAGAGACGCCCGCGCTCGGCATCGTGTCACTATTTCGTGGCGGAGCAATCCGCCATTTCGGCCTCGGCGATCACCTCCGCCGGCGACAGGTCGTCGCCGTACAGCAGCCGGCAGAACGCCCGGCTGTACCGGTTCGCGGTCCACAGCGAGGCACGCATCAGGTCGCGGAACTGCTCCGGCGTGAGCGTCGCGTCCGCCATAGGGATCGCCGCCCGATACCGCAGCTCGCCGTCCCCCATGTCCAGATCGAAGGACCCGACCAGCAGGCCCCAATTCGCCCGCACGACCGTCTCGGCCATCTGCACCCGACGCTCCTCCGGCACGGTCAACGGCATAGGGATCACAACGGCCAGAATCTGGGGCTCGCCGGCCGCGATGACC
>CAZTVU010000111.1:375-13146 GCA_964617025.1 uncultured Planctomycetales bacterium | reverse complement strand
TCCAGAGCGGCGCCGTCCGGCCCGGGAATCCCGCCTCGATCGTCGTGCCGTCCTCATTGACGCGGTACTTGACACCGTCGGCGTCAAGGATGCCGCACACCTGACTCATGATTTCCCTGGCTCGCTCCATGGTCGAGACCTCCTCCCGCGCCCGGCCCTGTCGGACAACCCGGCCTGCCAGGCATACGATCCTCTCGCCGTTCGGTGCCAAGGCCGAACCAAGCCTTCGCCGCCGCCTCAGGGCCACGACCAACCATGCAATCGCCCCGAGGGACGCGCCGAAAAGAATGGACGTACCGGTCATGTCCGTGCTCATCATTTCATCCTTTCACGCGCCCGCGACACACCCACACGCACTTCGTGCCGGGAACCCACACGCATCAACCGCCCTCGCACGGCCGTTCGTCGCCTCGGTCCGCGCGAACTCCACCTCCGTCGGCTGCGCCGGCGGGATCCGCAGGCGTACCGTCTCCGCCGTCGCCGGGCATTCCGTTACCACAACCAGTGCCGCACCTGTGCGATGAGGGCAAGAAAAAAGCCCTGCAAGCTCAGGTGGCCGCAGGGCTTGTGGCTGTTCGCCGAAAAAGACGAGCCCTACGGACCCGCACGCTCCAATGCAAAATACCCGGCCCACAGCGCGGGAGGCTGGATCAATGCCCACCGCCCGCCCAGCGCTTGTGTCCGGCTTTCCGTGATCATTGGTTCGAGCCTACTCATTCCCTGGCACCAAGCTCCCCCGGACGGACAGCCGCCCGGAAACTTATGGAGTCAACATACCCCAGACTTTGCCACTTGTCAAGGAAAACAGCGAGTCTTGGGAAGTTTTTTCGGACGGCTGCGTCAGCCCTTGCTAACCGGCGCGCGGTGCCGCATCGGGGACGGCCCGTCGTGACATTGTCGCGCCCCGCGGAACGGCGCATTCGGCCGTGCCGGCCCGGGACGGGATTCTTCAGGCCGATCGCCGTGGGGCAATCGCGTCAGACGGCCTGCGCGGCATGGGCCGGTCGGGGCGGCCGCAGCAGCGCGGCCAAAACCGCGGCGGCGAGGCACGCCACGCCCGCAATCATGAACGGTGTCCGCCAGGCGTCCACACCGGCCCCGCTGAGTCGGGCCGCGTCCTTGAAATAGCCGGCCACCTGCGGGCCGGCGATGCCGGCGATGCCATACGCGAGGAACACCCAGGGATAGTTGCTGCCGACCGTCTTGTTGCCGAAGTAGTCGGCGGTGGCGGCGGGGAACAGCGCGAAGTTGCCGCCGAAGTTGAAGCCGATGATGCACGCGCCGACGATGAGCCCCGCCGGCGTGCCGCCGGCGCGGAAGAACGCCAGCAGCATGACGCCCTGGAGCAGGCACATGAGCATGAGGGACAGCTTTCGGCCGAGCTTGTCCGACACCACGCCCCACACGATGCGCCCGACGCCGTTCAGGATCGCCAGCCATGCCATGGCCGTAGCCGCGACGGCCGTCGCCGCCTTCGTGTCGGGCACCGCTTTGCGGGCCAGCAGGCTGTCCGCGCCGAAGAGGCTGATGCAGCCGATCACCATCAGCCCCGCCATGGCGGAGCCCGTGAACATCAGCAGCAGGCTCCAGTACTGGGGCGTGGCGATCATCTGCCCGGTCGTCAGGGCCGTCGTGCCGCTGCTGGTCGCCGACGCCCCGGTCGTCGGGGGATTCCATCCCGCGGGCTTCCAGCCGGCGGGCGGATTCAGCATCACCAGGCTCCCCAGCAGGACCAGCACCAGGAACACCACGCCGTAGAGGAAGAACACGCTCTGCACGCCGGGCAGGCCGAAGACGTGCGTCGTGTTCAGCAGGCCGCCGAACCAGGTGCCCGCCAGCTTCACCCAGATCAGCGCCCCGAACCCGAAGCCCGCCACCGCCAGACCGGTGATCAGGCCCTTCTTGTCCGGGAACCACTTGACCCCCACCGCGATGGGGACGACATAGGCCAGGCCGATCCCCGCCCCGCCGATCAGGCCGATGCACACAAACTGGGCGAGGAATGTCTTCCCGAGCAGGCCGCCCAGCATGTATCCCGCACCCAACACGAGGCCGCCGGTCACCGCCACCTTGCGCGGCCCGACCTTGGCCTGCCATCGGCCGGCAAACAACATCACCAGCGCGAAGGCCGCCAGCCCCGCCGAAAAGACCCACTGCGTCTGGCTCGCCGAGAAGCCGTAGCCGCCCTCCTCAACCGGAAGGCTCAACGGCTTCGTGAACACGGACCAGGCGTAAATCGCCCCGAGGCACAACTGCACCAGGATGGCCCCAACGACGACGAGCCATCGGTTCATCACCGGCGCCCCTGCGGCCGCATCCGACGAGGCGGCCGCCACCCCCGCGTCTCGCGTTGTCACGGTAGTAGGCTCCTGAGAGAAAAACGCCGCGGGGGCGGCCCTTGCGCCGGCCCCCGCGATCATGCCGTCCGTTGGTCACACGTGCCGCGTCTGAATCAGATGCTCGACGACGCTCGGGTCGGCAAGCGTGGTGGTGTCGCCGATCTTGTCGGGCTCTCCCTCGGCGATCTTGCGCAGGATGCGCCGCATGATCTTGCCCGAGCGGGTCTTCGGCAGGCCCGGAGCCCAGTGGATGACGTCCGGCGTGGCGATCGGCCCGATCTCCTTGCGGACATGGGCGACGAGCTCCTTCTTGAGCTCCTCGGTGTACTCGCGCCCGGCCTTGAGCGTTACGTACGCGTAGATGCCCTGACCCTTGATGTCATGCGGGAAGCCGACGACGGCCGCCTCGGCCACCGACGGGTGAGACACCAGCGCGCTCTCCACCTCGGCCGTGCCGAGCCGGTGGCCCGAGACGTTGATCACGTCATCGACCCGCCCCGTGATCCAGTAGTAGCCGTCCTCGTCCCGCCGGCACCCGTCGCCGGTGAAGTACAGACCCGGGAACGACGAGAAGTACGTCTCCTTGAACCGCTCATGTTGCCCGTACACCGTCCGCATCATGCCCGGCCACGGCTCCTCGATGCACAGGATGCCCGAGCACGGGCCCTCCAGCCGGTTGCCCTTGTCGTCCACGACAACGGGCCGGCAGCCGAAGAACGGCAGCGTCGCCGAGCCCGGCTTGGTCGGGATCGCGCCGGGCAACGGCGTGATCAGGATGCCGCCCGTCTCCGTCTGCCACCAGGTGTCGACGATCGGGCATCGGCCCCGGCCGACGTGCTTGTGATACCACAGCCACGCCTCGGGGTTGATCGGCTCGCCGACCGAGCCCAGCAGGCGGAGGCTCGACAGGTCGTGGCCGTCGACCCACTTCTCGCCCTCGCGCATCAGGGCCCGGATGGCCGTCGGCGCCGTGTAGAACTGGTTGACCTTGTACTTGTCCACCACGTCCCAGAAGCGCCCCGCGTTCGGGTAGGTCGGCACGCCCTCGAACATGACGGTGGTCGCGCCGTTGCACAGCGGCCCGTAGACGATGTACGTGTGGCCCGTCACCCAGCCGATGTCGGCCGTGCACCAGTAGATATCGCCGTCGTGATAGTCGAAGATGTACTTGTGCGTGATCGCGGCGTAGACCATGTAGCCGCCGGTCGTGTGGAGCACGCCCTTGGGCTTGCCCGTCGAGCCGGACGTGTACAGGATGAACAGCGGATCCTCGGCGTCCATCCACTCGCAGTCGCACGACGGCGAGGCGTCCTTCATGAGGTCGGCCCACCAGAAATCGCGGCCGGCCTTCATGGTGCACTGGACCTTCGCGCCGACGCGGCTGTCGACGATGCAGGTGGTGACCGTCACGCCCCTCTTGGCGGCGATCTCCATGGCGGTGTCGGCATTGGCCTTGAGGGGCACGGCCTTGTTGCCGCGCATGACGCCGTCGGTCGTGATCAGCACCCGGCAGCCGGAGTCCACGATGCGGTCGGCCAGTGAATCGGGACTGAAGCCGCCGAAGACGATCGAGTGGATCGCGCCGATGCGGGCGCAGGCCAGCATGGCGATCGGCAACTCCTTGACCATCGGCATGTAGATGCTGACGCGATCGCCCTTCTTCACGCCCTTGCTCTTGAGGACGTTGGCGAACTTGCAGACCTCGGTGTGAAGCTGGCGGTAGGTGACCTTGGCCTCCTCGCCGGGCTCGTTGCCTTCCCAGATGATCGCGACCTGGTCGCCGCGCTTCTCGAGATGGCGGTCGACGGCGTTGTAGCAGATGTTCGTCTTGCCGCCGAGGAAGTAGCGAATGTAGATGTCGTCCTGGAAGCTGAACTCGCGAAACCGGGTCCACTTCTCCTTCCAGTAGAACGTGTTGGCGATCTCCGTCCAGAAGCCCTCGGGATCCTCGATCGACCGCCGGTACATCTGCTGATACTGCTCGAACGACTGGATGTGCGCCTTACGGGCAAACTCGGCCGATGGGTAAAACATGTCCTTGCTGCTGGGTTGGGTCGTGCCGGCTTGCGACATACAACCTCCTCTTTAAAACTGCTCGCGCGCATTGCAGATAACAGCTTTGCGCACAAATGGTTATGAAAAACCTGACTCGCGGCCGGCCATCAGACCGTCCGGTGCGGGGGAGTGCACTTAAGACCGGTGTTCCCCGTTTGGCTGAACACCGCCGTCACCGCCGGATCCCGCGGCGGCACCAGGCGCCGGCCGAAGACGCAAAGATAGGGTCGCTCCGGCAGCTCCTCTGTCGCGCACCACACCTCAGCGAGCCCGCCCTTATAAGAGAAAGTGCCCGCGTCGTCAACACGGTCGCGCGGCGCCGTCCGGCCGCCGCCTCCGGTGCGGCCCGAGAAGCAGGACCGCCCATGCGTTCCCGCACCGATCGGCGTCAGGAAGGCTCGTGGGCAACCGAAAGCACTGCACCACTCCTCCCGACACCTTCACCGCTCCTCCGGCGGCACGAGCGGCGTTACCGGGTCCAGGAACATCCAGCAGACCGCGCCCAGGCCGTACACGGCGGCCGAGACGTAGAACACGACCGCCCAGTTCTGCCCCGTCCAGCTCAGAAGGCAGCCGGTGACGATGGGCGCGAGGCTCCCCCCGAACGTGCCGATCATGTTCATGCCGCCCGAGAGGGTTCCGCAGACGCGTCCGCCGACATCCATGCAGGCGGCCCAGCTCGGCGGCACGGCGAGGTCGTTGGAGAAGCTGGCCAGCCCCATCGCGATCATCGCCCAGACCGGGTCCCGGATGTTGATCGACAGCATGAGGCACGCCGCCGCGCCGATGCAGCCGGTCGCCGCGAGGATGCGGCGCGCTCGCCGCGGATCCTCCATCCAGCGGTCCACGCGGCCGATCGCGAATCCGGAGAAGAACGAGCCGATCCCGCTGAAGAAGAGCGGGACGCCGGCCAGCAGTGCTCCCAAGCCGACGTCGACGCCGCGGCCGTCGCGGAGGTAGGTCGGCAGCCACGTGACGTAGAACGTGTAGCCGTAGCAGAGGCAGACGTATTGCGCCCAGAGCAGCCAGATTGTCCTGGACGCCAGCAGCCGTCGCCAGGGCACCGGCGCCCGGCCGAGCGTCACGTTCTCGGCGGGCGGGATGAGGGCCAGCTCGGCGGCATTGACGCGGGGGTTGTCGCGCGGGTCGTCGCGGTACCAGCGATAGAAGAAGATCGCCCAGACAATGCCGACCAGCCCGAACAGCTCGAACGTCCGCCGCCAGGAGACGTAGCCGAGGACCCAGGCGACCAGCAGGGGCGTGAACGCCCCGCCCCAGCGGGCCCCCAACCACATGATGCCCTGCGCGCGGACGCGTTCGGCGGTGGGCAGCCAGGTGGTGAACGTCTTGGTCAGGTTCGGGAAACACCCGGCCTCGCCGGCGCCGAACAGGGCGCGGGCGGTCACGAGCGAGGGCAGGTTCCACACCCACCCCGTGGCGGCGGTGAAGAACGACCACCACACGACGATGCGCATCAGCACCCGCCGCGCGCCCCAGCGATCGCCCATCCAGCCGCCGGGGATCTCGAAGAGTCCGTACGCCCAGAAGAAGGCCGAGAAGGCGAAGCCCATCTGGATCTTGCTCAGGCCCAGATCCTTCTGGATGAGGGGGGCCGCCTGCGAGATGCACACGCGGTCGATGTAGGTGATGACGGCGAGCGTGACCGCGAAGACCACGACGAAGTACCGCACGCGGGTGGGCCGCGCGGGAGCCGGGCAGCGTGGATCGGGCGTCAGCGTCATCATCGGTCTCCTGCGTTCATGCTCACGGACGCGAGGTCGCCGCGGGCCTCGTCGCGGCCCGGCGCAGGGCGTTGAGTTGACTGAGATAGCCGACGCCCGTCTCGTGCGACGTCACCATCGCCCGGCGGTCGAAGCGAAAGCCCGTCAGGTACGCCGGGTATTCGCGAGGCGTCGCGGGCCGGGCCGTGCTGGATTCCGCGAACCGGCCGTACGCCCGGCCCCACACCTTGAGCTTTTCGTCCTCGTCCCAGAGCCCGCTGAAACGCGAGAGGTCGGTGCTGGTCGGCGTGTCGGCGTAGGCCCAGTTGAGCCAGCCCGCCAGGCGCCCGCGGCTGATCTCCAGCAGACGGCCGCACCACTCGGCCTGGTGCTCCTGCGGCCGGTGGGGAAACTCGACCCGGTCGCCCTGGCGGAGCTCGCCCCCGCCGTACCATCCGAACTCGCCGAGGACGAGCGGCCTGCGGTGGGTGGAGAGGTAGAGCAGGCTCTCGAGGTACGTGGCGTTCATCTCCATGCCGTCGGGCCCGTGACTCGGCCACGGGGCCGCGAGCGGGTAGAAATGGACCGTGGCGAAATCGACGTGCCGCTCGTTGGATCGCAGATCAAAACCGGCATAGTGCAGGAACATCGGCAGAAGGATCGGCACGGCCCACTGGACGTGGCCGACGGTCACGAGGTGGTTGGGGTCCGCCGAGCGGATCGCCTCGGCGAGCCGCCGCGTCCACTCGTCGCCGATGTGCTCGCGAAATCGCTGGTAGTCGTACAGCCGGGCGTCGTTCAGGGCCGCCTCGCGAGGCGGCGGGGCGACCTCGCCAAGGCGGCCGACCTGCTCAACCGGGCGCGCCCATGCCGTGGCGATCGCCTCGACGGTCCCGTACTCGCGCATCAGCCACGTGTTCCACTTCGCCCGCATCGCCGGTGTGTCCCAGCCGATGGCCGGCTCGTTGAGCAGGTCCCACGCCACGATGGCCGGCTCGTCGCGGAATCGCCCCGCGAAGGCCGCCCACCACGCCTCATCCGCCTTGAGGACCGCTTCGTCGGCGAACGGGTCCGCGCCCCGCCAGGGCACGCGGCCCTCCCAGTGATCGGGCCCGGTCGGCATCACGTAGATGCCCAGGTCGCGGCAGATGGCGAGCATCCGGCGGAACTTCGCCTCGCCCTCGGCGGTGACCTGTCCGGCCTCGCGATGGAAGGACTGAAGGGTCAGGAAGACGCGGATCGTGTTGAGGCCCAGGCCGCGGATCCGCGTCAGTTGCTCGCGGACCCGCTGCTCGTCGAATTGCTGCCACAGCTTCGGGGCCCAGCCGGTCCGGTGGTCGAAGTAGTTGACGCCCACCATGACGAAGGGCCGGCCGGTCCCGCGCTCTCGGAAGGCCGTCCGGACCGCAGGGGCCACCTCGATGAAGGGCATCGGCTCGGCGGCCGCGGGGCCGCCGGTCGCCGCAAGGGCCAACAGGCCGGTCAGAACGCCGATCGGACGAAGGCTTCGTATCATCTTGACTCCGGTATCGACCTGCCGCACGGCAAGCACCGTGGAACCCAACGCACGCAACCATGTGCGGACATCTGCAATCCTTAGCCCGTTCGCGACCCCAACGGCTCCGGCAGTGGGCGGCGAGCGCACGGGTGGAGAATCCGTCGGGCCGTTATTCCGTTGATCCGTTAGTCCGTTCTTCCGTTATTCCGGTAAACCGGTTGCTCGGTTGCTCGGGCTGCACGCCAAACCCCCAAACCCTAGACCCCAAAGCGGCCCACGGCCGCAACCGAAAGATGCGCGCATCTTGTGCGCATGTTTCGGTATGACGAACTATGCAAACCGGCCCGGCTCTGTTGGCATTTCTCGCTTTTCGACTTTCTCGCTTTCTCGCTTTTCCGCATAGCCTCATCGCGTCTTCACCGCCGTCCAGACCTCGTCGTACAGGCGAGTGTCACTGCCCATGTCCTCGAAGTACTCCATCTTCCTCATCAGTTCCTCCGGCGGATAGATCGCAGGGTTTTCGCGGTCCTGCGGAGCGATCTTCGGCATCGCGGCGGCGTTCGGCGTGGCGTACCGCAGGAAGTTGGACAGCTTTGCCCCGACATCGGCGTCCAGCACGTAGTTGATGAAGCGGTAAGCGCCCTCCGGATTGGGCGCGCGGACGGGCACCGTCATCGCATCGACCCAGATCACCGTGCCCTCCTTCGGCACGGCAAAGCCCACGTTGGGATCCTCCGCCGTCGCGCGGATGGCGTCGCCGTTGTAGACGATGGCGACGGCGGCCGTGCCGGCCTCCTTTTTTTTTTTTTTTTAGCCCAGCATGTGCGGGCATTTCTTGGCCTGCAGGATGAGCTCGCCCGCACGGCGAAGCTCATCGGCGTCGCGGGAGTTGATCGACCGGCCCTGGTACTTGAGGGCCGCGCCCAGCATGTCCCGCATCGAGTCGATCAGGACGAACGGCCCCGGCTGCCGGTCCGGCGCGAAGACGACCGCCCACGAAGGGTCGAGGTCCTTGATACGGTCCTTGCGGTACATCAGACCGATGGTGCCCCATTGGTACGGCAGACTGTAGCGGCTTTCCGGGTCGTAGGGCGGGTTGCGGAAGCGCTCGGCGACGTTCGCGCGGTTGGGGACCTTGTCGAGATCGAGCGGGCGGAGCAGGCCGAGCCGCGCGAGCACGCGAACGGCGTGGTCGGTCGCAACGACGACGTCGTACTGGTCGGCCCCGCCGGCCTGCTGGAGCTTGGCGATCATCTCCTCGGTCGATTCGTAGACGTCGATGCGGGGCTTGATGCCCGTGGCCTTCTCGAAGTCGGCGGGGATGGCCGGGTCGATGTACTCCGACCACATGTAGACGTTGATCTGGCGGGAGCGGGCGGGCCGGGATGCCGGCGTATCGGACGACTTCGAGCAGCCCGCGGCAAGAAGGACACAGAGGCCCAGCAGGCACCCGGACGAGGTGATCCTCACGTCGCCGACTCCTTCGGGATCGCCGTCAACCGCCCAACACCCAGCACCAGCACGACCGTCGCCAGGAAGATCAGCGTCGAGAGGGCGTGGATCTCGGGCGTGATCCCGCGGCGGACGGAGGCGTAAATCAGGATCGGCAGCGTGGTCGACTCAGGCCCGGCCGTGAAGAAGCTGATGACGAAGTCATCCAGCGAGAGCGTGAACGCCAGCATGGCCCCCGCCGCGATCCCCGGCGCCAGCAGCGGCAGGAGCACCCGCCGCAGCAGGTACGGCGTATCGGCGTAGAGATCCCGCGCGGCCTCCTCGATCGTCCGGCCGATCGTCGCCAGGCGGCTCCGGACGACCAGGGCCACAAACGCCACCTGGAACGTCACGTGTCCGATGATCATCGTCGGCAGCCCCGGGGCGAACAGCGGTGAGACGGCCCGCAGCACGCCGAACGCCACCACCAGCGCGGCGGCGAAGATGATGTCCGGCGTCACCACGGGCAGGTACACCGCCAGGTCGAGAAACCGCCGAATCCACCGCGGCCACGGGAAGCGGGCCATGCCGATTGCCAGCAGCGTGCCGAGCACCGCCGCGACCAGCGTCGATGCAACGGCCAAGACGAGCGTGTTTCGCGCCGCCTCCAGTATGTACTCGTTCCGAAGGAGCCGCGCGTACCACTGCCACGTGAAGCCCCGCCACGTGAGGCCGTGTCGCCCGACATTGACCGAAAACACCGCCACGGCCAACAGCGGCACGTATAACAGCGCCAACGTCGTCGCCGCCGCGACCGAGACCCACCGTGGGATGCGCGCGATCATCGGTCCCCCGGTCACCGGGCCTTGTTCACCACGAGGCACCCCGCAATCATGTCGTGCAGGGCCTGCTTCTTCTCCGTGAAGCCGGCCATGACATAACCGATCAGCAGGATGACCGCGGAAAGGATCTTCGCGAAGTGGCGCCCGACGGCCCGGCCGAAGCTGATCGGATTGCCGTGCAGGTCGGTCACCTGGATGCCGAGGGCCATCTTGCCGAGCGTCGCCTGGAGCGTCGAGCTTTCCATCAGCGCGAAGTAGAGCATGTTGAGCACGATCCCGGTGACGTTGCCCGTGAGGTTGATCGTCTCGCGGTCGCCGCCGGCCGCCCCGAGGATGCCGCCCGCGACGCCGCCGACGACCACCAGCACGATCCCGTCGATGATTGCCGCCGCGAAGCGCTTCCAGAAGCCGGCATACGTGACGGGCGGCGCCGCAGCATGCGCGCCGCCGGGCCCCATCGGCGGATACGGCGCCATCGGCGGAACCGCCGCGCCCCTGTCGCCGAAGCCCGGCGGCGCGGTCAGAAACAACTCGGGGACTCTGCCCGCCGCGACCCACTCCGGCATCCCCGCCTGCCACACCAGGTCCGTGCTCCGGAGCAGGCCCGTCAGGAGGCGCTGCTGGAGCACCGACTTGCTCACCGGGCCGACGGCCTGGCCGTTCTCCACGTAGTACCAGTCTCCATCCGGCATCGATCGTTTCTCCGCTGTGGCCGTGAACGGGGGTCAGCCGGCAGCGTCGTCGCCGCCGGCCCAGTCCGCCGCATGTCGCCTCAATACGAAAAGCCCGACCAGAGTCAAGCCCATCAACCCCAGGCTCACCGCCGCCCCGAACGGCCAGTCGCGGCTCGGGCCGAACTGCTGCTGGATCAGGTTGCCGACGAGCATGTACTTCGCCCCGCCCAGGAGATCCGGCACGACGAAGACGCCCATCGCCGGGATGAACGTGAGGATGACGGCCACCGCCAGCCCCGGCAGCGTCTGCGGGAGGATGGCATGCACGAAGACCTGCCGCCGCGTGCCGTACAGGTCCTGCGCGGCCTCGACGACGGACCAGTCGAGCCGCTCCACGTTCGTGTACAGCGGCAGCGCGGCAAACGGCAGAAAGCTGGTGACCATGCCCAGGTACACCGCCAGCGGCCCGGGGTACAGCGCCGCTCCGTCGGCGATCAGCCCGAGCGTTTGTGCCACCCGCGCCGGCGGCAGGCCCGGCGCGAGGATCAGCATCCACGCGTACGTACGAATGACGAGGTTCGTGCAGAACGGGATGACCACCAGCGCCAGACATACGTAGCGGACCCGCGGCCGCCGGCTGGCGATGAAAAACGCCAGCGGGTACGCCAGCAACAGGGCGGCCGCCGTGGTGATGCACGCCGCCCAGACGCTCCGCCCGAGGATCCACAGGATGTCCGCCGACCACCCGAAGAGCCCGAATCCCAGCAGCCGCCGCACGTTCTCCAGCGTCGGCCGCCACGTGAGCTCGCCGTACGCCCCCCGTTCCACGAACGCGACGGCCACCAGCGCCAGCATCGGCAACAGCAGGAACGCCAGCAGCCACGCCGTCGCCGGGCCGACGAACGCCAGCCCGCGCAGCGAAAGCCGCCGCCGCGTCGTCAGTTCTCCGTACCAGATCAGGAGCCGGGTCATTGGTGAAGCCGAAGGCAGCACCACGGGATCATTTCTCGCCCTGTCGCGTCGCGCGTTTGAGTCGGTCGCGCATAAGGGTCCTGGCGAGTGCCGCCGCATGCGTCGTTCAACCCGCCAGCGGGACGAGGTACTCCGCCGGCAGCTCCAGCCAGACCTCGGCCCCCGCCCGCAGGTCCTCGGCCGGCCCCGTGCGGACCCGCAGCGGGCCCGGCTCGATGAACAGGTCCACGTGGTCGCCGACGTCTCGCACGGCACCGCGGACCGCGTTCACACCGGCCGGGCGCCGGCCGAGCCGTATCCGCTCCGGCCGGATCGCCAGCGTCCCGACATCCCACGCCGGCCGCTCTGCCGGCACCAGCACGCCGTAGGCCGTCTGCACGCACGCATCGAATCGAGTGCCTTCGATCAGGTTCGCCGACCCGAGGAACTCCGCCACGAACCGGTTGACCGGCCGCTCGTAGACGTCCGACGGCGTGCCGGCCTGCTCGATCCGCCCGTCGCGCATCACGAGGATGCGGTCCGACACGGTCATCGCCTCGTCCTGGTCGTGCGTGACGAGAAGGAACGTCTTGCCCAGCCGCCGCTGGAGCCGCCGGAGCTCGATCTGCACCTCGGCACGAAGCTTGGCATCGAGCGCGGACATCGGCTCATCGAGCAGCAGCAGCTCCGGCTCGTTGACCAGCGCCCGCGCGAGCGCAACGCGCTGCTTCTGCCCTCCGGAGAGCTGGTGCGGATACCGCCCCGCCAGCGGTTCAAGCTGGAGCATCTGCGCCGCCTGCCGCACGCGCTGCTCGATCTCGGCCCCGGGGAAGCGCCGCGACCGCAGGCCGAACGCGATATTGTCGGCGACCCGCAGGTGCGGGAAGAGGGCGTAGTTCTGAAAGACGGTGTTGATCGGCCGGTGCCGCGCGGGCAGGTCGGTCACCCGCCGGCCGCCGAGGATCACGTCGCCGGCGTCGGCCATCTCGAGCCCCGCCAGGATCCGGATCAGCGTCGTCTTGCCGCAGCCCGACGGCCCCAGCAGCGTCACAAACTCGCCGCCGGCGACGGCGAAACGGACATCCCGCAGGACCTCGACGTCGTCAAAGGACTTGGATACGCCCTCCACCCGCAGGTCGCCGCCCGCAGTTGCGTCGGCCGATGCTGTCGAGGAGTTCCGCTCCCACGATGCCGTGCCGATCATGACCGGCGGCACAGGGCGGTTGTCGGGGGGTGCGACGGCGGATGAAACGGTCTGGC
>CAZTVU010000111.1:0-343 GCA_964617025.1 uncultured Planctomycetales bacterium | reverse complement strand
TCCCGAAATCAGGCAACCCGGGTCAACTCCGCCAGAATAGAAAACGCGCTCAGCGAATTCAAGACCCGGCGGCAACCGCGCCACGTCTCCACGGAGCCGGCTCGGGCCGAGCCGGCCGCTTGTGCAAAGGATACCGGGCCGACACGGCCCGGCTCCGTCGTGCGGTGGGGCGTTGGTCGGAGACAGGTCAGCTCAATGCGCGAAGCGTCCTCATCACCGGGTCGCGGTACGTGCCGAAATGGTCGCTCAGGCGGCGGTACTCCTTGTAGAGCGCCGCGTAGACCTTGTGCGCCGCCGCGTTCGGGCGGTAGCGCTCGGCGGGTCCGGCCACCATGCGGCGAAC
>CAZTVU010000110.1:11619-15134 GCA_964617025.1 uncultured Planctomycetales bacterium | reverse complement strand
GTATACGCCGTCGTTGCATAACGCAACGACGGAAAAGCGAGAAAGCGAAAAACCGAAAAACACGTTCGGGAGACCGTATCCGGAATACACCGGTGGTGCGGTGGTGAGTGCCCGCTATGACCAGTTTTTCGTTTTCTCGCTTTCTCGTTTTTTCGTTTTCCAGCGTTGGCCTATGCAACGCTGGGGTATACTCAGATAATACAGGCGAGGCGCCGGCATGACGATCGAGAAGATCCGCAAGGTGCACCAGGCGCGCCCGTTCCAGCCGTTTGCGCTGCACATGGCGGACGGGCGGAGCGTCCACGTCTCGCGTCCGGAGACCCTGTTCGTTCCGCCGACGGCCGAACGCACCATCATCGCGGCCACTTCCGAGGACGACTTCGAGATCATCGACCTGCTGCTGGTGACATCCATCGAAATCGGCAAGCGCCAGGCCCGCCGCCGCCGTCGCACGGCGTGACGCGGCCCGCTGGGCGGGCGCCTCTCGACGCGCCAGAAGCCGGCTCGGCATGTCTGCCGTGCCGCTTTCTGGTGTGGGTGTGCGTGGCGACCGCCGCCCCTATTCCGCCCTCGGTTCCTGCTGCGTCGAACAGTGAATCGTGCCGAACCCGAGTACGTAATCGACGGCGTGGATTCCCACGACGCAGCGGTCCGGGAACAGGTCGGCGAGGATCCCGAGCGCGACCCGGTCGTTCGGGTCGTTGAACGTCGGCACGAGCACGGCGGCGTTGCCGATGTAGAAGTTCGCGTAGCTCGCCGGCAGCCGCATGCCGTCGTAGAACAGCGGCGCGGGCATGGGCAGCGGCACGGCCTCGATCCGGCCGCCGTCTTCGAGCCGCAGGCCGGGGATCCGACCCCAGTTCTCCGCCAGCGGTCGGTAATTGATGTCGTCCGGGTTGTCCTCGCGGCACAGGACGACCGTCCGCGGATTGACGAAGCGGCACAGGTCGTCCACATGCCCATGCGTGTCGTCGCCGGCAATGCCGCGGCCGAGCCACAGGACATTCGATGCGCCGAGGTAGTCGCGAAGAACCGCCTCCAGGCCCGCCCGATCCAGCCCCGGGTTTCGCACCTGCGTCTGGGCGTCGAGCAGGCACTCCTCGGTGGTCAGGAGCGTCCCGCGGCCGTTCACGTCGATGCTGCCGCCCTCAAGGACGACGTCACGGCCGCCGACCTTTACGGGAAAGACCCTGACCTTTCGTTTCGCCGCGGCCCGTTCGGCGATGCGCGCGTCCTTGTCCCAGTCGTCATACTTCGCCCACGCGTTGAATCGGAACTTCGCAACGGCGACATCGCCTCGGCCCCCGCGTGCGTCGCGCCGCACGAAGATCGGCCCGGTGTCGCGCATCCATCCGCGATTCGTCGGGATCCGCAGGAACTCGACACGCGACAGATCGGCCCCGGCGCGGGTCAGAACCCGCCGCGCCTGCTGCTCGTGCGTCCGGTCGTTGACGAGGATCCGCACGATTTCGCCGGGGACGAGCTTTCGCACGAACTCGGCATAGACCCACGGGATCGTCGCCAACTTTCCCGGCCAGTCCGTCCGGTTGTGCGGCCAGGCCAGCCACGTCGCCTCGTGCGGCTCCCACTCGGCCGGCATTCGATAGCCCAGCGCCGCCGGCGTGCCGCGCGCCGCCCGGGCGGCGCCGTCGCCTGCCCGCGATGAACTCGAAGGTCTCGCACTCATTCCGCCGATTCATAGCCGACAGCCGTTCGCGGATCAAGGACATCCCGGCAACGGGTTGCTTCGCCCCTTGCGGTTTGCTGATGCGGCGAGGGGCACACCGCCGCCGCGGATCGCCGGGCTCTGGCTTGCCCGCCGCGCCGCCGTGGGGTACGTTGCCGCCGGTGGAATCGCGGACGCTCACCATTGCGATCAACGATCGGCCGCTGCGTCAACCGAGGACCGGCGTCGGGCACTACATCGACCAATTGCTCCGGTGGCTCCCGAAGGTCGCCCCGCAGCACCGCTACGTCGGCTTCTTCACGGATGTGCTCGGGTGGCGCCCGCCGGAGGTCGGTACGGCCGTCCCCGCCGCCGCCCCAGGCACTCCGGTCGGCCGCCCGCCCTGGTTTGCCCGGCGCCTCCTGCAGGGGGCCTACCACACGGCGTTCCGCTTCGCGACCGGCCGCGGCCGCTGCGACCTCTACCACGAGCCCAACCACATCGCCATGCGATGGAAGGGCGTCACGGTGACCACCGTGCACGATCTGTCCGTCGTGCGCCACCCGGAGTGGCATCCGGACGATCGCGTCGCCTGGTATGAGCGCGACTTCGAGCCGTCGCTTGCCCAGTCCGCGCACTTCATCTGCCCGTCCGAGTTTACGCGGAACGAGCTGGTGGAGCTGGCCGGCGTCGCCGCGGACCGCATCACGGTCATCCCCCTCGCCCCGCGTGCGCCGTTCGTACCGCAGACGCCGCAGGCCGTGGCCGCCGTGCGGGCGAGGCTCAGCCTGCCTGAGACGTTCCTGTTGTTCGTCGGGACGCTGGAGCCGCGGAAGAACCTTCACACGCTCCTGGAGGCGTACGCCCAGCTCCTGCCGGCCATGCGGCAGCGTTTTCCGCTCGTGCTCGCCGGGGCGGCCGGTTGGGGCCCCGGCGACCTGTGGCACCACGCCGCCCGCCTGGGGGTGCAACGCCACTTGCTGCCGATCGGCTACGTGACGGACGAGGACCTCGCCTGCCTCTACACGGCCGCCGCCGTCCTGGTGTGGCCGTCGTGGTATGAGGGCTTCGGCCTGCCGCCGCTGGAGTGCATGGCCTGCGGCACGCCGGTCATCACCAGCAACACCAGCTCCCTGCCCGAGGTCGTTGCCGACGCCGCGATTACCGTCGACCCCGGCGACCCGGCCGTCGTGGCCGGCGCCATCCGCAGTCTGCTCGACGACAAGGGCCGGGCAGCCGACCTGTCCGATCGAGGCCGCCGCCGCGCTGCTGCATTCACCTGGCAGCGTTGCGCTGCGGCGCACGTCGCCGTCTACGAGAAGTGCGCTGCCGGATCGTGAACCCGACGACAACGCCGGCGTGCCGCCTCCCGCGACGTGCTCCCCGAGACACCGTTTCGATGGCGTGGCCGTCCGGCGGCGCGATATACTGGTGCCGTTGCGTACCGGCGGATTGGATAACGCCCGACCTGTCGACAAGGAGCAAGTGATGAACACGTCTTCGATACCGACCGGATGTGCGTGCTGTGGGATCAGCCGGCGTCAGTTTCTGGCCAGGGGCTGCGCCGCCTGTGCGGGCGCGGCGGGGCTGCTCTCGACGGGTTCGCGGGCCCCGGCCGCGACGGACGGCGGCAAGGTCCGCATCCGCGTCCTCTACGCGCTGCATGCCGTCAAGCAGCCGGGGCCCGACTGGCCGAACGTCGGCTTCGACTTTCAGCCCGTCATGGACCGCATCCAGGCGACGCTCAGGCAGGGGTGTCCCGATTTCGAGTTCCTCACGGCGATGGCGAACGGCCCCGAGGCGGCGGAGAAGATCCTCGCGGGGGACAAGTCGGCCGGCGTCGACGGCT
>CAZTVU010000110.1:7502-11598 GCA_964617025.1 uncultured Planctomycetales bacterium | reverse complement strand
CCAGTTAAACTGCTGGAACCGCGTCGTGCAGCCGGTCGCCGCGACGGGCAAGCCGACGTTGTACGTCGATTTCCAGTACGGCGGCAGCGGCGGGTTCCTCGTGTACACCGCCGGCTTCCTGCGGAGCAAGGCCCCGAACGTGGCGTTCGTCGCGTCGTCAAAGCCGGAGGACCTTGTGGCGGCGGCGCGGTGCTTTGCGCGGGTGAAGCGGGGCGGCTCGCCGGCGGAGTTCGTTGCCGCCGTGACGCGGATTCGACGGGAGAACACGCCGGCGGCGGGCGACCTAACCTGCAAGGCGGACAAGGTCGCAACGCTTTCGCCGAAGGAGTGCATCGAACAACTGAAAGGCGCGAAGATCCTCGCGGTGGCGGCCGTGGCGCCCGATCTGGCCGCCGCGATCCGCAAGGAGATGGGCGTCGAAGTCGTCGCGACGCCGTTCGAGGAGCTGAACGCGGCCTGGGCCGCCGCCGACAAGGACGAGTCGAGGGCGCTTGCCGCGCGGTGGCGGAAGGACGCGGATCGGGTTGTCGGCGTGTCCGACGAAACGCTGGTCCGGTCGGCCGCCATGTATCTCGGCATGAAGAGCCTGCTGGCGAAGCGCGGGGCGAACGCCATCACGGTGAACTGCCTCGGCGGCTTCTACGGCAACCACATCCACGCGTACCCGTGCCTGGGTTTCCACCAACTGGCGAATGAGGGCCTCATCGGCGCGTGCGAGTGCGACGTCCGGTCGACGGCCACCATGCTGGCGATGACCGCGCTGACGAAGGGCCGGCCCGGTTACATCTCCGACCCGGTGATCGACACATCCAGCCGCCGGATCATCTATGCGCACTGCGTGGCGTCCAACCGCGCCTTCGGCCCGAAGGGCGAGGCCAATCCGTTCCAGATCCTCACGCACTCGGAGGACCGTCAGGGCGCATCGGTCCGCTCGCTGCTGCCGATCGGCTACATGACGACGACGGTCGAGTTTTCGGCCCCGGACAGGAAGATCCTGTTTCATCAAGGCAAGGCCGTGGCGAACGTGGACGACGACCGCGCCTGCCGGACGAAGCTGGCCGCCGAGCCCGTCGGCGACATCGAGAAGCTCTTCACCGAGTGGGACGCCTGGGGCTGGCATCGCGTGACGGTCTATGGGGACCTGAAGGAGCCGGTCTTCGCGCTGGCCGATGCGATGGGTTGGAAGGTGGTCGAAGAGGCATGAAAGGCCGTCACGGTTTGCACCCCCGCGCGCCCCGGACGGCGAGCTGGAGTCGCTGGATATCGCGGTTGCGGAGCTGGACCTTGCGGGACTCCGGGTAGTTTCGGCCTGCTGTCAGGTGAGCATCCCGAAGGCGACGGTCCGCGTGTCGGTCCATCGCCACCATTCGGAATGGACGTCTGCGAACGCGAGGGTGCTGCCCTTGCCGCGGCGCAACGGGATGGGGTCCGTGGAACGGAGCAGGCTGGTTGCCCCGGCGTCGTTATCTCCCTTCCTCGCCGCCACCGCCGGAGCACGAATACGGCGCTGCGGCGGGTATCGCGCCCGCCGACGCCCCGGCGATTGCGGCCGGCGCGGCCGAGCCGGAGCCCGGCACGCCGATCTCTTCGTTCGTCAGATAGCAGGCCGGGTCGGCCGCCCACGGATCGCCCGTGATCAGCAGCGCCCGCACGCGGTTCGATCCGCCGCAAAGGTGCAGGAAGCCGCATGCCCCGCATCGCCCTTTCAGCAGCGGCAGGCGGTGCTTCAGCCCCGCCATCAGCGGGTGACTCGTGTCCTGCCAGATCTCGCTGAATCGCCGCTCGCGGACGTTTCCGAGCGTCTCGTGCATCCAGAACTGGTCGGGGTGGACATTGCCGAGAAAGTCGATGCAGGCGATCCCCACGCCGGAGCTGTACGCCCCGCCGCCGTTCCACCGAAGCATCTGGTACACATCCTCGGCCCGCGGGTGGCCCTCCGCCTTCAGCTTCAGGTACAGGTATACGCCGTCGCAGTGGTTGTCGACGGTGAGGATCTCCACCCGGTTGCCCGCCTCGTGGAGTTCACGGGTCCGTCGGAGGATCGTTGCCACCGCCCGCCGCGACTCCTGCGGCGTCAACTGCACGAGATCCGCCCCGCGCCCCGCCGGCACCAGGTGGTAAAAGCATGCCCGGTTGATCCCCTCGCGAACAATCAGGTCGAACAACGCCTCGATGTTGTCGGCGTTCACCTTCGTGAGCGTCAGCCGCAGGCCCACCTTCTGGCCGGCCTCCTTGCAGTGTCGGATACCGCGGATCGTCCGCTCGAACGCCCCCTCGACCCCGCGGAACCGGTCGTGCGTCGCCGGATCGGCGCTGTCGAGCGAGATGCCCACGTACGCGATGCCCAGGTCGACGAAGCGGCGCGCGATCTCCGGCGTGATGAGCGTGCCGTTCGTGCTGAAGACGACGTGGAGCTTCTTCGATCGTGCATAGGCGGCCAGCTCGAAGACGTCCGGCCGGACCAGCGGCTCGCCGCCGGAGAAGAGCACCCCCGGCACCCCGTACTCCGCCAGGTCGTCGAGCACGGCGAACGCCTCGTCCGTCGTCAGTTCGCCGCCGTACTTCCGCGCCTCGCTGCTGCTGTAGCAGTGCACGCAGCTCAGGTTGCATGTCCGCGTGATGTTCCAGACCACGATCGGCCGCCGCTCGTGCGCGGCCTTGGGCGTCTGGAACCGTTGGTGTTCGGGCACGTCGCGGCAGATCGACCGGCCGTACCGGTGCGGCAGCGACGGCGAGTCATACCCGCAATACAGTGCGCTCACGTCGATCATCGGACGCTCCACGGCCTCGCGGCGGGCGAACGTGTCGAACGCCGGATTATAGCACCCTCAGGGCATCAGCGGCATCAGGCGCGGCGCCGACGGCACTTCGATCGTCTCCCCGATCCGCGGCGGGGTCAGCCGGCCCAGCCGCCCGTCTTGCCATGCCAGGAACCGGTACGCCGGGTCATCAAGGCTCCGGTGGAATACCAGGCGGACCGTGCGGATTCCCCCCGGCTCGACCTCCACCGCCGTCGCCGTGAACTCCGGCGCCCGGTAGACGGCCCCCGGTTCGGCGGCGTACGGCCGCGACAGGAACAATCCCTCAAAGTGCTCGCTGAGAAACGGCGACTCGCGGCTGGTGAGCATCGCCGTGCGGTCGTCCTCTCGCGTCAGGGCCACCGCCCGCCGGCCGAACTGCAGCGGGAACACCCGTATCGTCGGATCGTTGCGTTCGACGACCCGCGTCGGCAGCAGGCTCCAGGCCAGCATGCTCGACGGGCTTTGCAGAAGGAAGGCGGATCGCGACTCGCCCGGTTCGCCGAGATCCGCGCCGAGTGCGGTGCGGCGGTCCGTGCCCGACAGCTCCTTCCAGGCGGCTGCCCGGAAGAACGAGCCCGGCACGGACAGCACGATGCCCAGGAGCACGAAGACCGCCGCGAGGGTCACGGGGGCGTATCGTCGTTCGGCGAGGCTCGTTCGCACCGGGAGCACACGGTCCAGGAACAGGCCCAGCAGGAGCGCCGTCCCCACCGACGCATTCATGAACAGTCGATCAAGCAGGTCCGCGCCCGCCTCCGGCGGCAGCGCCAGCAGGGCCCAGCCGATCGCGAACACCGTCGTTGGCCCGGGCTTGACCGTTCGCAGGATGATCCCCGCCGCGATCGCCAGCAGCACGATTGCCGCGACGAGCGTCGGCCACAGGAGACGGGGGTACAGGAAGAGCAGGTCGGTGGACAGGCCGAACAGCAGGTTCGCCAACCCCAGCGGCATCGCGATCGCCAGCCGGCGCAGGTACCCCGGCGGCTCCACCCAGGGCGTGGCGTAGATCTCCGCGCGCGTGCCGTAGCCCGCCAGCACGAAACAGCCGACGAACGCGATGGTCACCCCGGTCATCGCCCGGAGCACCGGCGATCGCAGCAGCGCGCCGCATCGCTCCCGGAACGATCGGCCCGCTGCCGCGGGAAGGAAGAGCCACGCGCACATCGCGCTGATCGGCAGCGCGACGACCCCCGATTCCTTCGACCCGCACGCCAGCGCCAGGCAGAGGACGGCCGCCGCCCCGTACCGCCGACTGCGCGATGCGCAGTACTGCCGAACGCACAGGACCGTTCCGA
>CAZTVU010000110.1:0-7469 GCA_964617025.1 uncultured Planctomycetales bacterium | reverse complement strand
GAGCGCGTTTCGATTCGCGATCCAGCCGACGGGTAATCCGATGCTGTCCTCCAGCGACAGAAACGCCAGACCCCACATCGCCGCCCGCGCGGGCGCTCCGACCGCGAGGTACAGCCGGAAGCTCAGCACCAGAAACAGCGCGAACAGCACCAGGCTGGTCGCATGATAGCCCGGCGCCCAATCGCCGAAGACCGCGTAGTCGGCCCAGATGCTGACGCTGGTCACCGGCCGCAGAAACCGGACCTGGAAGTCCTCGCTCGTCCACCACGGGAAGAATCCGCTCTGCGCCAACGGCGCATCGGGCGAGGGACGCGGGCCGAAGTCATAGAGGTTCCACGGTCGGAGATACTCGGCCGAAACCAGCCGTCGCAGGACGGCCTGATGCACGTAATCGTCGTAGCAGAAGCCCCACGTCAGCGAATGAAGGTTGTTTGCGACGCCGCCGAGCACCAGCGCCAGGGCGACCCACCGTGCCCGCCGCGCGACGATGTTGCCGGCGGGGCCGGCGGCCGCTGGCGGGGGGATGCACGACGCTTGCCCGGCCGCACTCAAGCCTGATCCTTTTCGACAGCGGCCCGCGGCGCAAGTGGTTCCAGATCCCGGATCTTTCTCGCGGGAACGCCGGCCCAGAACTCGTTCGCCCCGATGACCGTATTCGGCAGCACCACTGCCCCGGCGCCGATCATCGCCCCGGCCCCCACGCGGACGCCGTCCAGGACGACGGCGTTGCCCCCGATCACCGCGCCGTCCTCGATCACGGTCCGCCGGAACGTCACGGAATCGCGTTCCTGGTGATGGCCGGCGATCAACGCCCGATAGCCGATGACCACGTTGCGGCCGATCGACACGAGGTGCGGATCCAGGATCTCCGGGTCGGTCACGTTGCACGACCGCGTCTGCGGGCCGAGGATCGCGGCTACCGGCCATCGCAGCGGGCCCACACTGGCCAGATGACCCACCAGAAACGCCGGAAACGGCGCCTGGTATCGCGCCTTGGTGAGCACCGCCAGCAGCGTCGCCCACAGGAGCTGTCGGTTCGGCACGCGGCCGGGAGCCACGCGGTATCGCCCCTCACGGGGTGTCGGCAGCATCAGCCGCAACAGCAGCAGCTCCGCCAGGTACACGACGTTGAACAGAACCAGCCACAGCGACAACCGCACGCCCCACGTCCACGCCAGTCGAAGGTCCGCGCCGACCGGCCCGCGGGGCGGCCACGCCCCGATCGCGGTAAATGCCGCCGTGGTCAGCGCGAACGCGCCGGCCCAGAGGAGCAACCGCGCACACGCATCGATCGCCAAGAAGGCCCGAAGCGCCGGCGCGGCATCGGTAAGCCGATCGAGCCGGTCGGCGGCGGAGGCCGACGTCGCATCGGGTACCGTTTCGGTTCGCGTCACTTCGGTTGCCTCCATGTGGCGTGTATGTTACCCTCCGCGATTCCGGTGTCACGAGCCCGGGGGGGAACAGGCCTTCGAGGTTTTTGCCGGGCGGAGCGACCCGTGCTGAGGTGGCTGATCCGAATCATCGTGGTTCTCGTCCTGGGCGCCGGGGCGTGGGCGGCCTGGACGTTCTCCCGCTCGAACGGTGCACTCGAGGTGCGGACCGTTCGTGCCGCACGAGGCCCGCTCACGCAAAGCGTGACGGCGACGGGCCGTCTGGCCCCCACCACGCAGGTGTTTGTCGGATGCGAGATCTCGGGAACCGTCGAGGAGCTGCTGGTCACGCACAATGACGCCGTTTCACGCGGTCAGGTCATTGCCCGGCTCAAACCCGAGCTTTACCGCGCCGAATATCAGCAGACCGAGGCTGAGCTCGCCCGCGCCCGGGCGCAGCTCCATCAGGTCGAGGTGCAGGCACGCGAGGCCCAGCGCGAGTTCGAGCGGGTGACCCGGCTTCGCGAAGACGGCGCCGCCAGCGAGGAGGAGGTCTACGTTCGCCGTGCCGCCAACGACGAGGCCAGGGCCAACATCGAGGCCGCCCGGGCCGCCGTTCAGGCCGCCGAGAGCCGTGTGGCCCTCGCCAAGTACCGACTCGACCGCACGGTCATCGCCTCTCCCATCGACGGCATCGTCCTCGATCGGCGGGTCGACGTCGGCCAGACCCTCGCCGCGACGCTCCAGACCCCCGTGCTCTTCGTACTGGCCGAGGACCTCTCGCGCATGGAGCTCCTCGCCGACGTCAGCGAGGCCGACGTCGGCTTCATCTGCCCCGGCCAGGCCGTCACCTTCACCGTCAATGCCTATCGCGACCGCACGTTCGACGGCCGCGTCCGACAGGTCCGCAACCAGCCCAGCACCTCCGGCAGCGTTGTCACGTATACCGTGGTCATCACCGTGGCCAATCCCGGGCACCTCCTGCGGCCGGGGATGCCGGCCGACGTCAACATCGAAATCGTCCGCCGCGATTCCGTGCTCAAGGTGCCCAATGCGGCCCTGCGGTTTCGTCCTCCGCTGCCGCCCGACGAAATCCGGCGCCTGATGGACGGCATCGCGTGGCCGCCCGCGCCGGCCGCGATCGAGGTCGCCGCGACGCAGCCGGCCACGACCGGTCCGACCGAGATCAGCATTCGCCCGCCGCCCATCCAGCCCGCTCGCGGGACGCTGTGGCGCTTCACCGAGGGCGCGTGGAAGCTTGTTCCCGTGTGGACGGCGTTCACCGACAACCGGGAGACGGCGATCGTCGGACCGCCCGACGCCGGCGAGGAGGCGGCCTTCGTCGTGGAGGCGCGACAGACGGCCTCCTCGGAGAACACGTTCCAGAAGGCCCTGATGCTCCAGCGCCCGGAAAACCGGAAGCTCTAGCCGCCATTCGCCCATGGCCAACATCGTCGAGCTGCGGGATGCGCGAAAGGTGTACGACCTGGGAGCCGTCCAGGTCCACGCCCTTCGCGGCATCGATCTGGCCATCGCCGAGGGCGACTTCACGGCCATCATGGGTGCCAGCGGCTCGGGCAAGAGCACCCTCCTCAACGTCCTGGGCTGCCTCGATCGATCGACCGGCGGCGAGTATGTCCTCGACGGCGAGCGGGTCGACCGGCTCGACGACGAACGGCTGGCCGCCTGCCGCCGCCGAAAGCTGGGATTCGTCTTCCAGAGCTTCAATCTGCTCTCTCGCGCCACGGCGCTCGAGAATGTCGAGCTGCCGATGGTTTATCTGGGCATCAACCGCCGCGAGCGCATCCGCCGCGCCCGCTCCGCCCTGGAGACCGTCGGCCTGGCGGACCGCATGGACCACCTGCCCTCGCAGCTATCGGGCGGCCAGCAGCAGCGCGTGGCCCTGGCCCGCGCGCTCGTCACCCGCCCCCGGCTGCTGCTGGCGGACGAGCCCACGGGCAACCTCGATTCCAAGACCGCCGAGGAGGTTCTGGAACTCTTCATTCGGCTTCAGAAGGATGCGCACCTGACCGTCGTCATGGTCACGCACGACACCGACATCGCCGCGCTCGCCCGCCGGATCGTGATCCTCCACGACGGCATCATCGTGCACGACCAGGTTTCGCCGTTGCTCGGCGGGCCGTCCATCCCGCACATCAAGACCGTGGCCGCCCGGGTCGACCGCGGGGCGAGCGTCCCCCTCGACGGCGCTTCGGCCCGGGCCCCTGCGGCCCCACACGCGGAGAAGACGCCGTGGACCCCGTAATCTGGCTCGAAAGCTTCCGGATCGCCTTTCGAGAGATGCGCCGCCACCGCACCCGAACCGCCCTCACCATGCTCGGCGTCATCTTCGGCGTCGCCGCTATCATCGCCGTCGTCTCGATCAGCCAGGGCGCGAAGAAGACGATCCTCGGGCAGATCGCCAATCTCGGCACGAACATGATCATCGTCCTGCCCGGATCCACGACGCAGGGCGGCGTCCGCGGCGGCGCCGGCACGGCCCAGTCGCTTACCATGGCCGACAACGACGCCATCCAGCGCGAGTGTTCCGCCGTGCTCTTCTCGTCCGCCGTGACGCGGGTCCTCTGCCAGGCGGTCAGCGACATCGCCAACTGGTCCGTGCCGGTGTTCGGCGTCACGCACCAGTACCTCGACGTCCGCTCCTGGCCCGTCGAGGCCGGACGCGGCATCGAACCCCGCGACGTCGACACCGCCGCCAAGATCTGCGTGATCGGAAAGACCGCCGCCCGCGAGCTCTTCGGGCAGGAAGACCCCGTCGGCCAGCGGATTCGCATCAAGGGAACGCCGCTCACCGTCGTCGGCCTGCTGACGCAGAAGGGGCAGAACCCGCTGGGCGAGGATCAGGACAACGCCCTCCTCATTCCCATCTCCACGGGCTTCCAGTACATCCACGGCGGCGACCGGCCCCATGCGCTCGTCCTTTCCGCCACGAGCGAGAAAGAGATTCCGACGGCCATCGAACAGATCGAGACGCTTCTCCGCCAGCGGCATCAGATTCGCGAAGACGACCTCGAGGACTTCAGCGTCAAGAGCCTCGAGGAGGCCGCCAAGACCGCCGAGGACACGTCCAACACGATGACCACCATGCTCGTCAGCATCGCCGCCATCAGCCTCCTCGTCGGCGGCATCGGCATCATGAACATCATGCTCGTCACCGTCATGGAGCGGACGCGCGAGATCGGCATCCGGATGGCCATCGGCGCGTCGCGGCGCATGATCATGCACCAGTTCATGATCGAGGCGGCCGCCCTCGCCGGCGTCGGCGGTCTGCTCGGGGCGGTCCTGGGGCTGTGCGGCAGCAAGGTCATCAGCCATCTGACCACCTGGCCCGCGATCTACTCGCCCCTTCTGCTGGTGGCGCCCGTGATCTTCGCCGTCACCATCGGAATGGTCTTCGGTCTCCTCCCCGCCCGACGCGCGGCCCGGCTGAGCCCCGTCGAGTCGCTTCGCCACGAGTAGTCCCGGGCGTTGCGATGCGCAGCGGAGGCGGGTAACGTGTTCGGCGCGCGGCCCACGGCATGCGCCGAGGGTCGTCGAAACGGAACCCCCATGCCGGACAACGTATCACTCCTCGGCAGCGTCAGCTTCGCGTGGCTGCACGAACACGGCGGGTCTCGCTACGACGAGCCGTTCTTCCTGGATCCGCGGCGCCGGCTCGAACAGGAAGCCGCTGCCAACGCCGTGGTGGCGGAGCGATTTCCCGAGGATCCGATCTACAACTTCGAGGCTTGCCTTGTGCAGGTCGAGGGGCGGCGGCGGCCGGTGGTGCTGGTCGGCGGCCTCCAGCCCAACCTGATTCTCGGGGCCGCCGTCGGCGCACGGTTCGTGTTCTACGGCGACAAGGACCCCGACATCACGCCCGCGCCGCTGGCCGACATCCGCGACGTGGCGGCCCTCCGCGGCATCGACTGGGAGCATACGTGGCCAATCGATCTCTTTCTGCGACAGGTGCGGCAGGCGCGCGAGGAACTCGGCGGCGAGTATGCCGTCATACCGCCGTTTTTCTGGGACGCCACCGGCCGGGCGACGACGCACGGGATCGTGACCACGGCACAGAAGCTGCTCGGCGAACGAATCTTCCTCGACCTTGCCGACAACCCCTCCTTCGCGCGGGAGCTGTTCGACTGGATCGCGGATGCGTACGCGCGGCTGATTCGGCTCTTCGCGGACGCGGCGGGGCTGGCGATCACCGGCCTGCACACCGGCGACTGCTCCGCGTGCATGCTCGGGCCCGATCCGTACGCGGAACTCGTGCTGCCGTCGTTGAACCGCCTCATCGACGCCCTGCCGATGTGCACGTCGGACGGGCAAGCGACGGACCGAGGGACGACGGGCTCTGCCGCCGACACCGCGCAGCGCGGCGTGCGGCTTCATTCGTGCGGGCTGTCGGATCACCTGCTCGAGGTCTTCGCTGGCGTTCACGGCCTGACCTGTCTCAACGTTGGCAGCAACACCGGCATCGGCGCGATCCGCCGGCGGTTCGGCGGCATTCGCATCGATGTGATCCCGGACGCTCGGTTGCTGACCGCCGCCGCGCCGGACGACGTCGAGGCATGGGTCCGGCGGACGCTCGAGGAGAACGGCAACGGCCGGATCGAGTTTCAATTTCACCTCGACGCCGGCCAGCCCGAGGAGAACTGCCGGCGGATCGCCCGCACCCTGCGGGACCTGGGCGTCGAATGCCCGCGTGAGCGCGTCTTCTGAATACCGGCACACGAAGGGTGTTTCGTGACTCCATCGTTGCACAACGCAAGGACGGGGAAGCGAGAAACCGGAAGGGCCAAAAGCGGGAGCGACGAAGCGACGGAGCGACAAAGCGACGAAGGGAGAGGAGGAAAGTGAGAAAGTGCGAAAGTGAAAGAGTGGGAAAGTGAAAAAGGGCCCAAAGCAGCTCTTGGCCGCAACCCGAGGAAGCGAGCGTCTGGCGCGCCGGTTGCGCTGGAAGACCCCGCCCCGGCCTCGACTCAGGCAGTGGTCGCCCCGCCCGTCCTGCACGGCGCAAAACATGGGTTTTGGACTGCGGCGGCCTTACCGCCGCTTTCCGTGGGGGGCGCGAGGACACGCCGGCGTGCGGCCGACCGTCCGAGCCGAAGCGGTGGCGTTGCCACCGCAGTCCAGAGACGCCGGCGGACTATGAATGGCGCGAAGCGGATCGCCGCAAGCGCCAGAAAGCGGCGAGATGGTCCTGCGAAAAGCTTGCCGAAAGAAGAAGAAAACGGTGGATATCATCGAAAAGCGGTTGCGGAAGCCATGTCTGGAGCGCGCCCGTTGTGCGGTAGTGAATTCACCCCTCATCAGACGTTCTTCGTTTTCTCGCTTTCTCGTTTTTCCGCTTTGCGGCGCCGCGGCATGCAGCGACGGGGATGATGCAGGGGTCTGATTGACAGGAGCGGTACGATGGAGCTGATTCTGAACGAGGACTTTGACGCGCCGCGGATGGATCCACGGTTGGCGTGGCTCAACCCGCCCGGCCGATGGTCGGTGGACCCCGATCGCAGCGTGCTGGCGGTGTGGCCGGACGCACGGACGGACTTCTGGCGAAAGACGCACTACGGCTTCGAGGCGGACAACGGGCACGGGCTGCTGACGTCGGTCTCGGGCGACTTTGTCATGACGACGGATGTGCATTTCCGCCCTGCGCACCGGTACGATCAGGCGGGCCTGCTGGTGCGGGTCTCGGCGTCGTGCTGGCTGAAGACGTCGGTGGAGTTCGAGCCGGAGGGTCCCAGCCGCCTCGGCGCGGTGGCGACGAACCACGGGTACTCCGACTGGTCGACGCAGGACTTCCCGGCGGGCCGGGATCGGGTGGGGTTGCGGGTTCGGCGGGAGGGCTCCGACTACATCGTGGAGCACTCGTCGGACGGCGAGCAATGGTCGCAGCTCCGGGTGGCGCACCTTCACGAGGACCTCGACGGCGGCATCGTGGCATGCGGGTTGTATGCGTGCAGCCCGATCGGGGCGGGCTTCCTGGCGGAGTTTTCGTTCCTGCGGGTCGAGTCGGGGCGACTGGACGAGCGGTGAGGGACCTTGGCGGCCCTTATTGAGACTGAGACTCAATCTCATGACGGCGTCCTGAGA
>CAZTVU010000109.1:8546-15150 GCA_964617025.1 uncultured Planctomycetales bacterium | reverse complement strand
CCACGGGGTCGTCGAGCACCAGCGCGAGGTCGAGGCGCCCGCGCTGGATCATCGCCAGGAGGATCTGCAGGCAACCGACCTTCAGGAAACTGCCGACGTGGCACAGCGTGTTGTCGTAGAAGATGACGTGCAGCCGCGCCCCCGGCCGCGGGTCGGCGGCGCGGCCGGCGGGCCTGACGAGGCCGCAGAGGGCTTCGTCCCGCGCATTGACCAGGGGGCGGTGAAACATCGTCTGCGTGCCGACGATCTCCTCGTAGAAGTCGGCCCGCGCGGCGAGCTGGTAGGGCACGGCGGGACGGCCGTTCTCGCTGCCGACCTTGCCCTGGCCGGCGAACACGATGCTGGAGGCCTGGTGCGCCGCCAGAAAGAGCATCGGGTGAATGCGCCGGTGGAAGATGTCCTCCCACGTGTCGCGGTCGATCAGGAAGTTCAGGTGCGACCCGTAGGAATGGCCGAACCCGTCGCTGTTGTTGGCCAGCACCTGGATGCGTTCGCCGGCGGGCCGCCGGTCGTTGGCGTCGGCCTGGGCCTGCCGGACGATCCGGAGCATGGCGTGCGAGGCGGCCACGAAGTCGAACGCGCTGCGGACCTCGGGGATGCAGACCTCGAGGTGCGACGAGTCGATGTACACGCAGCCGCCGCTGGAGAGCAGGAACTTGCGCCCCCAGTCCTGCGAATCGCAGGCATGGCGCGAGCCGGTGGACTGGCCCGGGATCTCCCGCAGGAGCGCCCGGGCGGCCGCGTCGCCGGTCTCGCCCGGCTCGGCGGCGTCGCGCACGATGGCATTGCTCAGCTCGGTGTCGGCGCCGATCAGGATGGGCAGGGCGTTCACGACACGGCCTCCGGAACGGGTCGGCTTACGCGACGTTCAGATACCGGTGCTTCTGCGCGACCTTCCGCTGCACGGGCTGCACGCTCACGATGCCGACGTCCTCGGGCAGGTCGGCGAGGTACGAGCGGGCGTTGGCCGGCGTCAGCGTCGTCGCCATCCGCCGCAGGGCGTCGCACACGGCCGTCTCGATATCGGTCACGCGCACGCCCCGGCCCTCGCCGCGGGCGTGGCGCCAGAAGGCCGCCTGTCGTGCGGCACGGCAGATCTGCTCGAAGACCCGCCCGCTGGCCAGATCGCGCGCGACGACGGTCCGCGACTTGCCGTCGCGAAAGCGCAGAACGCATACCTCGTTGCCCCCGTTGGGCGCGTAGAGCCGTGCCACGGCCGTCTCGATGATCTCGCGGCGAAGGGCCGCGTCGGGCCGACCGTCGTCGTCCGTCACGCACGACGGAGGAAGATGGATGCCGAAGATCTCGCGGGCGCCGCGCATGTCGGGCGCGCCGACCGTCAGTTCGACCTCCGACACCCGCTGGAGCAGTGCCGGGTCGATCAGGTCCTTGCGGTTGGTCGCCGCGACGATCGTGACGTTCGACCTCGCCCGGAATCCGTCGAGCTCGGCCAGCAGGGCGTTCAGGGCCTTGTCGTCGTGGTGCCCGATCGCGCCCCCGCGGATCCGACCGACCGACTCGATCTCGTCGAGGAACAGGATGACATTGGCCGTCTCGGCGGCGCGGTTGAGCGCCTCGAAGCAGTTGCGAATCCGCCGCTGCGTGACGCCCACGTACGGATCCTCCCACTCGCCCGGCTTGACGATCGCGAACCGGCACTGCACCCCGTGCATGCGGTTGAGTTCGCTGACCAGGCCCCGCGTGAGCAGCGTCTTGCCGCAGCCGGGCGGGCCGACCAGGAGGATCGATCGCCGCCCGTCCAGGCCGTACAGTGCCGCCAGCTCCGGCGCAACGAGGTTCGCCGTCACCGCCGCCAGCATCGCCTCGAAGTTCGCGTCCTGTCCGCCGATCTGGTCGCGGCGGACGTTCGGGACCTCGGCCGGCAGGAACTCGCTGCCCTCCTGTCGCGGCAGGATCTCGAAGGCCATCCAGCACTCCCGGTGCCACCGCACCAGGTCGTCCGGCCGAAGCTCCTCCACGTCCAGCGTCGCGGCGGCCTCGACGACCACCTCCTCGTCCCCGCGCTGCCGCAGGACGAGACGCCCGTCGGGCGTGCGGCGCTGGAAGACGGCGATCTCGCCCCACGGCGGGGCCGCGTGCGGCGACCGGGCCAGAATGACGTTCATCTGGTTGGCCAGGAGCACCTCGTCGCCCTTGCTCAGGACGGCGGCATCGAGGCCGTCCCCGAGCGTCACAAGGCGCCGCGAGTTCCCGTGAATCACCGCCATCCGCGGCCCCCGCGGCGTCATGACGACCTCCGAAAAGATCGCCGGATGCCACGGCGGCGCCGTAAGCCGCTCGTGCAGCTCGCGCAGCATCCGGCACTGCGCGGCGGCCTCGTCGAGCCCGGTCCGAAGGGCCACGTTCTGCTCGATCAGGTAGCGGTCGATGGCCGCCGACCGGTCCGGCCAGCGGGCGCGGGCGATCTTCAGGATCTCCAGTCGCTCCGTCGGGTTCGGGGCACCGGGACCGGTGACCGTCGCCAGCTCCAGGTAGGTCATCAACTCATCCGCTGCTGCCATGTGCGTTTCCTCCGTGCGCGGGGGAAGCCGCGCGGTCCTCGTCGGCCGACGCCGGCGGCGGCACGAGCGAATATCCCCGCGATGCCAACATCCCGTGTCGATATCCGAACATCGCCCACATCAGGCCCGAGCACGGGCTGTCGCTGACGACCAGCGCCACCGACCACGCCCGCGGGAATACGGTCCTGTGCAGGGCGCAGTCCTCCGGTGACAGAAACAGGCCGTTCTCGGTGCACGTCCCGTCCCGCCGCTTTTCGCAGTCCTTGCACGTCTCCTTCAGAAACGGGTGCGAATGCCACCAGCCGAGGAAGACCTCGCCCCGGCGGCGGAGCTTCACGGCGGCGTTCGCGGCCGCCCACGTGTCCGCCGTGAAGGTCAGGCGCGTCATCGTCGAGACCGCATGCCGCACCGGGACCTGCGCGGTAATCTCCGCGAAGATGCCCACGGGGCCCGGGTCGCGGCAGAGGTGGCCGATCAGAACGCCGCCGGCCTCGTCGATGCCCGCCTCGCTCGTCATCGCGAGGGCCTCCTCGAGCACCGCCCGCTGCATCAGCACCGGCATGTCAAGCTCATGGGCGTCGCCGAACGGCTCCGCGCCGGCCGACCGGTCGCTCCAGCACTGCTCGCGCAGCGGGATGGGCCGGTCCGCCCCCTCGACGGAAAAGCGCGCCGGCGGCGCTTCTTCGTGCCGAGGCGCCTCACAGGGAAACGCCATCGCAAGGTACTTGAACGTCCGGTTCCGCCGCGGGTCGTCCTCCGCCGTGAGCTGCCTGACGGCGGCCGCGGCAAGCTCGCGAAGGTAGATCGTCGGGATGTCGCACGCGGCGTGCCTCCCCTCGCGGCCGAACACCGTCACGCGGAAGCCCGATGCATAAGGCTCGCCCAGCGTCGGGTGCCAGTCCGGCTCGATGGCGTGGTTCGTCTCGGGCGTCATTCGCGGCGGCAACACGCCCTGCCGAATGGCCTGGAACCGGGCCCACTCAATCGCCCCGCTCCAGTCGATGTTCACCGGGACCTGACCGATCGACCGCCCGTCGGGGTCGATCAGGTGAAGGGCATACCGGTATGCCGGTCGCGCCATGACGAGATCTCCCCGTGGCGCCGCGGGTGTTCATGCCCGAGGCGCCACGAATTCGCCTGTTTCCGCCGGGGACGGGCGTTGCCCGTCGGTCCGGTCAGCCCGCGTCGATGTTGGGCTGCAGAACCAGTTCGTCGTCCTCGACGAGCACGTCGCCGACGAGCTCCGACGCCAGCAGATGGCGCCCCTCGCGGTCCAGCCGCGCATGGTAGGTCAGCGGCCGGCCGCTCGTGTCGTTGCGGGGCAGGCTCATCCGCGAGAGCAGCCCCGAGATCACCTCGCCGACCGTTGCGTCGCCCGGGACGTCGTTCAGGTCGGCAAACCGTTGCTGCGACACATCCGTCGCCCGCAGGCGCAGAGGCCGCCGCTCTTGCAGGGTTGGCGCGTTCGCCATCATGGGGGGTCTCCTTTCGTTTCGCGTGTCTGATCGGAACAAGCGGCCCGGGACCATCCCTGGAGCCGCAGATACACCTCCGCCGCCCGCGGATCGCGCAGAAACTCCACCTCCCGGGCGCAGAGCCGGCACATCACCGAAAGGGCCGAGAGGCCGTGTTGGAGTCCGGCGGCCGTCGGTTCGCCGCCCAGCGCTACCTCGAAACGCGTGCCCGCGCGATCCGCCGTTTCCGTCGTCGCCGCACGGGCCATCCGCACCACGCCGTTGGCCCTCAGCAGCAGGGCGGCGATCGCCTGCCGCGAGGTCTCCGAGATCCCGTCCATGCCGGCCGTCACCGCGAGGTGCGTGCCTCGTCCTTGCCGGGCCACGATCGCCTCGTGGAAGCCGGTTGTCTCGAGCTCCACGGCTAGGCGGCCGCCCGCCCGCTCGATGCACGGCCAGCCGGCCTCCTCGCACAGGCGCCGGAGATTCGGCCGGCCGGTGCCGTCGCTCGCCTCGCCCGCGAAGGGTTCCGCGTCGGCTGGACGCTCGCCGCTCGGGTCGAGAAGGCGGTCCGCCGCAACCTTGAACCCCGTCAGTATGGCCTCCAGTCGCTCCTGCCAGTCCGGCGTGTCGCCCGGAGGCATCTCCGCCCGGAGGAACAGGCGATTCCGCGGGTCGATCGCGTACTTCACGCCGCCCGGCAGCCGCCCGGTCTCGCAGGCGAGGGGCCAGAGCCGACCGACCGCAACCGGCCGCGCGTCCGGTCGCTGCGTCCACGCGGACGCCCAAAGGACCAGCCACCGGTCGGTCACCTCCGCCGTCGCACGCAGCAACCGGCCGTTGGCCAGCGTGAAATCCCATCCGTTGGCGCGCCGCTGGGCGATCTTGCCCGCGTGGGCCTCAAGGATCCCGGCCACCCGCTCGGCCTCGGGCTGTGGCGTCGAAACGGTCACGGGGCACCTCCCTCCGGCTTGGGATTCGTCTGCCGCACATCCACCCGGAACGCGACGGCACGCCGCCGCAGCGGCCGGTTGTCCGTGGGGAACCGATGCTGGTTCCGACGCGCCCAGGCACATGCATCCCAGTTGAGTGCGTCGTCCTCCTTCATCGTGACTTTGTTAAAGCTGATGATTTCGAACAACTGGTACATGAGGTCGACCAAGGGCGTGCCCGGCACCAGCCGGCCGACGCACACAAGGGGCGGCCCGATATTCGGATGAAACACGTGGAGCGGCGCTAGCCACGTCAGGATCTGAACCGGCGTTACGTGACGCAGGTATTCCGGGGGAAAGTAGACGCCGACGGCGAAACGATCGGCCTCCACGACGGCCCCGTTCTCATTACGCACGAGCCCCCGGCAGCCGAACTCGAGGACATAGTGCTGCGGGGGGTCTTCCAGGCCGGGAAACAACCGCACCAGGTCGCTGTTGCGAGCCAGGTTCAGCCCGTTCTCCAACTGCGTCCGAAGGAAGCGCGTGTAAATCGCGTTCGCCATGTGCGAGACCTCCTTCCTCAATCTCCGTCCACGATCTCGTAATGCGCGCAGGCACCCTGCCGATTCCCCACGCTGACGATGTCACCCGGCCGCAGACCGAGATCGCGGAACGATCGGCCGAGGCCGTTGCCCGGCATGTCAGCCCGGACGCTCTCCAGAAGCTCAAAACCCACCGGCACCATCTCCCCGCCGCATTGGCGGCAGCGGACATCCGCCTTTCGCAGCCGCCCCTCGAGACGCAGCACCTTCTTCCTCGCCCCGCAGTCGGTGCAGCACACCGAGGTGACGAAAGCCTTGCCTTCGACCCAGAGCGCCTGCGTGCCGTTCGCCCCGGCCGTTTCGCAGCCGTGAACCAGGGCATCTTGAACGGCCGTATCAAGCGGCCAGAAAGCAACGTTGCCGGTCGGCCAAGTCGTCCCATGGTCGAACCGGCACCGCGGGTTTCGCATCAGGCGCGTGGCGTAAAGCTTGTGCGTCGCCGCGTCGACGACGACTTCCCGGGAGGGCGTGCCGGGCTCGATCGGGTTCAAGATAAGCTTCATGCACTCAAGGGCTTGGAGCGAGGCGGCCAACGCGCCCAGGGCCGACGGCGCATTCGTCGGATGTGCGTCGTCAAGTTGCCCGGCGCAGGCGTATGCCTGGGCCTGCGCGGCGTACAGCTCCTCGCCCCATCCGCACTCGAGGCAGGCGACATCGGGTCCCGGCACAAACACCGTCACCCTTGCCAGCAGGCCGTCGGCATGCACACCGGCGTCGATCCACGACACGCCCAGCCGCCAGGCGACCTCGTTGATGTAGCGCCGAGCCCCGGGCGAATCGACGCACGCCAGGATGACGCGGCCGCGCAGCCGGCCCGGCGGGACGTTCTCGACGGCGTCAACGATCGGCGTCACGCCAAGTTGCGGGTTGCGACGACAAAGGTGCCGGGCCTGGACGCGCGCCTTGGCCTGGTGCACATCGCGGGGGCCGATGTCCTGGCCGCTGAGGTTCGCGGCCTCGTACGCGCCGCGGTCGATGATGTTGACGAACCGGATGCCCGGCAGGTAGCCGAGGTGGCGGATCAGGTGCGAGCCGATGTTCCCAACGCCGACCACGGTGATCGTGGCCGCGGGGTCGTGGCGATCGCGTTTCTT
>CAZTVU010000109.1:2313-8529 GCA_964617025.1 uncultured Planctomycetales bacterium | reverse complement strand
CGGTTGCACACAAGAACTCCGGGACCCAACGCAGCTCGCCGCCCAGTGTCGCGGGCTGATCGTCCATGGCGCACGTCGGGAACGGTTCGTGCTCATAGCCGGTCCAGCAAGGTGAGTCCGCCGTCTGGTGATGCCAGATCCCGCAGGATGGGCACCGCACCGCCGGCGTACCGGGTTCAATGCGCTGCCGACATCGCGGACAGACACCTCGCGTTGAATCGCCGGCGAAGGGCTCGACGCGCGCGATCCTTTCTGTCGAATACAGGTGTACCTCGTCCGCGCCGAATTGGATGGCATCCTTGTCGTCGAGCACTCGCACACCGAGTCGCAGCGGATCGCCGTTTATGCGCACGCGAGCTGTCACGGGCGCAAGAAGGACGTAGTCGGCGCTTCCGGGCGACGCGCTTCGCATCAACACCGGGCCTGTTTCCTCGGGCGGGATTTCGTTCTGCGGCCCGGCAGCGACAACGTTCGGCGTGCCATGATCTCCGATCGAGTGAATCGCGCCGTCGAACGTGACGACTGTGATCTCGCCGTCGGGATCGCGGGTCCACAGATGTGGCATGGCACAGCCTCCTCGTGTCACGCCTGGCGGCGGCCGGCCGGTTTCGGCGATGCGGGTCAGGGCGCAGAGACTCTCCGCCCACCCGTGCCGCGACCCGCCTGAGCCGGGTCATAATAGGCGTGATGTATATACGATATTATGGGACTCATTGTCGAGGGACTTGATAGCCCACTCGCCAGGACGTGGAGTATGTTATCATGACCTGGCCTCCGATTCAATCAAAAAACGCGTACTTTCCGAGAAAAAAAGCGTACACATCGCATGTACCCTATTGCCTTCGGCGAGCGCCTGGAGTATACTGTCCGCCGGACGTCGCGGATTCGAATTGGCTCGTGGAGTGCCATTGTGTATATCCAGCGATACATATTCGCGACGCTTGGGCACGCCCGATAACCATCAAGTCGCTTCGGAACAACACGGAGGTAACCGGCAATGCATATGGAGATGCGCCTCAAAAAAATCTTGGCCGACAGTCGTCTTGACGAGCGTGGCGTGATTCAGAAGATCGCCGAGGAGACGGGCCTGCACCGGCACACGGTCCGCAAGATCTACCACAACAAGCTGCGCAGTCCAAGCCTGGACACGCTCGAGAAGATCTGTGACTGGCTCATCGCCAACGGCGTGCCTCGCAGTCTGCTGCCGCATGGTTTGTTCGGAATGCGGCCCTCGGACCTGTGGCAGGCCATCGCGGCGCCCGGCGAGGTGGGCCTGTTCATCGGAAAGCACACGGAGACGCGCGAGTCCAACGCGCTGTTCGAGTGGATCGCGCAGCGCGATGCGGGCGTCATGGCCCGCATCGTCCAGTTGCTTTCCGAGCCCGGCCAAATCGAGCAGCGTCCGAAGGTGCGGATCGAGTACGTGCCGTTTCGGTTTGAGCGGCGGCGGCGTGGCGGCTCCAACACCGTTTTTGAAGAGGACGCGGCGAAGGCCGCCGCGATGTACGAGGCCCTCAAGACCAACGCGTCTCGGCGGAGCGCGATCCTCATCGGAAGTCAGCGGGTCAATTACCTGGTCGAATGTCTGATCGCCGACCTGTTCGGGTGCAAGCCCTTCGTCCCGGTCCAGGAGCAGGACGCGGACGTGCCCATCTATCACATCTACCGCGATGCGGAGCATTCGGTACCAAGCTGCTTCGGCGGCGAGAAGACGCTGCCGGGATGTACGGAGCAGGTCGAGCCGGGAACCTACTACCGTGACGCGAACGGCGAGTGGCAGGGGCTGCCCTGGAAGCGGGCCGAGCGGGACGCCGGGATTGTGATCACCGTGCGAAATCCGGGGAGCGACACGATGCGTGTGGCGGTGTTCGGTCTCTCAGGGTGGGGCACCGCGGAAGTCGGCAGGCAACTCTGCATCAACCCGGATTTCTTCTGGCAGGCGAAGATGGACGGAGGGTGCCCCCGCGTGAACGTCTTCGTTTGCAGCATCGTCTTCGCGCCAAATGGGGCGTCGAACGGCGAGGACGAGGTCAAGATCGAGTCGTTCAAGGTCATCCCGCTCGACAACAAGATGCTGAAGAAATACCTGCGGTGAGCGCCATCCGCTGCATATTGTGTCAGCGCTGATACGCGGCCACTATCCGTAGGGCAGCACAACCAAGCCCGCGCCGAATCGCGCACGCGGGGGGATCACCGGTGCGGTTCGCCCCTGAGGGCCTGGCGACGCCGGTTCGTTTCGCGTATGCTGTTTGGGCGAATCGAGAAGCCCTCGTTCATCGATCGGAGGCAGATTCCATGGCCGGCAACAGAAAGAGGACCAGTCGTCGGCAGTTCCTGCGAGAGGCATCGAAGGTCGCCGTCTCGGCGGTGGCGTTTCCTTATATCGTGCCGGCAGCCGCTCTGGGCAAGGCGGGTACCGTCGCACCAAGCAACCGCGTCGTCGTCGGCTGTATCGGCACCGGCGGTCAGGGGCAGTATGACATGACGGGCTTCCTCGCGTCGCCCGACGCGCAGGTCGTCGCCGTCTGCGACCCGAAGAGGCCGATGCGGGAGGCCGCGCAGCAGAAGGTTGATGCCCACTATGGCAAAAAGGTGTGCGCGGCGTACAACGACTTCCGCGAACTGGTCGCCCGCGACGACATCGACTGCGTACAGATCGCCTCGCCGGACCATTGGCACGTCCTGCACGCCCTCGCGGCCGTGCGGGCGGGGAAACACGTGTACGTTGAAAAGCCCCTGGGCATGAGCCTCGAGGAGCTGAAGGTCCTGCGGGCGGCGTGCCACCGCTACAATCGGCTCTTCCAGTTCGGCACGCAGCAGCGATCGCAGGCGCAGTTTCGCCAGGCCTGTGAACTCGCGCTGAACGGCCGTCTCGGCAAGCTGAGGCGGATTCGCGTCTCGGCGCCCTCGGGCTTCGACCAGCGGACGAACGAGGCCGGCTACAAGCCGGAGCCCGTGCCGGACGGCCTCGACTACGATCTGTGGATCGGGCCGGCGCCGATGGCGCCCTACACGCCCAAGCGGGTCGTTACCCCGTATTGGTTCCATATCAATGACTACTCGCTCGGCTCCATCGCCGGATGGGGTATTCACCACGTCGACATCGCCCAATGGGGCAATGGCACCGAGCGGACGGGCCCGGTGGAGGTCGAGGGCTCGGCCGTCTGGCCGGTGAGCGACGGGCTGTGCGACAATGCGACGGCGTGGGATGTCGACTTCCTTTACGCCAACGGCGTGCGGATGCACTATACCAGCGACGGCGGGCCGAATCGGCACGGAATCACATTCGAGGGAAGCGAGGGCTGGGTGTACGTCAACCGCGAACGGATCGAGGCGGAGCCCGCGTCGCTGCTGCAAGTCAAACTCGGGCCCGACGAGATCCACCTGCCCGTCAGCACGCAACATCAGCAGAACCTCGTCGATGCGATCCGGAAGGGTGGCGAGCCGGTCTGCCCGATCGACGTCGCCGTTCGGTCGGATACGCTCTGCCACCTGGCGGACATCGCGACGCGTCTGGGGCGCAAGCTTCGCTGGGACCCGGACAAGGAGGAGTTCATTGACGACCCGGCCGCCAACGCGCGGCTCAAACGGTCCATGCGGGCGCCGTGGCATCTGTAGGCGCCGACGGCCGCTCGAAACGGAGAATCCACGCAATGACGATCCGACAGATGATTCGACCGATCCGCGTCGCCGCCGCCCTCGCGGGGCTTGTGGCGATATCCGCCGCCGCTTCGGCGGCCGACAAGGCGCACGTCCGCGTCCTGATCCTCACGGGCGCCAACAACCACGACTGGCGGCAGACAACGCCGGTGCTCAAGAGCCTCTTCGAGGGCGACGAGCGGTTCACCGTCGTGGGCGTGGTGGAGAACCCGTCGAGCCTGACGGCAGCGGCGTTCGCGCGGTGCGATGTCGTTGTGAGCAACTGGTCGGCCTACCCGGCGATGACCGGCCGCCAGTGGGGCCGCGAGGCGGAGGGGGCGTTCGTCGATTTCGTCCGGTCCGGCAAGGGCTTCGTCGCGTTCCACGCCGCCAGCGCCACCAGCCAGGATTGGCCGGAGTTCCAGCAACTGGTCGGCCTCACGTGGGGCCTGGAGAAGACAGGCCACGGATCGCTTGGCCCGCTGCGGGTGACCATCGCCGACAAGGACCATCCGATCACGAAGGGCATGGTCGATTTCTGGACGGTGGATGAGCTGTGGCACAACATGGTGGCAATCGCCAAGCCGGAGTATCGGATCCTGTGTACGGCATTCTCCCGCCTTGACCAGCGCGGTAGCGGCAAGTACGAACCGGCGCTGATCTGCACGCAGCTCGGAAAAGGTCGCGGGGTCAACCTGATCCTGGGCCATGACGTCGCGGCGATGCGCAACGTGGGCTGGCGGACGTTGATGCTCCGCAGTGCCGAATGGGCGGCGACGGGCGCCGCGACCGTTCCCATCCCCGCCGACTGGCCGACGACGTCGCTGGCGGCGATCGCGACCAACCTCGACGCGGACGCCGTCCTCAAGGGCGCCGCCGCCTATCGTTTCGGCCAATCCCGACAGGCCTTGCTCGCCGTCGAGCAACTGGTGATGTACTCGTCTTCGCTGCCGGATTCGGCCGCTGGCGGCACGGCTGGCGGAGCCGCTGGCGTCGAACGTCGCCCCCGAAGCCAAGAGCTTCTTCTGCACGCAGTTGGCGAACATCGGCACGCCGCGGCAGGTCCCCGCGATTGCGCCGTTGCTGCTGGACGAGTCGACGTCGGACGCAGCGCGCTTCGCCCTCGAGCGGAGCGCCGGGCCGGAGGCGGCGAGGGCATTGCGGGATGCCGCCGCCCGTGCGACCGGTCGGCTCCGGGTGGGCATCGTCAACTCGATCGGCAACCGCGCCGATGCGGAGGCCGTTGGGCTGCTGGTGCCGCTCGCCGCCGATGCGGATCCCGCGCTGGCCGACAGCGCGGTATCGGCCCTCGGCAAGATCGGCACCGAGCCTGCCGCGAAGGCGCTCGCCGACATCGCCGCGACCGCCCCGCCCGCCCGGCGCGACGCCGTGGCCGACGCATCCCTTTGTTGTGCCGAACGACTCGCGGCGACGAACAATCGCGAAGCGGCGGCCGAGCTGTGCAGGCGATGGGCCGATCCCTCACAGCCGGAGCGGATTCGTACGGCGGCCGGGCGGCTCCTGGACCGGTTGAAGTGACCTCCGCGGTCGGCAGTATCCGCGCGAGGCCCGCAAAGCGGATCATGCACCGACGTCTCTTGCCGCCGGCGGCGCACCGCACGCAGGCGTCTGCCACGTCTGATCCTGCATCGCGTGGAGCTGTTCGTCGAACGTCAGGTCGAAGTGGAGCGGCGTGAGGGCGACATAGCCCTCGCGAAGGGCCTCGAGGTCCGTCGCGGCCTGGTGCGTCGTCTCGCTGAACTCGCCGACCAGCCAGAAGTACGACCGGCCGTCCGGGCCTTCATGGCGAATGTAGCGGTCTTCCATCGTCTGGGTGCTCTGGCGGACCACACGCACGCCCTTCGGCACGCCGCTGCCCAGCGCGGGGATGTTCAGGTTCAGCAGCGGAACCGCGCTCGCCATCAGCGGGGAGCGGAGCAGACGCTCGATCACCTCGCGTGCGATCACGGCCGCGCGTTCGAAATCCATCTCCGGCCCGCGCTCGAGCGAGACGGCGACGGACGGCACCCCCAACAGCGCCCCCCCGGCCGCCGCCGCGACCGTCCCCGAATACAGTACGTTGATACTGACATTCGCCCCGTCGTTGATGCCCGAAACGACCAGATCCGGTTTGCGATCCAGCAGCGTCGTCACGGCGATCTTGACGCAATCCGCCGGGCGGCCGTCGACGCCGTAGCCGAAGAACTGCTCCCCGACATGCACCCGGCGGACGGCGATGGGTCCGGGGACGGTGATCCCGTGCGCCGCCGCCGACTGGGGCGACGCAGGCGCGACGACGCTGACCGTGCCGAGCCCGGTCAGCTCGCGATGCATGGCCGCCAGCCCAGGGGCGAGGATGCCGTCGTCGTTGGTCAGAAGAATGTTCACGATGGTACGTTCCGCCCTGCGCCGGTGTCGAGTGAGAAAGCGGAACGGCGGAGACATGGGTAGGTGAAAAGGGAAAGCGAATCCCCTTTGTCACTTTCCAACTTTTTCACTTTCCCGCTTTTCTGTCGCGCCGTTCTACCTCGCGTATTCTACGGCCCGGACCTCGCGCAGCAACGTCACCTTGATCTC
>CAZTVU010000109.1:0-2303 GCA_964617025.1 uncultured Planctomycetales bacterium | reverse complement strand
GTCATGTCCTTCTCGATCTGCGCGGCGATGTCGCGAGCGATCTTGACGGCCGACTTGTCGTCGACCTTGTTGGCATCGACGATCACTCGGACCTCTCGTCCGGCCTGGATCGCGTACGACTGCTTCACGCCGGCGAACTGGTTCGCGATGTTCTCCAGGGCCTCCAGGCGTTTGATGTACCGTTCGAGCGACTCGCGGCGGCTGCCGGGCCTCGATGCGCTGATCGCGTCCGCCGCCGCCACCAGCGGCGTATACGGGGACGTCGCCGGCACATCCCCGTGGTGGCCGGCGATGGCGTTGATCACCTCCGGGCGCTCGTTGAATCGCTTGCAGATGTCGGCACCGATCTGCGGGTGGCCGCCCTCGACCTCATGGTCGACCGCCTTGCCGATGTCGTGGAGCAGGCCGCACCGCCGGGCAAGGGCGCCGTCCAGGCCCAGCTCATCCGCCATCACCTGGCAGAGGTATGCCACCTCCAGGCAGTGACGAAGGACATTCTGGCCATAGCTGGTCCGAAAGTTCAGCCGTCCGAGCAGGTCGATCTGCTTGCGGTGCAGGCCGCCGACGTTCGCGTCCACCGCCGCCTTTCTGCCCAACTCCTGGATCTGCTTCTCGACTTCCTTGCGAACCTGCTCGACGACCTCCTCGATCCGGGCGGGGTGGATTCGGCCGTCCTGGATGAGCTTTTCCAAGGATAGGCGGGCGACCTCGCGCCGGACGGGGTCGAACGCGCTGACGACGACGACGCCGGGCGTGTCGTCCACGATGACATCGACACCCGTAGCCTTCTCGAACGCCCGGATGTTCCGGCCCTCTCGGCCGATAACACGACCCTTCATGTCGTCTGAAGGGATGTCCACCGCGCTGACCGTGTGGTCGCTGGTGTGTTCGGCGGCATAGCGCTGGATGGCGGTAATGATGATCTCGCGGGATTTCTCCTCGGCGGTGTCCTTGGCTTCGGAGACGGCCTTCTCGATGATGGTGGCGGCTTCGTGCTCGACCTCCTGCTCGATGCGCGAGAGGAGCAGCTCGCGGGCCTCTTCCATACCCATGCCCGCGATCCGCAGGAGCTGCTCTCGCTGCTGGCGGATGATCTCCGAGACCTCCTTGTCCTTGGCCGCCAGGGACTTGTCGCGCTCCTGCAGGTGCCGCTCCTGCGTCTCGAGGGCACGCTGCTGCGAGTTCAGGGCGTCGAGTTTCTTTTCGAGATTGTCCTCCCGTTTCGAGAGCCGCCGCTCCTGCTCCTTCAGCTCCGCCCGGGTTGCCGCAAGCTCCTCTTCAATCGACTCCTTCAGCTTGATCGCCTCTTCCTTCGCCTCCAGATGTGCCCGTTCAACAAGGTTCTTTGATTTTTCCCTGGCCTCATCGAGTAACTGCTCGGCCTGCTTCCTGGCGAGACCGACCTTGGACTGCGCCCGCAAGCTCGCCAGGCCGTAACTGATGCCCATGCCGATCAGCAGGGCGACGACCGCAATCGCGATCGCCTCTCCCGATGAGACCGCCGCCAGATGCAGCAGTCCCATATGTCACCTTTACCCTGGTTCAAGAGGGACCCCAGCGAAACGATATGGGCATCAAACGGCGCCGGCGGCACGGCCGCCACGGAGACGGGTGCTGGGTTTCAGTCAGGGATTCTGTGGCTGTGTCAGTTCCTGGTGATTCGGAGCAGCGTCTCACTCCTCGGCGATCGGGCCTTTCCCGCAGGCCCAACGCCCGTTCGTCACACGGTTACCTGATCCGTCCACAGGTCTCGTCCGTTCAAACCGGCCTGCGCGATTCACCGATCGCATCCGCCGGTCGCTATCACATCCAGCCGCTCGAGAGCGCACGCCCTTTGAGTTCCCACACTGTGCCGTGGGATCAGCCTGTTAAGGGATCTCCTTTCTGCCCGTTGCCTGCGCCGCGGTCGTAGCGCCCGACGGCCTCTTGCGCCAGCGGCGATCGGCAAACGGCAACTTCGTATCGAACAAAAGTTAATGCGCAACCGCGCACTAACGCTTTTGGTAGTATACCGGCATTTCGGACGCCGCGTCAAGCCGCCGGACGCCGAAAAGCCGGAGCCCCATTTTCATCGGGTTACAGGCCGCTTCATGACCCCGGCCCCCGTCCCCTTGGCTTGAGTCCGCCCGATGCGTATCATACGCGACCGGTCGTGATGCATCCGTGGTGCACCGGCCGACGGAGACAGCCCCGTGGCCAAGGCCAAAGCAATCGTCAAACGTCGGAAGGCCGTTCAGAACATCCGGAAGATCACCCGTACGATGCAGCTCATCGCGACGGCGCGGTTTCAACGTGCCTTTAAC
>CAZTVU010000108.1:14738-15165 GCA_964617025.1 uncultured Planctomycetales bacterium | reverse complement strand
AACGAGGTGCGCGCCGTCCATTGCGACCCGGCGTCGCTCACGAGCGTGAACCTCCTGAAAGTCCTGCTTGCGGAGCACCGCCTGGCGGCGCGGTTTGTCCCGCTTACGGATTACCGCCTGGCCGCCGAACTGGACGCCGTGCTGCTGATCGGCGACAAGGTGGTGTCACGGCGCCCCGTCGGATTCCCGCACGAGCTCGACCTCGGCGCGGCATGGAAAGACCTGACGGGCCTGCCGTTCGTCTTCGCCGTCTGGGCGGCAAAGGCCGGACGCGACTGGAACCGGCTAGCCCGGCGGCTGTCGGCGGCGCGGGATGCGGGGGTCGCCGCGGCGTCGCGGCTGGCCCGTCAGCACGGGCCGCCGCTGGGCTGGCCCGCCGAACTGGCCGAGGCGTATCTGACCCGCCACATTCGGTATATGCTCACGC
>CAZTVU010000108.1:0-14666 GCA_964617025.1 uncultured Planctomycetales bacterium | reverse complement strand
CACGTGAGCGACCCGGCCGACGTCATCGCTCACGCCCCGCCGCCCTCGCCGGTCGGCGCGCGGCTGTCGGCGGGCGAGGCCCTGGAACTCTACCGCCACGCGTCGATCCACGACCTGGGCGAGCGGGCCTTCGCGTTTTCGTGCCGGCTGCACCCGGAGCCGTACCGCACGTACGTCGTCGATCGCAACATCAACTACGCCAACTGGTGCACGGCGAAATGTACGTTCTGCAACTTCAAGGCGGACCCGCCCGGCGTGCGGGGCCGGCCCGGCCTGCCCGACGGCTACGTGCTGAGCTTCGACGACATCGGCCGGAAGATCCAGGAGCTGGTCGACATCGGCGGCACGCAGATCCTGATGCAGGGGGGCCTCGTGCCGCCGGAAATCCTCGGCTTCGACTGGTACCTCGACCTGATGCGCTTCGTGAAGCGGAGCTTCCCGCGGATCCACGTGCACGCCTTCAGCCCGCCGGAGATCTTCGCGTTTCACCGGGTGTTCGGAATGCCGATCCGCGACGTCCTGCTGCGCCTGCGGGAGGCGGGGCTCGACTCGATCCCCGGCGGCGGGGCGGAAATCCTCGTCGATCGCGTCCGCGACCGGATCAGCCGGGGCAAGACGCGTACGGACGAGTACCTTGAGGTGATGCGCCAGGCGCACGGCATCGGCATGCGGACCAGCATCACGATGATGTTCGGCCACATCGAGACGCTCGCCGAGCGGATCGAGCACCTCCAGCGCATCCGCGACCTTCAGGACGAGACGGGCGGGTTCACGGCGTTCATCTGCTGGACGTTTCAGCCGGAGGGTACGCCGCTGGGCCGTGTAAAGCCGCTGCCGGTCGCCGGTCCGGAGCGACACCGCGAAGGATCGGCCGAAGGCGTGGGGGGGACGGACGCGCCCGCGTCCCGGCCGGAGCCCGACGGCGAGCACCTCGCACTGGCCGGGGCGTACGAGTACCTGCGGACGCTGGCGATCGCGCGGCTCTTCCTCGACAACATCCCCAACATCCAGTCGAGCTGGGTGACGCAGGGGCCGAAGATCGGCCAGCTCGCCCTGTTCTTCGGGGCGAACGACATGGGCTCGGTGATGATGGAGGAGAATGTCGTCTCCGCCGCGGGCACGACGTACCGGTTGACCGAGCCCGAAATCCGGCGCCTGATCGCCGACGCCGGCTGGGAGCCGCGCCGCCGGAACTTCTACTACGAGCCGATCTGAACGGGCGCGATCCGCACGCGGCACCGCGACGGCGAAACTTCCTCCACCGCCGCGTCGACGTCGAGGAACCGACGCATCACCTCGATGTTCGTGGTCGCGTGATCGGTCAGCGGCCCGGTGAGGAACGCCCCCCCGCCGGCCAGCGCCAGCGGAATCAGCCACTGGTCCGCGAGATGCTCGCCGACGGGCGCGTCGGCCGCGAGGTATCGCCGGACCTCATCCGCCGCCCGGCGCGCGACCTCCTCCTCCGCGTCGCTCGGGCACGCCGAGAAGCGCGCGACCTCCTCCGCGCGGACGCCCCGCTCGCCGAAGCCGGTGACGACCTCCGTCAGGGCGTCGCTCTCCAGCTCGATCATGACAACGTTGCCGGGGCCGCACTCTGGCGGCAGCTCCTCGACGACGCCGTCGGCCTTCTCCCAGTCGAGCGCTTTGATGACGGTCCACACCTCCCGCTCGGCGATGTGACGCGGCAGGCCCGCCACCACGCCGCGGACGAGCCGCCGGCGGATCGGTCCGCGCTCGATCAAATCGAACGGCCGCAGGTCCCCGGCGGGCTCGATCTCGACGCGGACGCGGCCGCCGCCGGCCGGGTAGAAACCCGGGCGCTCGAGCGTCGCCGTCACCCGCGGGCCCAGGCGACCGATCAGCGGCAGGAACGTCCGGGCGACGAAGTCGAACGGCGGCGCGTGGGTGTTGTGTGTGCCGCCTTCGAGGACCAGCGACGACGGCCCCGCCGCCCGCAACAGGGGCGGCAGGACGGTCTGGAGCACGAGCATCGTGCTGCCGGCCGTGCCGACGGCGAAGCGGTGCTCGCCGGGCACCACGGCCCCGGGGATAAAGTCGAGCCGCGCCGAGCCGATCGCGGCCCCGGCGACCTGTGCCCGCCCGACCTCGGCGGCGGCCTTCACCGCCGTCAGGTGCTGCCGCATGAGCCCGGGTCGGGGCCGGCCGGCGCGGATGCGGTCGATGCGAAACGGCGTGCCCGTCACCAGCGACAGGGCCAGCGATGTTCGCAGGATCTGCCCCCCGCCCTCGCCGAAGGACCCGTCGATGATGACCATGAAGTCCTCTGTCGACGATAGTACGGCCGGCACCGCGGTACGGTTGGCGCCACAGTAGCGCCGGCGACAAAGTAGGGCCGGCGCCTCGCCGGCCTACCTCAAGGCGCCTCGCCGGCCATGTCCGCCGACTCAACGGCTATCCGTTTCCTTCGTCGCTCTTCGCCTATTCAACGTTGCCGCGGTTGTCTCCACAACCCCCGGCTCGCGTCGGGGGCTCGCTGTTTGCAACTCGCAACTCTTCACTCCGAACTGGCAACTGCTCACCAATATGTTGACGCCTCACCGGAGTATGCCCCTCCGCCTTCCGCCGACCCCTCCTGCTTCTTCGCAACCCGCGTCTCGGCCGAATTGCCGACGAGGGCGTCGGCACCACAGTAGCGCCGGCGCCAGAGTAGGGCCGGCGCCAGAGTAGGGCCGGCGCCTCGCCGGCCTACCTCAAGGCGCCTCGCCGGCCTCTCTTCCAGCATACAGTTCAGTGCATCCCGGCCACAACGGCGAGGACGTCAACGCCGCGGGCGGGTTTCGGCACGGCGCAGGGCTTCGCTGGGCGGCCGAAGCGGCGGCTCCGGCCACGGCGGCGGGATGTTGGCGAAGACGACCTGGTGATGATGCCTGGGGCCGATTCGCGTCTGGATCCAGAGGTATGTCGGCGGCATCGGCCTGCCGAGGCGCTCCGCCTCGCGCCGCGCCTCGGTCATGAACAGCACGTAGTCCGACCGCATGGCCACCAGCAAGACCGGAACGGGCTTTTCCAGCAGCCGAACCATCTCCTCGCCGACGCGACGCCGCTCGTACTCCAGCGACCGCCGCCCGCCCTGCTCCTCCAGGAGGCGAAGCTGGTCGTACACGCGGGGATAGCGCAGGTCCGTCCACCAGATCACGCGGGGGTCGTGAAATCCGACGTTTCGGAGGTGCTGACGATACGACGCCGGCAGCCCGTTCAACTGCGCGGCGAAGTCGCGGGCCGGCGCCTGAGACACCATCAGCGGCATCAACCGCGGCCAGGCCCAAAGCCACGTGGCCGCCATCGTGGCGGCGATCGCGCCGAACGCCGCGTGCTCCCGCCGCGACCGATATAACCACGCGGCAGCGATGAGACCCGCGGCCAGGATCAGCGCGGTCACGGCATACGCGGACCGCAGCGATTCCCACGGCACATACTGATAGCGGCGCTGCCAGTGATGGAGGGCAAACCCGCCGGCGATCAGCGCGACCGGCAGCAGGGTCGTCAACGCGACGGCGCCCCACCGGTCGCGGGCCGGTCGCGGAGGCCGGCGCGGGTCGAAGAAGTCCGCCAGCTCACAGCCCAGCAGGACGAAGAGCGGCGGAAGGGCGGGCAGGAAGTAGCGAATCTCCTTGCCCGTCGACGCCGTGAAGAAGGCCAGCAGGCCGAAGAACCAGATGGCCAGGAACAGCATCCCGTCCCGGTCGCGCCGGTCGTCGCGCCGAAGCGCACCTGCCACCGCCCGCGGCAGCGACAGCGAAGACGGCAGGCAGAAGAGCAGAGGCGGCACAAGGTAGAGCAGGTAGAAGAACCACTGCTTGTTGGCCTCGACGTTCGGAAGGTCGCCCGTGAAGCGGTCCAGGAACTCGACCCGCCACTTCGCGAGCGCCATCGGTTGGCGTCGGCAAACGGCAATGAACCACGGCAGCCAAACCGCCAGGAAGACCGCGATCCCGGGCAGGTGCCATCCGCTTCGCAGCAGGTCCCATCGCCTTCGCACCAGCACATAGCCCAGCGCCGGCACGCCGACGCACGCGACCGGCATGGGCATCTTGTAGAGCATGGCGGCGCCGGCCGCCAAGTACGCCGTCGTCCAGAGCGCGCCGCGTCGCCAGCCCCGCCGGGAGCCCCGCCCGCCGATCCAGAAGCACGCCAGCGAAACGGACGTCAGGCACGTCAGCATGAGCTCCGCGTTACCCCGGTGCGACCAGTACAGGATGAACAGGCTGGAGGCCGTCGCCAGGCCCGCGAATACGGCGGCGCGCGGGCCGGCCACGGCACGGGCCAGGCCGAACACGACCCCGACCAGGATCACCGCCGCGACGGCGTTCGGCGCCCGCGTGGACACGACGTCCACAGGGGTGCCGCGAAGGCAGGCGACGGCAATCACCGCCCAGTAGGGTCCGGGAGACTTCTGGAGAAACGGCTCGCCGGCGAAGTGGGGCACGATCCAGTCGCCCCGTTCCCGCATCTCGCGCGCGGTCTGCGCCACCCATGCGTCCGTCGGGTCGAATTCCGCCCCGCCGTCCAGCCGGTAGAACGCCATCGCCGCCGTGCCGATCAGGATCGCGGCAAGGGCGGCGCCGTAGCGACGGCCGGCCCCGACGGACGGATCCGGCACCTTCTCCGACACCTCGTCCTCTTGCGAAGGCCCGCGCGCGAAATCGCGCGAAGCGCCCCCCCGCGGGAAATCGTCGTTGCCCTCGCTCATGGGTAGCCCCGGGTGGCGGCCGAAGCGGACGCCGCCGCACTTCGCCGCACGCGACAGAGAACCAGCGTCTCCGACTCCGGCCAGCGGGGCCGCGGTCGTTCCCGGGCCACGATTTCCCATTGCAGCGCCATCGAACGGGCGGCGGCCAGATGCCGACTCTGCGTGAGGACCCATAACGGTCGCGTCCCGGCCTGCTCGATCGTCTGCTGGAACGGCCCGAGGCTGTTGTATCCGCGCCAGCGGCACTTGATGTAGGCGTAGGCCGCCGACTGGGCCAGTCCGACCACGTGCAGGGTTTCCTCCGGCGGCACGCGGGCCGATGCCTCGCGCACAAAGTCGATCGTCGGCGCCTGGCGGTCCTGGCGCGGAATCGCCACGCCCCCGACGAGGGCGAACGGAACCAGGGCGGCCGCAAACCCCGGCAGCACGAGACGCCGGAGCCGGGCCGGATAGCGGGGCAGATCCTCGACGATCACCTTGGCGGCGAGGAGGGAAAGCGGCGGAAGCACCGGAATGCAATAGTGCTTGTGCTTCATGGCGGAGGCGAAAAGCACGACCAGGCCTCCGAGGAACCACGCCCAGAGATATCGCTGGAAATGGTTGTCGGGCTGTCGGGCCTCGGCCAGGACGCGCCGCGCGCGAATCACCAGGGGAATGCATCCGGGCAGCGTCATCCACGGAATGGCCGCGAGATAGACGAGCGGCGACTGCGTCCCCTGCACGTGCGCGCCGGCGAAGCGGTCCACGTTCGTGTAGTACCAGCGGTCCCACGCCGGCGAGCCGACCGTGCCCCAGACGGCGACGTACCAGGACAGCCCCACGACCGGAAAGAGCAGCGCGGCCGGCGTCGCGACGAGCGACGCCAACGGACGCACCGACCGGCGCAACGCGCAGAACAACAGGATCGCGCTGCCCAGCAAGGCCGCCGTCACGGGCCCCTTGGCCAGAAGGCCGAGGCCCGCCAGCACGTGAAAGGCCGCCGCTGCCGACAGGGGCAGATCGGTTCGTCCCGACCCCCAATGCCACAGGAGCACCGAGTGCGCCCCGGCCAGGATGAGCGTCAGCGGCATGTCGATCTCGCCGAGGCGTCCCTGCATGAACATGTAGACGCTCGTCGCCTGGATGCCGCCGGCCCATAGCGCCGCGGAAGTCCCCAGGAAACGCCGTGCCACCACCGCGACCAGCACGCACAGCCCGATCGCGCTGAGCGCCGCCGGCAGGCGAGCCGCGAATTCGCTTACGCCGAACAACGCAAAGGACAACGCCGTCAACCAACTGATCAGCGGCGGCTTGTCCACCCACATCTGGCCCGCGTACTGCGGCACCAGCCAGTGACCCTCCCGAAGCATGTGAAGCGCCGGCAACGTCACGATGACCTCATGCCGCGTCAACGTCCGACCGGAGCCCAGAAACGGCAGATACACGGCGGCGGCGTAGGCCGCGATCAGCAGCAGGGCCTTCCGAAACGAAATGCCCGCGGCTCCGCAGAGGCCCTGTTCGCCCGGGGAGGTCGTCGTGTCAGTCATGTCGTTCCGTCGTGGATCGGTGGATCTCAAAGCGGTCGAGCTCTTCGCGGTCGACGGCCACCTGCCGAACGGTCAGGCAGGCCGATGTCACGTCGACGACGGTGAAGCTGTGTTTCGCATCGTTTCGGGCGGCGAGTCCGTCGAACGGCATGCGCAAGCGGTGCAGGTTCCCGCCGCCGGCGCCGGTGGTGATATAGACGGTGCCTTCCCCGTCTCCGACGACCTGCCCGGCTCGCAGCGGCCGCGAGCGCTCGTAGGCGTGGTTGTGGCCGACGAGGACGAGTTCCGCATGCCACCGATCCAGCACCGGCAGAATGATTTGCCGGAACGAGCCCCGCGCGGTGTGGTCGCCGCTCGTGTAGAGAGGGTGGTGGAAATACAAGACCTTCCAGCGGTCGGCGGCGTCGCCCAGCACGTGATTGAGCCACTCCGCCACCCCCTGTCCGAGCCGCTGGAACGGGGTGTTGCTGTTCAGACACACGAAACGGACGTCGCCGATGTCGAACCAGTAGTACTCCCCGGTCCGCGTACCCGGGGGACCGTTCGACGGCAACTCGAAGTTCCGGAACATGCCCTCCCCGCCGTTGTCGTCCACATCATGGTTGCCCAGCGTCGGATAGATCGCCGTCCGCCGGAGAAGGTCCCCATAGGCAAGAAAGAACTTCCGCCGATAATTCTGCAGCGCCCCGTCGGGATACACGATATCCCCGGTGTGCACCGCGACATCCGCGTCGTACTCGCTCATAAGCGAGCCCAGCCTGTACTGAACGCGATTGCCCGATCCGCTGTCCCCGAACGCGAGAAAACGAAAGGGACCGCCGCGTTCGGGCGCCGTCCGCGTCTGCCCTTCGGCCAGCACGGCGCCGTCATGGCCGCATCGGCGTATCGTGTACCGGTAACGTGAAGCGGGGCGCAGACCGGCCACGCTGGCGCGGCAGCGGTCGGCGATCGTGACGGGGACCACGACCTCCGCGTCCTCGGAGTCGCCGCGAAGGCGCACTTCAAGCCCCTGCGGTTCCTGCGCCCGCCAGGTCAGCGTGAAACCATCGGGCCGGAGCAACTGCACCATCGGGCCGTCATAGATCGGCCCGACCGGCGGCTCCCGGAAGACCCAGGTGGCCGCGCCCGCGCAACCCGCCAGCGCGACGGCAACCAGCGCGAATCGGCGTTTGGCCGGCAGTGGAACAGTCATGATCGTACGGGCGTCGGTCGCCCCGTCGGGGCCTGAGAACCTTCATCAGGGCGTCGTCAGGGTGGCGACGGCGGCCGCCGAATTCTGTGCGACCTGATCCCGCGCGATGGCAAGGATGCGCACCTCCTTGGTGCGACGATTCCACTTGCCGCGGACCGTCACGCGGTCTCCCACGCGCAGGTCCTCGAGTCTGCCCGGAGAGCCGCCCAGCGTGATGGGACAGTCCGGCGGCACGGGTCGCGTCGTTTCGCGCAGCAAGCCCGACCGCGGATGCTTGAACTCGAGGGAGGCTTCACGTCGGCCGTAATCAATCCACGTGATCGTGCCGTGGATCTCGTAGGTCTTCAGCAGGGCGACGATATCCGGAAGCGCCACAAGGACGCCCGCCGAGAGAACCACGACGGCCCCGCCGATCATCAGCATCCTTCTTTTTCGCATTTCGGCCTCCTCGCCGCACCCGCATCCGCGAACCGGCGAACAGCGGTTGAACCGATGGGGAGTGTGCGTCGCGGGCGCAAGGCTTTGCTGAACCTTGCGCAAAAACCACGTTAGGTCTCGGCAAAGTCGTCGCAAACCTGGGAAATGCGTTCCGCGCCGGCAGAATTCGCGAGCGACGCCCGCGGGCGCCGAGGGCCCGGCCCGCACGTCCAGGACGCTCAAGCCTCGGCCACGCAGAACCTCCGAGGCCCGGGCGTTCGCGGGGCCCCCGTACCTGTCCGAGGGCGGCTACGGCCGCGACCCGAAGACCCCGACTTGCGCGGCTGTGTCGATAAGCCCTCTTCCGAGCCCGGCCTGGGCGCCGGCAGTCCCGCCCGTCTTCCGCGGCGCGACCCGCGTGCTCCGAAGTGCGCCGGCCTTGCTGCCGCCTTCCCTGGGACGGGATGACGTTCGGCGGACCGTCTGAGCCAAAGCGGTGGCGTTGCCACCGCAGTCCACAACCACCGACGGACGATGGATAGCGCGAAGCGAATGTCCGGAGACGCACAGGCGCGGTGGGATCGTCGCTGGAGAAGCGTGTCGGGCGCGCAGGAAATCGGGCGATATCATCGAAAAACGTCTGATCCCGTGGTGAACTCACTACCGCACCAAGGATCTTCTCCCGATACGGCTCCCCGAAGGCTTTTTTCGCTTTCTCGCTTTCCCGCCGTCGCGGCAAGCAACGACGGAGCCTACTCCGTCAGGACCGCGTCGATCTTCCGCACCTCCTCGCGAAGGGCCACGGTCGCGAGCCGGTCCTTCGGCAGCACACCGACCACGAAGCTCGACGCGGGCACGGCGGCCTCGATCTTCAGGCCCGCCTTCGCGAGGGCGTTGCGGGTCGCGTCGTCGAGCGTGCGGACCAGGACGCTCACCCGCACGCCGTCGCCCTTGATCTGGAGGCCGGACGGCGGGGCCTTGCCGACCGGATCGGTGAGGAACCGGAACAGACGGTCATCGACGCGCGCACGGATCTGCCCGAGCCGGATCGCCTCCTCGATCGCTTTGCGGGCGTCGAAGGCCAGGGCCTGGATGCGCGCGTCCCGCCGATCGGGCTTGAGCTTCCGGTCGGCGAGTACGTCGCGCATTTGTGCGCCGATCTTGTAGTCGGGGTAGCGAGCGACGAGTTCCGCGGCCAGCTTTCGGGCTTCGTCCACCCTGTGATCGGCCACGAGGCGGGCGATGCCCAGGGCCATGCGGTGCGGCGTGATGTCGCCGTGGGCACCCTGCAGCGCGGCCGCCAGGCGCTGCGCCTCGACCGCCTTCGGATCGGCCGGCTTGGTTTCCGGACCGGCGTCGACGGCCGGCGGCGGTGGCGGTGCCGAACGCAACGCTCGACTGTGATGCAGTTGCCCTTGCCCAGCCGACGACGGGCCAATGCCGGCCGCGCGGACAGATCCCCGCCGCGAAGCGACGTCGAAGAAGGCGCCGCCGTACCGGGCGCTTGAGCGACCGACGCCGCCCCAGATGCCCGCGTCAGCCGATTCGGCCGCGGAGTAAAGGAGGGCACTCGATTGCGCCGGAAGGCCGAGCGGGGCCGCGGCCGCGGGTACGTTTTCGGCGAGGCCGCGCGTCCGCCTGACAAGATCCTTGGCGGCGAGTTCCTCGACCGCGCGCGTTTCCGTGATGGCCATGCCCTTGACGAGCTCCTCGCTCAGCGTGCCCGTCGGTCCGAAGACGCCCTCGTAGCTGACACCCTGCGGCATCTCCACCGGCACGGCGACGAGCTGCGGCTTGCCGCCGATCGTCACGCGGGTCTTCTCGACCGCGACGAAGCGCGTGAACTGTGTCATGATGCGGTATTCCTCGCCGAGCCGGATGACCTCCTGGCGAAGCTCGTCGGGGAACTGCCCGTTTTGGGCGGCGGCGAGGTCCTGGTTCATCAGGTACTCGACCTTCTCCCGGGCCCACAGCGTCGCGATCACATCGTGCCCCGGCTGCTCGGCCGGCAGGTCGAGCGTGACCGTCCGCTCGAACGGCCCGGCGCCCGTCACGCCGCGGATCGTCACCGTGCCCCGGCCCGGCGCGGCATATCGGCCGTGGATCACCAGCGGCCGGGCGTCCCACAGGTCCGGCGCCTGGTGCGGCATGAGGTCGCTGACCTTCAGCCCGTCGCTGAAGGCGAGCGACACATCCGTCAGCACCGGCGTCTGGATCCGCCGGGCGAAGCGCTTGGCGGCCGCGTCGCCGTCGCCGTGCAGCAGGACATATTCGGCCTCTCCCCGACCGGCCCGGGCCATGCCGTCGAGCAGATAGCGGTTCACGCTGTTGCCGATCCCGAAGCTGAACACCCGCGTCGTGCCGGCGTTCTTGCGGACGGCGTCGATGATCGCCATGTCGTTGCCGACGTAGCCGTCGGTCATGAAGCAGCAGATGCGGACCGGCCGGACGGGCCGGTTCCGCACCGTCTGGACGAGGGCCGCGTCGATCGCCTTCATCATCTCCGTGCCGCCGCCGCCCCGGCGCGTCGCCAGGAACTGCTGGGCGGCGGCGATGTTCTCCGGGGTCCCCGGCAGCGGCTGCGGCCAGAGGATGCTCGTGTCGCCGGAGAAGGTGATCAGGTTGAACGTGTCCTGCGGCCCCATCGTGTCGATCAGCTTCCGCATTACCTCCTTGGCTTTCTCGATCGGGAAGCCGCTCATCGAGCCGGACGTGTCCAGTACGAAGATCAGCTCCCGCGGGACGGCCTGGGCCTCCGCCACGCGGGCCGGCGGCTGCAGGATGAGCGTGAAGAAGCGGCCGTGCGGGCCGGTGTGGGTGAAGGTCGCCTCCTGGATGGCGTCGGCGGTCGGCCGCCAGGTGAGCACGAAGTCGCGGTTGGGGATCTCGATCTCCTTCTTCAGCTCCACGGTCACGCGGCGCGGCAGGCCGTCGTCGCGAGCCACCTTCTGCGTCTCGAGGATCTCGTGCAGCTCGGACTTCAGCTCGGCGATGCCCGGTCCGCCGGTGTCCAGCGTGACCCGCATGCTGATGTCGTGGCCGGCCCGTTTGCCGGGCCGGACCGGCTCGGGCGTGATCCGGCTGGCGTCCGGCACCTGGTCGGTGTCGGGGGCGAAGCCGGTGCCCATGTCCTTGGTCGCCTTGGGATCGCTGTAGAACCAGCGGCCGTTGATCTGGCCGGTGCCGTCGGTGTGCAGCGAGCCGATTTCTTTCGAGCCATCCGGGTACGCCGCCTCGAATTGATACCAGAGCGGGGCGGTCGGCGAGTCCGGGGCGTTGATCGGCGTCGCGGCCCGCAGCAGGGCATCGAGCTTGCCGGTCTGGAGCGTGCCGAGCCGGCTGACGTCGCCTTGCCGGCCGACGGACAGCTTGGCCGGGCAGAGCAGGAGGAGGCCGTGCCGAGGCTTGAACGGCGCCGGTAGGGCGGCGGCGGGGGTCTGCATCGAGCCGGGGATGTAGCGAGGCCCGACGACCATGGGGAACGTGAAGCGGTATGTGCCCTCCCGGGCATCGAGCAGCTCGACGTAACCGATTTCGACGATTACCTCTGCGCCCGGCTCGATGTTGGCGACGGACTGCGTGAAGATGTTCGGCCGCTCCTGCTCAAGCAGGCTCGCGACGTAACCGCTCTCCCGGGCCGCCTCGTAGATCGCCCGGGCCCGCGATCGCTCGTGGACCTCGCCGACGACGGTGCGGTCGCCGATCGTCATGATCATGCGGTCGACGGCGCCGCGGTGGCTGAGCGGGAACGTGTAGACCGCCTCGATCGTGTTCGGATAGGGATTGTGGTAGGTCTGTCTGACCGTGACCCGCGTGAGAAAGCCGGCGATCTCGACATGGACGTCGGTGTGCCTCAGGGGACAGGGGCCCACGACGTTGCCGTCCGTGTCGACGGCGTCGAGCCGGCCCCCGTCCGGGGCCATGATCACGTCATCGCCAAACATCACGCCCGCCCCGGGCATCCCCAGACCGAGCAGTACGGGAACAAGGGTAAAGATTCCGACCTTCCGCGCGCAAGGACTCATGACGAACCTCCCGGTACTCATCCAGCCCGATGGAACTCAACGGAGGATTGGACGCACCGCCCCGGCGGCGGTTCCCGATGAGGTCGAACAAATCCTGCGGGCGGGCGCTGCGCGCGTCAGGGCGTCGCCGTCTTCAGCATCTTCTCGGCCTCAGCCCGCTCGTCATCGGTCAGCACCTTGTTCTGCCGGTCGATGACGAGGGCCTGATCCAGCTTGGCGTGCGCCAAAGCCGTCTCGCCGAGGCGGGTGTGGATCCGGCCGAGGTACAGCAGCGTCTTGGCCCGGGTCGAGGGGAGGGCCGCCGACAATTCGAGACATTTCTCAAGGTCGGACTTGGCCTCCGCGAGCGAGTTGAGCCGGAAGTAGATCACGCCCCGCGTGTTCAGCAGGTGCGGGTCGTTCGGGTAGGCGGACACGCCCCTGCGCGCCAGCTCGAGCGCCTCCTGCGGCTTCTTGCGGTCCTCGCAGAGGATCCAGGCGAGGTTGTTCAGCGCATCCTGGTGGTTCGGTGCCAGTTCGAGCAGGCGCCGGTAGTTCTTCTCGGCCTTGTCGAGGTCGCCGAGCACGTGGGCCCCGGCCGCCACCCCCCAGATCGCCTCGACGCGCGCCGGATTCATCGCCGCGACCCGCTCGTACAGCGGGACCGCCTCGCGCATATACTGCTCCGCGCCGCCGGCCGCGAGGAGCTGCGCGGCCGCCAGCAGGATGCGCGGATCATCCGGGTACTTCCGCCGGCGCTCGACGACGGCGAGCACCAGGTCGTCGTATCGCTTCGCGCCGGCGATCCACTGCATCCGCGCAAGGAACACGTCGGGGGAATCGGGGGCGAGCTTCTCGGCCTCCTGCAGACGGGCCGCGGCCTGATAGAGCTCGACCAGCGCCAGCAGCGTGCGCAGCCGGCCGCGGCCCGCCTCGCCCTGGCGAGCGGCCTCGAGCTTCTCGATCGCCTGCTGCGGCCGGTTGCGACCCCGCAGGACCTGGCAGTGCCACAGCAGGGCGTCTTCGCTGTCGGGGGCGATCTTCAGCGCGTCGGCGGCGATCGCCTCGGCCTCGTCGAGTCTGCCCGCCCGCATGGCCATGCGGAACTGGAGGCCGCGGGCCGGGAGGTTCTTCGGGTGGATGGCCAGCACGGCCTGGATCAGTTCCTGAGCGGCCGGGCGGTTGCCCAGGTCATTCTCGATCTCCGCCCGGATGAGGAGCAGATCCAGGCCGTCCGGGTTCTGCCGAAGCGCCCGCTTCGCCAGATCGTTCGCCCGCGACAGGTTCCCCTCGGCGGCGGCGTGGCGGATCAACATCAGATGCGCGGCCACGTCGCGCGGGTTGATCTCGATCACCCGCTCATAGGCCGCCAGGGCCTCCGGCACCGCCTCCGGCCGACCCTCGCCCAGCAACATCGCCGCCCGCAGCGAGAGCAGGTCCGCGTCGTTCGGCGCTCGCTTGAGGAACTCATCGAGCTTCGCCCGGCCCTCCTGCTGCCGGGCGGGCTGCGAGCTCGTCACCAGGCCGCGAATCAGCAACCGCTGGAGTTCAACGCTGTGGGGCTTCGCCGCCAGCCCGGCCTGCCAGGCCGCGAGGGCCTCGTCCGGCCGGCCGCACCGCTGATGAAAGACGCCCAGTTGGGCGTATCCCTGCTCGACAAGGTCCGCGAACGTCGTAAGCCGCTCGAAGTCCTTCTCCGCCAGGTCGAGCCGGCCGGTCAGCGCGTAGTACTCGCCGCGGAGAAGGTAGGCGCCGAAGTCCTGCCGACGCTCGACCTCCGCGTTGACCAGCGCCAGGGCCTCGTCTTTCCGGCCCTCCGCCTGGAGGATGATCGCCTTGGTCGACACCGCCGAGAGCGCCTCGGGCGCGCGCTTCAAAACATCGTCCAGCAGTTCGAGCGCTGCCCGGGCATCCTTGTGGCGGGCGTACATGAGCCGCGCCAGGACGACGCGCGACGCAAGGTCGTTCGGCGAGGCGGCGATCTGCTCCTTCAGCTCATCGACGGCCGCGTCCAGCTCCCCGCGCGCCAGGGCCAGCGTCGCCCGATGGCGACTGAGCACGCCCGGACTGCCGGGGAGCCGCTCCAGGATCCGGGCCGACTCCGTGAACCGGCGCTGCCGTTCCAGAAGCTCCAGCAGCCGCGCGGCGACCGCCACATGGCCCGGCTGGCCGGCACACGCGTCCACGAAGCGGCGATAGACGCGTTCGGCCTGGTCGATCTTCCCCAGCGCCTCATACAGATCCCCCAGGACGAGCACCGGCAGGCTCCAGGCCGGGTCGCCCTCGATGCCTCGCTCCAGAAACGCCCGAATCTGCTCCTGCCGCTCCTTCCACTGATCGCTCCGACGCCAGAGGCGCGCCTGCTCGACCTGCCACCGCAGGCCGTGCTCGCCTTCGATTCGCTGCGTCTGCTCGATGAGCTGCTGCGCGAACGGCGCGTCGCCCTGGACCTCGGGCATGTTCAGCAGCGCGAGGCGCGGCCGCGGATCGTTCGGCCGCAGGTCGCACTCCTTCTTCAGGATGGCGATGGCCTCGGGCCGGCGGCCGTTCACCGCGAGAAACCCGACCAGCGCATTGGTCGCGGCGATCCTCTCTTCGCCGGCGGTGGTCGCAACGGCCTGTTCGAGCGTTTGCCCGGCCTCCGCCACCCGGCCGGCCCTCGCCTCGAGCCTCGCCAGCAGGATGCGCGGCGAGGCGGCGGCCGGCTGGGCCTCGATGAGGGACCGGCAGACGGCGATCGCCCGATCCGCCTGGCCCATCTCGGCGAGCACGCCGGCCAACTGGAGCGTCGCCGGCAGCGGCCGGTCCGTGTTCCG
>CAZTVU010000107.1:11381-15191 GCA_964617025.1 uncultured Planctomycetales bacterium | reverse complement strand
CTGCAGGCGGATCTGACCGTTGCGCGGATTGGCCTTCGCCAGGTCATCCAGCTCGCGCAGCAGCGCCGCCCGCTCGGTCTCCGACAGCGAACTCGCGCCCTCGATCGTCGCGCTGATGCGCGCGAGTTTCGCCTCGATGTCAGCGGGATCGGCGCGTTCGAGATCCTGCGCGATCCTCTGGGCACGGGCCGCCAGGCCGTTCGCCACGCACAGACGCACAAGCGCCATCGACGCCCGCCGGTCGCCCGGCCGATGCGCGGTGTACTTCTCCAGCGCCCCAATCGCCAGGCGCGGCTGACCGGTCCGCTCGTACGCAAAGGCCAGGACCCGCCACAGGTGCGGGTTACGGGGTGCCGCCGCCAGCGGCTGAAGGCGGTTGATCGCCGCGTAATAATTCTCCCGGGCGTTCGCCAGCACGGCCTCCATCAGGGCGAGCTGCTCCTGTTGCGCCGCGTCCCGCCGGTTCGGGTCGCCGGCCGCGGCACCGGCCAGATCGGCCCGGAAGCGCTCGAGGCACTGTTGGGCGCGGTCCACCTGGTTGTCGGCGAGGTACAACTCGACGGCATACGGCAGAAACAGGGTGCGGCGCTCATCCTTCAACGTCGCCATCGCCCGATCGGCGACCGCCACGCCCTCCTTGGCGGCGTTTCGCTGCCAGGCGAGGTCCGCTTCGGCCTTCAACGACAGGAAAGCCAGGTCCTCCGGCGCGATCTCGGATGCGTCCAGGACCTTGTCGTCGAGTTTCTTCAGCGCGGCCAGCCTGGCCTCCGCCCGTTTCGATTCGCCCAGGTCCAGCCACGCCTGCACCAGGGCCAGCAACACGCGGGGGTCTTCCGTCGGAAGTGCATCGGCCGCATCGAGGTCGGCCCGCGCCCGGGCCGCATCCTTGCGAACGGCCCAGTGGAACCGCGCCCGCCGAGCCCGAGCATCGGCCGACTGCGGGAGTCTCTCCACGGCCCGGTCGAGCCACTTGAGCGACTCCTCGACGTGCTTCTCGGAACCGTCCCGGAGCGACGCGGCGCTCAGCAGCGCGTAGACCTCGATCTGATCGGGGTGAGCCTCGACGAACTGCGACATCACCTCAATCGCCTGATCGAACTTCCGCTGGGCGACCAGCGAGCGGCCGCGCCAGACGGCGGCGCGGACGTCGTCCCGGTCGGCCTCGAGCCGCTGCCGGGCAACGTAATCGGCCTCGACGTAGTTGCCGATCGAGAAGTACAGCTTCGCCAGCTCCTCACAGACGGCGGCGTCGCCGGGCTTGTTGCGCAGGAGCTGCCGATAGGCGCCAATGGCGGCGCCGACGTTCTGCTCGCGCAGCGGGCGAATGGCGAGCCGCGCCTTCGCGTATTTCTCGAGGATGTCCACGTCGTCGGGGTATCTCGACAGATACCCCAGCAGGTGATCGCACGCCGAGGGCCAGTCCTCCCGCTGGACCGCGGCCAGGCCCGCGGCCAGTTCCCGTTGGGCGACGATCCGCTTGCGAATGTAGTGCCCGCCCACCAGGCCGACGCCGACCAGGAGCGCGACGCCGGCCAGGATCACCACGAGTCGAACATTCAGACGCCGGAACCACCGTCGGTGACGACGATGATGATGATGATCACTACCCATATCTCATTCTCGACGAACCGTCGATGCCACCTGATTCGCCGCGTGCCCACAACAGGCGCCTCGCAGCCCCGCGCGGGGTGATTGGATTCCCCGCTGAAGAATGTAATGTATTTGAAGTATACCAGATCGAGAAACGAGAGGCAATTGAAAAAGGGTCGTCTCCGACGTGACTGTTGTCACTGACGGTGCGTATGAATCAGCCTTCATGAAGGGACGGCGAGGGTCGTTGACGCACCGAAGACAACGCGTTCCCCCGCCATCATGTCTACGGCAACCGTACCGGCCGCGGGACCGACGGGCCGCTGCTCTTCTTCGGCGCGGCCGCCTCCCACACGCCCGGGATCACCGCCCCGCAGTCGGGGCAGCGGTCGCCGTTCATTCGGTTCTCCCGCACCGAGAACCCGAATCGCCGAATGAGCAGGCTCCTGCACGCGGGACAGAACGTGTGCTCGAGCTCGCCGACGCGCCCGGGGATGTTGCCCGGATACACGAACCGCAGCCCCGCGGCCCGCCCGATGTCGTATGCGCGCAGCAGCGTCTCGACGGGCGTCGGCGGCGGGTCGGTCATCTTGTAGTCCGGATGGAAGGCCGTGCAGTGCCAGGGGATGTCCGGCGAGACCGACGCGATGAACTCCGCGATTCGCCGGAGCTCGTCGTCGCCGTCGTTGAACGTCGGCACCACGAGCGTGACCACCTCCACCCAGAACCCCATCGCCTTCAGCCGGCGGATCGTGTCGAGCACGTTCTGCAGCACGCCGCCGAGCTGCCGGTAGTGGCGGTCGTCGAAGCACTTCAGGTCGACCTTGTACAGGTCCACGAACGGGCGGATGAACTCGAGCACCTCCGGCGTGGCGTTTCCGTTCGACACGTAGCCGCACACGATCCCGCGCGGCCGCGCGAGCTTGAACACCTCCACCGACCAGTCGGCGGTGATCAGCGGCTCGTTGTAGGTGCTGACGATCACCGGCGCGCGGTGCTGCACGGCCAGGTCGACCAGTTGCGCGGCGGTGCAGAAGCGCGGCATCGTGATCGCCCGGTCGTCGCGGAGCGTCTGGCTGCTGATCCAGTTCTGGCAGTAGGCGCAGTGCAGGTCGCAGCCGAGCATCCCGAACGACATCGCGTCGCGCCCGGGGAACGCGTGGTAGAACGGCTTCTTTTCGATCGGATCGACGGCCAGGCCTGCGACGTAGCCGGCGGGCACCCGCAGCTCGCCGCCGCGATTGAATCGGACGCGGCAGATGCCCGCACGCCCTTCGTGGATCAGGCACCGGTGCCCGCACGCGAGGCAGCGAACGCCCGTCTCGCCCTCGCGCCGCACCAGCTCCGGTGCGGCGGGCATCGTGTTGTCGCCCAGCAGCTCCTTGAGTGAAACGCCGGCCACGGCAAGCTCCCCGAACACGGGTCGTCGGATCTCGCCACCATTATACCCCGGCCCCACGCCGCGTTTGTTCACTTTTCCACTTTTTCACTTTCACACGTTTCCGTCCGGCACTGCACGACGCCGTACGCTCACACCTCCAGCGCCTTGTCCACCACGCAGTGGTCGGCGATCTCAACGCCCGTCGGCGTCAGCCGGAACCACCGCTTCCGCCAGGGCGTCATCCGCTCGTCCCGCTCCGTGTCCGCGACGATCCGCTGCACATAGCCCTTGTCGCACAGATACGCCAGGTCCTTTCGCATCTGGTCCCATTCCAACTGCGGAAAGACCGCCAGCAGGCTCCGAAGCAGTTGCTCCCCCTGCATCGCCGCCGGGTACAACAGCTTCAACGCCACCAGCATCTCGCTGCGAACACGCTTGATCTGCCTCGCCCCGTTCCCGGACATGATTCGCAACTCCCCTTCACCCGGTTCACCGTCCCGTCATTCGGTCCGCCAGGTGCGCCACGGCCCCCGTCATCCGCGCCAGCTCCGACGCCAGCGCCGCCGCGCCGGGCGGATCCTCCATCGCCGTCTGCACCCGCGTCGTCGCCTCCGTGAGGCGCTCCAATTGCTGCCGGGCGTGCATCGACTCCCGAAGCCACTCTTCCTTCGTCGTGAAGTCCCTCTCGATCTCGCTCACCGACCGCGCCAGCTCCCGAATCGCCTGCTCCGCACGCTCGATCCGGTGCACCAGCTCCGCCAGGCCCGCCGTCTGCTGCTCCCGAATCGCCCGCAGGTACCATGTGATCGCCGTCAGCGGGATCCCCACCAGAGGCGCCA
>CAZTVU010000107.1:3323-11338 GCA_964617025.1 uncultured Planctomycetales bacterium | reverse complement strand
CATCAGCCTCTCCACCAGGAGCGCCACCAGCCGCAGCAGCCGGTTGGCCGTGTCGGTGCGGATCAGCCCGTCGATCAACTCGCCGCGAAACGCGACGATCTCCGGCGCCTCGCGAAGCGACTGCACGGCCGTCCGCCGCACCGGCGACGTCCGCTCGCGCGTGATCGCATCCGGCGGCGCGTCGTCGGCGCCCCCGGCCAACGCCTCCAGTCGCCCCACCAGCCGATCCAGCTCCTGTGTGACATCACTCATGGCGTGTCTCCTCCGCATCGCCGCCGGGCGCGGCCTTATCGATGCCGGTCGCAGCCGTCGGCCGCCCCGCCGAACCGCCCCGCGCCGCCGCTCGCGCCTCCACCCATGTGAGCAGATACCGTCGCACCTCGTCTCGCAGCGACAGGCTCTCCAGCCCGATTCGCCGCAGGCCCTTCGCGACCTCCATCACTGCGTCGACCTGCGTCTGCGCGTTCGTCCATCGCAGCCACTCCGTCCGCCGGTCGCCGCGCACCCTGGCCAGCGCCGCCTCGAACTCGTCCGCGTGACGGGCCGCCCGCGTCTCGTCGGCCGCGTCGCGCCGCACCCGCTCGACAAACGCCCGCACGATCGCCGACTCGCGGCCGTCGTCGTGCGCCTCGACCTCCCCGTGATATTCCTCCAGCGCGGTCCGCATCTGTGCCGCCGTCGCCTGCAGTGCATCCGCCGCCGACAGCTCCACGCGGGCATCGCCGCCGCAGCCGGCGACCGCCGCGGCCGCCGTCGCGACGGTCATCCAGCATCGCACCGGAGACGGCCCATGGCCCCCAATCCTTCGCATCGCAAACCCTCCGAAGACGTGCGTGTACGCCCGCCACGTATGCCGATGCTACCCCGCTTCGCCGGTGGCGGTCCTCTTCCCCGCATCCTCGTGCGCGATCCCGAGGATGAGCGCCACGCCCACGCTCACCACCGTCAGCACCAGTTCCTCGCTCCATGCCAGACCGTACTCCGCCGCATACGCCGCCAGCACCGTCGCGATCGCCACCCGCACCTTTCGCGACGCCAGCGGCCGAATCAAACGCGCGACGATCTCACGAAGCCCCATCACGCCCTCCTCTCGAATTGCGTCGCCCGCGGCCCCGTCACCACACCGTTTCCGCTTTTTTCGCTTTCCCGTTTTCTCGCTTTTCCTCCATTTGCGCCATCGCCGCCGGGCACATCACACGGTGAGGAGGGTCGCGGAGGACGGAGCGCCACACCCGCCCTCCGCGCCCTGGTGGCGGGCACGCACGTCGACAACGCCGCCTCACCGTTTCCCCCTCCTCCGGGCCGTCCGTCCCCTCCGACCCCGTACTCCCGCGACCACAGGTAGTACACCGGGCGCGAGCCGACCAGTTGGCGAAACGTCGTCGCCAGCTCCGCCGGCCCCTGCGCCTCCACGCGCCGACCCGCCGATACCACGCCCCCGCGATACCAGTCGAACACCGCCCTGGCCACGATCCGCCGAACCTCCGGCCGCCGGCACGCCGCCGACACGAATTCCGCCGACAGCGGGTCCGCCCCCAGCGACCGCAGCGCGCCGAGGACACGCTCCTGTCGCGTCCCGACGTCGCACAGACCGATCGCCCGCATCCCGGCGCGGTCAAACACCGGGTTCACCAGGCCCATGGCCGCGAGACATTCGACGAACGGGGTTCCCACCCGCGGGAGCGTCTCGGCCACGAGCCGCACGCCCAGCCCGCAACCGCGAACGTCGGGGTGGATGATGAGCCGACGAAGGATCCGCATCTCCGCGTTCAGCCGCCGGACGTTGCCGCGGAAGCGGCCCCCGGTGGCCTCGTTTCGTCGCGAGAGCTCCAGCGGCGGGTAGCCGTAGACGACCACGCCCAGCGCCTCGCCCGCCTCGTCGCGCAGGACAAACACGCTGTCCACGCACGCGATCCGCTCGCGCCGCCGGTAGTGCAGGCTTGCGAACGATGCGTAGTCGCGCAGGGTGCCCGGCTCGATGCGGAGGCCCCGCGCAAACGAGGGCACGCCCGCAGGGCCCCGGGCCCTTGGTCGGGCGACCGTCACGTCGCCCCGCCTCGAGAGCCGAATGACCGCGTTCGGCCGCAGATCCTCCTCGACGTCTGCGTGGGCCGTCGCCACAACCAGCGTCAGCCCCTCGCGCGAAACGAGCTTGCGGAGGTTGAACGCGATCGCCCGGGCCAGCCGCCGGTGCAGCGACGAGCCGAACTCGTCACAAAGCAGCGGTTCGCCGGCCGTCGTCCGGTGCAGCGAGATCGCACGGGCCAGCGATGCCCGAAACCTTTCTCCCTCCGACAGCATCGCAACCCGCCGCAGCCAGAGCCGGGGCTCGCCCAGCCCGCACGCCGTCAGGATTCCCACGGCCTCCGCCAGTGACCGGGCCGGGGCCACGCCATCCACCACCGACACGTCTTCGGGAAAGCCGCCCACCTGGAGAAGGCGGCTGTGCGGGTGACGATCCGCCAACGCGGCCAGCAACCGACTCTTGCCCGAGCCGGACGGTCCGGTCACAAGGACGATCGTCCCCCGAGCGGGCGTCACCGCCTCGGGCCACTCTGCGGATTGGCAGACCTCACTCCGCGCAGGCACACCGAATCGAAGGCAAACACCCATCTCGCGTGCAGTCAAGGATTTATGATCTCCATCCGACGCGAATGCCAGGCGGTCGACTGCTTTGTTGAGCAACATCCCCTTCACTCCGGCCCCGCATACCCACCCCGACCGATACCTAACATACACCAAACATACGAGCGAGTCAAGCCGGCAACCGCGAGATTATCTCAAAAAATTGCTATTGGCAATATTCAGTGATTAGGCGAGAACCGGACAGGCAACCTCCGCCATCTCGTTTTCCCTCCAACGACCACGGCCGGGCCGCCCAATCGCCCACTTCATCCGGCGAGCGGTTGCCCCGCAGCATCGAGGACATCAGCCTCTACGTGTCCGGCTGCTCGGCCACAGGCGCGGCAGGTCCGGATCGCCGGGCCGCAACACCCCCGTCCTCGGCTCGCCGGCGGTTGTCGAGCGAAGGCGAGGATCGCCACCGCGCCTCGCCGAATTCGGTGGAGAACGGCGAAGTCCTGCGGTTTTCAGTTGCCAGGCGGCCCGGCGTGGGATATATTCTCAGTAGGTCAGTCACACCCTTCGAGCGACGTGGGGATGGAAGCCCGTGTAGAGTCTGCGGTTCGTAGAGCTCTGCGGAGCCTTGGCCGTAAACGACCCGGGAGGCCGACGATGATTCACGTCGAAATCGTAGGTGATGATGGGCCCGACACTCGCCTGCTCGCCGAATCCGCCAGGAAGGCAGTGTCCCGCCTGGGCGTCCGCGGGGATGTGCGCGTGGCCAGCGACCGATCCCATCAAGCGCAGTACCGGACGGTTGCCGGCCCGGGCATGTTCATCGACGGCGTGCTGTGCAGTACGGGCTCGTTGCTGGATTGCGAAGATGTCTGTCAACTGATCCGCTGGCGGCATCCTGAGTTGTCCGAATTGCTTCCGGCGTGATTTATCTCGACAACAACGCCACGACTCCGATCGATCCGCTCGTCGTGGACGCGATGCTGCCGTTTCTCCGGGAGCATTTCGCCAATCCCTCCAGCCTCCATCACCCCGCCCAGAAGGTTCGTTATGCCGTGGAGCTTGCGCGCGAGCAGGTGGCCCGGCTGATCAACGCACGGCCGCGACAGGTCGTCTTCACCAGCGGCGGGACCGAGAGCAATCATCTCGCCATTCGCGGTCTTCTCGGGGCGCGGCCCGACAAGCGGCACATCGTCACCACGGCCGTCGAGCACGACTGCATTCTACGCCTCGCCGCGGAGCTTGAGCGCGAGGGATGTCAGGTCACCTACCTCGGCGTCGACAGCGGCGGTCGCCTGGATCTCGATCAGTTGGAGCGCGCGATCACGCCGACGACGGCGCTCCTGAGCGTCATGCACGCCAACAACGAGACGGGCGTGATCTTCCCCATCGACCGCATCGGCGCCATCGCGCGTCGGCACGGCGTCCCGCTGCACGTCGACGCCGCCCAGAGCGCCGGCAAGATCCCGATCGACGTGGAGGCGATGCCGATCGACCTGCTCACGATCGCCGCTCACAAGCTTCACGGTCCGAAGGGCGTCGGCGCGCTGTATGTGCGGAAGGGCCTGCGCCTCCGCCCGTTGCTCTGGGGCGGCCACCAGGAACACGACCTCCGCGCGGGCACGGAGAATGTCGCGGGCATCGTCGGCTTCGGCGTCGCCGCCGAGTTGGCCGCCCGTCATCTGCCGGAGGAGCGGAACCTCGTCGGCGCCCTGCGCGATCGCCTGGAGGCGGGCATCCTCGCAAGCATCCCGTATGCCCGGCCCCTCGGCGACCCCGACGCCCGGCTGCCCAACACGACCAGCATCGGCTTCGAGGGCCTGGAGGCCGAGGCGATCCTCATCGTCCTGAGCAACCACGGGATCTGCGCCTCGAGCGGTTCGGCGTGCAGCACCGGCTCGCTCGAGCCGTCGCACGTGCTGACGGCGATGGGCCTCGACCCCCGCGTCATCCACGGCGCGATCCGCTTCAGTCTCTCACGATTCAACACGCCCGACGAGATCGACCGGGTGCTCGAGGCCCTGCCGCGTCTCCTGAAGCGCCTGGAGCCCCTCGCGGCACGCGGCGCGCCGCCGTCTTGATCGCGACGAACCCGACCCGGGCGGACGCGGAAACCGCTTGGCCCCGTCGGAGCCGGCGCGTAACATGGCGTGCGTGCAGCGCGAGCCGCAACGCAAGGCGAACCGGGGCGAGACCCGTGAACGCCCTCGCCGGGGTGCGCGCGACACCGTTCTCGTTGTCGGCCTGTTGATCGGCCTCGCCGTCGTCGTCGCCGCCGCGCACCACACCGTCCTGTCCGCCGAGGCCGTCTCGTTCGATGACACGCGCTACCTGTTCGAGAACCCCGTGTTGCAGCGGCCCGGCCTCGCGTCCGCGCGGGCCGTGCTCGTCGAGGTCCTCGCCTCCTCGACGGTCGAGGGCTACTACGAGCCGCTCTCGCTCATCTCGCTCATGGTCGATGTGGCCCGGGGCGGACGCATCGACCACCTCCGGCCGTTCCATGAAACCAACCTGGCGCTTCACGTGATCAATGCCGTCCTCGCGGCCCTGCTGCTGCACGGGCTCCTGACCGTCGCGACAAAAGACGAAACCGCCCCCGCGGACGACGTCCGCCGCAGTTCCGCACGCGCCTGGGCCGCGGCCCTGAGCGGGTTGCTCTTCGGCCTGCACCCGATGACCGTCGAACCGGTGGCGTGGGTGTGGGAGCGAAAGACGCTCCTGGCCGCCGCCTTCGCCTTGGGTTCGCTGATCCTCTACGTGCACTACGCCCGCCGGGGTCGCCGGGCCCTCTACGTCGCATCGCTCGCGCTGTTCCTGCTCGCCCTGATGTCCAAGCCGACGACGACGCCCCTGCCGATCCTGATGCTCGTGCTCGACTTCTGGCCGCTCCGCCGGCTGAGCCGTCGGGCGCTCGCGGAGAAGATCCCGTTCCTGCTGCTCGCCGGTGTCTTCGCCGCCGTCACGATCATCTCGACCGCCCGCACCTCCGGCGTCACCGCCCCCGATGACCGCACCGTCGCCGAGACGCTGCTCAAGATCCCGTATCTCATTGCGTTCTACCTCGGCAAGATCGCCTGGCCGGCGAGCCTCTCGCCGGTCTACGTTCTGCCCGAGCCGATGGCGCTCTCCCAGGCCCGCGTCCTGGTCGGCATGACGGCGGCGGCCGTCCTGTTCGCCCTGACCCTGTGGTCGCTGCGACGCACGCGGGCGCTCGCCGCGGGCGGGCTTTTCTTCGTCCTCGCGATCCTGCCCACGCTCGGCCTCGTCGGGTACAGTTGGGTCGGCGCCTCCGACAAGTACGTCTACCTGCCGATGATCGGGCTGCTCCTTCCGACGGCGTGGCTGTTGTTCGGAGGTTGGCTTGGCACGGCGATCCCGTTGAGGGCCGCGCTTATGGCGATCGTGCTGGTCCTGTCGGCGGCGGAGTCCGTCGTCACGCATCGGTGCCTCGCCCGGTGGCAGGACACCGACCGGCTGATCGCATACGCGCTGGACCTCGCCCCGAATTCGGCCGAAATGCACAACAACAGCGGCTGGGCCGCCGCGCGAAGGGGCGATCGCGAGCGGGCCGTTCGCGACTTCACCCGGGCGATCGAGCTACGGCCCCGCTTCGCCGAGGCCTTCTTCAACCGCGGCACGGTTCATCTCGCCGACGGCGAGTTCGACCGCGCCATCGCGGACTTCACGGAGGCCGTTCGCCTCGCGCCGCGGTTCGTCGCTGCGTACGGCAACCGCGGCCTCGCCCACCGCGGCAAGGGCGACTACGTCCGCGCGATCGAGGACTTCACCCGGGCCGTCGACCTCGCCCCCGCCGACCCGGTCGCCTGGGGGAACCGCGGAAACGCCTATGCCGCGGTCGGCGAGCACGACAAGGCCCTCGCGGACCTGACCCGGGCCGTCGAGCTGCGGCCCGACTCGGCGGCTGCATATGTCAATCGGGCCTTCGCCTGCGTCCGGGCCGGGGCCTTCGATCGCGCCGCTGTCGACTATACGCGAGCCATTGAGCTCGCGCCCGACGACGCAGACCTCTGGCTGCACCGCGGCAACGCGAGGAGCGCCCTGGGCCTTCACGAAGATGCCGCGCGCGACTACACCCGCGCGATCGCCCTCCGCCCCGATCACGCCGCCGCCTACCACAACCGCGCCCTCGCCCACCTCGCCCTGCGGAAGCACACTGAGGCCCGCGCCGACGCAGAGGCGTGCAGGCGACTGGGCGGCGACCTCGCTCCCGAACTCCTCGCCGCCCTGAACGCGGCCACGAGCCGTCCGTAGGATCTCCCCACGACGGCCTGCAGGGCCATGGCGCTGCGCGATCACAACTGGACGCGAACGCCCGAATCTGCGTACAATCCTGAAGGATATCGGGCGCCGGCGGGCGGACATTCTTGAAAACCGGGTCTTGCGTCGACGAAGCCGGGAATCCCACGGAATCAGGCAATGCGGGCTGCGGCGAAGCGCCGGCCCGACGCGGGTAATGACCGATGCCGTCCGTCTACATCGAAACGACAATACCGAGCTTCTACCATGAGACTCGCCGGGACCCCACCATCGTAGCGTGGCGTTCCGCCACACGTCGCTGGTGGCACAAGTACCGCGTACTTTACGATCTGTATACGTCCGGCTTCGTGTACGCCGAACTCGATTTGGGGCCTCCGGCGAAGAGACGCCGCGGAATCGCGCTGCTCAGGCAAGCGCAGAGCCTGGACGAGCCGCCCGGACTCGAGGACGTCATCGCCTTCTACATACAACACCACCTCATGCCGGACGACGCGAAGGGGGATGCCGCGCACCTTGCCATGGCATCCATGCATCACATGAACTTCCTGCTCACGTGGAATTGCCGCCATTTGGCTAACGCGAACAAAGTCCGGCATCTGACCGTTCTGAACGCCCGGCTGGGGCTGCCGGTTCCCGTGGTCACGACGCCGTACTCCCTGATTCCGGAGACAGCCACATGAAAGACGCAAACGTCCCGGCCGAGGAGCTCGTCATCCGTGAAGTGCGTGACGCTCGTGCGAAGCTGTGGAAGGAAGGGGGCGGTACGATCGCCGGCTTCATCGAGGCCGCGAAACGGCGCGCCGATGCGCACGTGAAGCGTCGCCCGAGGAAAGCCGGGCGAAGGGCGTGAGGCGAACGGCGGCCGTCGACGCGCCGTAACCCGCTCCCGAAATGCGGGGACGCTGCTGACCAGGAGCCGCAAACACGTCCGGACGACACGCATGCGTCCCGGGCGCCGGCCGCAGGGGCCGCACCCGCCCGGTCCGAAGCCGGCTCGCCCTGCCAGCAGGTCCACGCACCGCGTCCCGGTTGATCCGTTGACGCCCATTGCCCCCTTCGCTAGACTAGGGGGCAAGCAACGGCCGATTCGTCCGATGCCGGACGGGTCGGCCGATGCTCATAAGGGAGGGCGGGCCCCATCGTCTAGTGGCCTAGGACAC
>CAZTVU010000107.1:0-3290 GCA_964617025.1 uncultured Planctomycetales bacterium | reverse complement strand
TTTTCCTCCGACTGGCGGTAACGGTTTGCCGCAGCACGACTTCTGGTGCCAGTGGCGAAGGACGCTTGCCGCCCGCACCGCGGCTCGCGCAGGGGCAATCTCGCCGCGGGGCTATTGCCGCCTGGAGAGGAAGTTGTGGACCCAGCAGCGGTTGAGGAAGCTCCTCAGGTCCCACGACCGATCGGGGCTTGACGGAAAATGCGCCTTGACGAAGCCCAGCGGGTCGCTGACCCACTTGGCGTGGTAGTCGGTGAAGGCGACGTTGTGTCCGGTCCGGTGGGGGATGATCTGCGGATTGTCGTATACGAGGGCCTGCTGCTTGCCGAGGTACACCCGCTGCCGACCGGGATCCTCCACCTTGTTCTTGTAGTCCTTCTGCCACTGCTTGTAATCGCCCCACGCGTCGCCGTAGACCGAGAGCCCCGGCACGTATGTGAACTTGAGCGTCCCGTCGGCGGCGGGCGCGTGCGCCGGGCGAACCGACATGGCGTACATGTAGCCGCCCCAGGTGAGGTACGGGCTCGGCCCGCTGTTCTTGAACGTCACCCACCCGTAACCGGGGTCGTCGTATCGACGCGCCATGTTACTGGGGCAATAGAAGAACACACCGTCCTTGCCGCAATACTTCCCGTAAAGCAGCCCGATGTTGACGGGAAGGCTGCGTGTGCCGGGCCTCGGCGTGCCCCAGACCTGTTCGTCGGACTCCCGCAGGCTGTATCCCGTGCCGCCGTGCATCGGCAGGATCTGCTTGTGGTCATTGGCGTATGTGACGAACCCCACACACTGCTGGTGAAGATTCGAGAGGCAGACGCTCCGACGGCTCATCTCCCGCGCCTTCGCCATCGAGGGCAGCATGACCGCGATCAGCAGCCCAAGGATCGCGACGACCACCAGAAGCTCGATCAGCGTGAAGCCGCGACGAGCACGATATGCACTTCGGCTCATCTTCGTCACCTCGGCCCGTTTCACTCGGGCCTGCACGACGCACCCGGGCGCCAAGTCTACGGCGCGTTCCAGCTCGCGACGCGCCCCGTTTCGGTGTTAAACCGGACCATGCCGTGTCTGTCGGCCTCGGGGTACTCCCAGAAGGTGCCTTCGATGGGATGCGTCCGCATGCTCTTTGGTTCGCCAAGGACCGCCCGAACCTGATCCTGCGTCATTCCTTCCCGGATCGCGCCCCAGTCGGGCGGGCCTTTGCCCGAGCCGGCTGGCTTCTGTCTGCACGACAAGGCAAACGAACACAAGATCGAACACAGGACTCCGACGGCGATCTTGCGCATCACGTCGCGAGTACCCTCGAGAGCCAACGGTTACCTGATCACTCCATGGTACGGCGGGGGCCGGCTTGTCAACAATTCACTCGGCACGGTGCCGACTTTTTTCGAGCGTGATGCCTTAACAGTGGCCTCCGGCTGGCACGTGGAGAAGTTCCGCTGAAATCTATTTCGAACAACGGAAGCCGCCCACCGGCGCCGCGGTGGCGTACCGCGGGAGGAAAACCCCGAAGTCCACCGGACCGGTTCCCCCAGGCTTGTCCCCAACCGAGTGCGTCCCGTTTTCCCGGTCGGGTCCGGCACGATTTCAGCGAATTCGTCTTGCGAAGGCGGAAACCTGCGTTATCATACAGGATTGGAGATCACTTTCGAACCGGGCGGGAAGGATGTGAGCGGATCTGTTCAGAGGCGGAGCGGAAACGCTCAAGAGGATTCACGTCGAAGGAGGAAGCTACGATGGCACGTTGCAGTGAATGTTCGTGGATTCGCCCGTTGGCAGTCGTCGTGTTGATGCTCGGGTTGTCGGCAGCGACACTGGCGGGGGCAGTGGACATCAGAATGGTGCCGCCGACGGGCGCTGCGACGAGCAGCGCGGCTTCGGGGGTTACGCCGGATGGCACGATCGTCGTCGGCGTCAGCGACGACGCGGTGCTTCGGTTCGACGTGGCGAGCGGCGTCAGCACCAGCCTCGGCCGACCCCCGGGGTGGATCTCCGCGGGCGCCGGCCGAATAACCGCCGAGGCGCTCGGTCCCTACAGCGGAACGCCGAGCTGCAACAACGCGGCCCAAGTTGGCGACGTGCTCTATATCTCGGGCGTGGGCACCCGGTCCGACGGCGTTTTACATGGCTTCTGGTACAAAGAGGGGTCCCCGCCCGAGTGGAAGGACATCGGGGACATCGCTGGCGGGACGAACGTCAGCTACGGCAACGGCATCTCGTGGGACGGCAACTACTTGGCGGCGACCAGCAACGACGCTGGCGGTGACTGCGCAGCCCGCTTCAACGCCGCCGCCGATTCGCTGTTGTATCTTTCGCGGCCGCCCGACAGGCCTTCGAACGGCCGGGCCTTCGGCCTGGACATCGCCTATCAGGGGGCCTTCGTCGTCGGCTGGGGCGACGGCTTCTCGAAGGTGGAGGGGTGGTATTGCGTCCTGAGCAACAACAAGACTTACATGCTGCCCTCGCTGCCCAGCCCCACCGTTCCGCGGTGGCACGCGTTCGCGGTTTCGGCCGACGGCGTATGGGTCGCCGGGGCAAGCAGCTACAACGGCGCGCCCCCGGGAACCGAGAACTGTCTGAACGCCGTACGCTGGCAGGTCGTTGATCCGACCGCCGTGGCGAACCCTCTGGACCTCGGCACCGGCTATGACTTCGGACGGGCCTATCCGTATGCCATCTCGGATTACGGGACCGTCATTGCCGGCTGGCACCGAGAGGCGGACTCGACGGGCACCGTCTGGCTCGGCCCTCCACGGGCGTTCGTGTGGGACATTGACAACGGCCTGCGGGATCTGAGGGACGTCCTCGTGGCGACCCTCGGCACTTCGGTGATGGACCACTGGCCGGTCCTCACCGAGGTTCGGAGCATGTCCAGCAACGGCTCGGTCCTGGCCGGCGTCGGAACGTATGACGCCGACGGCGATCCCGGTACGACGGGCGACCAGTACACCCGCGGGTTTGTGGTCACCGACTGGCCCACGCCGGCAGTCTCCGCCCCGCCGGCCCCCGTCGTGGCGCGGGCGCTGATCGAGGGCGACACCCAGGTGGTCGTCACGAACATCCGCTGGGACAGCACCTCGGTGGACCTGTACAAGAACGGGACAACGCTCGTGGCCAGCGCGCCCGTCCCGGCGGCGTTCACCTCGTCGGTGACGCTCACGGGGCTGCCGCCGTTGGCCGTCGGCGACTACTACACGGCCACACAGACGGGCCCCGGCGGCACGAGCGGCCAATCCTCTCGCAAGTAACCGTTCACGCCTGTCGGTCAGATTCGCTTATCCAGCGGTGTCGGCAGG
>CAZTVU010000106.1:7264-15200 GCA_964617025.1 uncultured Planctomycetales bacterium | reverse complement strand
TCGAACCGGTCGACGGCATGGCGTTCATGCCGGGTCCCCCGGCACTGCCGACGTCGATGAGTCGGCTCCCGGTGGTCGGCTTCCCCTCCGGACCGGCAACGGCGAACGGCGTCTGCCAAGACGCCGGATCGATGTTGATCCGCACAACCGCGTTGGTGCTGTCCCGGATGTCCAGAGTGTAGTAGAAACCGGCCAGCCCCTGATTGTTGCCCGTGACCTCGACGGAAGAATACCAGTTGACGACGCGCGTCGGGCTGTTGATGTCGATCACGGGGGTATCTGTCGTAAGGTGCCAGACCACGGTGCCGTCCGTGGCCGCTGTTGCGACACCCGCCGCCAGCGCGACGACGAGTGGGACAATCGTACCGATATGCATCGAATCGCCTCCGACAAGCGCGGATTGGGGTGTGGCCATTCGAGCGGGCGAACACCGCCTCCGCCAAGAAATGATACAATCCAACGCCTGTTGGGTCAAAATGCCGCCCGATAATGGACACCCCGCGCGGGCCATCGGCCCCACGCGGCTGTTCAGCAGGTGCCTTGCCGCAAGTCCTCGACCTTTATCGGTCGTCCGAGCTCGGAGCCGGTTTCGTCGGCGCAGGTTCGTGGACCTCCGTTGGAGAGGTTTGGGCGGCCTTCGGGGCTCCCATGTCCGAGTCCGGGGGTCGGTCAGGCGCGGATGCATCGGTATCGTCGGGAGCTTCTCTAACTGCCGGCGGCGTCAGTAGGATCGGTATCGCGTGCTCGAGCCAGTAGATGCGGCCGGGCTGGTCGGCGGGAAAGTTGGCTGCGACCAGCGCATCGCCCTGCTTCCGCCGCTCATCCGCCTCGGCAGGGTCGCTCGCACGCAGGGCATCCGCCCACCGCCACATGCAGTTCGCACGAAGGGCGATCAGGGTCATCTTTGCCCGCAGGCCCGCTGTCGTGTCCTTGTCGAACCAGCGGGCGCACTCCTCCTGCATCCGCAGGGCCATCGCGGCGGCCAGTGCGTACGAGCCCCTCTCGGCCAACAAATGGCACCGAAGCACGCGATTGAAGAAGTCGTAGGGCAGTCGCTCCGGCGGCGCCAAGGCGAGGTCGAGCGTGGCCAGCGTTCGCCCGGTGCGGCCCCCGGCTTCCAGGAGAATCGCCTGCCAAAGACGTGCGGCGGCGGCGATGTCCGGGTCCTCATTCTCGCGAAGCTCCGCCAGCCCAAGGGCGGCGTCGCGGCACGTCTCCTGAGCCTGGGGGACCGCGTCTGCGGACTCGGGCACCCCGCGCGACAGGGCGTCATGGGCAGCGGCAAAGGTCCGCAGCGTTGCCAAGGCGTCCCGCCAGCGGGCGTGCTTCCGCGCGGCCGCCTTGTCGTCGGTGTCGGGCAGTGCGTCGAGGGCTCGCTTGGCGGACTCCAGCGCCCGGCCGGCCGATTCGGCGGCCTGGCGGAGCGACCTCAGGTCCTCGGCAGTGCGATATCCCAGAATCCACCGCGTCGCGATCGGGGCGGCAACTTCCGCGAGTTCCCAGTTGGCTGATGCGAGGGCCATCTGAATCCGGTCGTCCACAGCAGTCAGGGTCCGCGCCTGGGCGCGCAGCCGGCGACGATGATCGCGCACCGAACGAAGGCTGTCCGCGTCGTCCCAGATCGCGGCAATCCCCCGGGCACGCTCGATGACAGGGTCGTCCATCAGGCGAATGGGCCGTTCGTCCAGTGCCGGGTTGGTGGCCGGCTGTGAAGACGCCGGGGCGGCCTTCAGGTCGCCCGCGGTCAGCATGCCCGATACGATAACCAGCGGAAGTAGCCGTCTCATGACGGACCATCATCGGCGAATCGGTCGGTGCTGCCAAGTGTGGGCCGAAACGGCGGATGGCGTCTGCCTTCGATTGCATCCCGGTGAAAAACGGGTCTTTTTGGACGCCCAGGTTTTGCTCGCACTTGTTCACCCGCGGGGCCGCGCGGTCGGCCTGGCACGAGAGGCCCCGATGGCCTGTGCGATCTCACCAAGATCGGGCGGGGGAGCAGTCGTTCGCAAAACCGCGTATCGATCGCCTTTGAGACCCCTTGATCGACCGGAGTACGGCTTTCCGGCGGTCGGCAGGGTGAGCCGTTGGCTGCGTTGGGCGACACGACGATCGGAACTGAGCCGGCGAACGGTTTCGCGCACGGAAACGGCCTTCGAGCGGCGGTATAATTGAAGTAGCGGAGGTGCGCCATGTTGATCGAATTGACCGCTCAGGAGCGAGAGGTTCTCGAGACGCTGGTCGCACGCGAACTGGCCGAGCTCGGGCCCGAGATTCATCACACGCGGGCCCGCGACTACCGCGAGGAGCTCAAGACGCGGCGGCGGGTGCTGGAGGATCTGCTCGCCCGTTTGAGCCGGCCGGGCGAAGGACGACCGAGCCCCGAGGTCGCGTCGTCAAGTGCGGACCTGTCGGCCAAGTCGCTGATCGCCTGAAGCGACCATACGTTGCGTCCCCGCGCGGACGCCCGCCCGAAGCGATCGGGATCCGGGTGGCGGGCAGCGTCCGAGAAGGACGTGGCGAAGGGCGCAGGGATCGCGTCGTTCCTCAGTGCGCTGCGGGCTGGGTCTGGGCGTACGCGGGCGGCGGCTTGGCGCCGATGATTCCGCCCGTCCACCGGTCGAGCACGGCCGGATCGTGCGCGGGCAGGACGTAATCGGCGACCTCTCGGATGGTCGCCATGGCCCGGCGGCAGGCGGCGGGGTCGGCGGTATTGATGATGCGTTCGCGGCCGGGCGTAACGCCGGTGCGATCCCCTTCGATATTCGCATACTTGTAGACCACGTCGCCGGTCAGCACGACCGTGCCGATGGTCGTCTGCACGGCAACGGCCTGGCTGCCGACCGAGTGGCAGCCGAGCTGGATCGTGCGAATGCCCGGCAGGATTTCCTCATCCCCGACAAGCCGCAGGCTTTCGGGCCAGCGCGCGGCCAGCGCCCGCATCACGGACGGCGCGATGCCGCTGATGTTCTCGGTGAACTCCTGCCGGTTGACTACGAGCTGGGCATTGGGGAAGGCGTCGAAATAGTCGTAATGGTCTGCGTGCAGGTGCGTGGCGATGACGTGGCTGACGGCGGCGGGATCGATCCCGTTGCGGCGAAGGAGCTCGGGTGTCCGTTCCTCGGGGAGCTGTTTGACGCCGCCGGGGATGTACCTCGCGGTGCCCCCGCTGAACGCCTCGGGGTCCTTGGGCCCCGTGTCGACGACCACCGGCCGCGGGCCGCCCTCGATGACCCAGACGTATAGATAGAACGTGCTGGTGGCCTCGCTGTTCGAGTCGTTGAACGTGATGTAGTCGCGGACCCGGCACTCGCCGCACTTCAACGCGCGAATGGTGTACGTCGGCGTACCCTTCGGTCGCGGCGGCCACCGATTGAGCGTGTCGGGATCGTGGCTCGGCAGGACGACGTCGGCTTCTCGCCGGATACGCTTCATGGCGGCCCGGCACTCATCAACGCTGTGATGGACGCCGACCGGGATGTCCCGCTCGATGTTTGCCAGAAGCGAGACCGTGTCGCCGGTGAGGACCGCCCTGCCCTGTCGGGTGTTGACCGAGACGGCCATGGAGCCGGGGGTGTGCCCCCCTACCCAGAACGTGCGAATGCCCGGAAGCACCTCCTCGTCGCCGCAAAGCCGCAGACGCGACCGCATGCGCTCGCCAAGCGCCGCCTGGATGCGGGCGTCGCACCAGCTTCCGTGCCCGCCGTTGGTCGTCGCGAGCTCGAACTCACGCCGGCCGACGCAGATGGTGGCGTTGGTGAAGTCCTCAATCCCGTCGACGTGATCGAAATGCAGGTGCGTGATGAACACATGGCCGATGTCCGCGGGCCGCAGACCGAAGCGGCGGAGCTGGGCCTCGACCGTCTCATCCGGCCTCTGGATGATTGGTCTGGCAAGGACGTGCGCGGCGTCGCGATTCATCCGGGCGACATCCTTGAGCCCGGCATCAACCAGGATCGGCTTCTCGCCGCCGAGGATGAGCCATGCGTAGAGCGTGTAGCGGTATCGCTCATCGGGGTCGCCGCCGTGAAACGCGTCGCTGCCCGCGATGACGCACTCGCCGTTGGTCAGCGGATAGATGCGATATAGCGGGACGTCTCGTCGGGCGGCATCGGTCGGCCGGCTCGTCGGCGGGGCTGAGAGAGCCTGCGAGAAGGCTACGACGGCCAGACAACCGGTCACGGCGAGAACTGCCTTCGGAGCGCGGGCGTGACGGAGGGCTGGAGAACGGCGCGGGTTGCGGACGGTGCGCATGAACCCTCCTGTCAGATCACACCGTTTTTGCCGATGCGCGCGTCGGCAAAGAAGTTATCCTGAAGCAGGCACGGCGACGATACCTCCAACAGCAACGCGGGGCCGATGCCCGTGAAGCTGTGCTCGACTCCCGAGGGCACCGCGACGGTATCGCCGTCGTGCCGCACGGCCTCGTCGCCGTTTACGGTCATCCGGACCTGCCCCTTGACTACGAAGAACGTCTCATGCTTGTGGGCGTGACGGTGCGCGGGGCATGTCTGGCCGTCGAAGACGAACAGGAACTTCCCGCAGTATCCGGCCGGCACTTCGTTGGCTACCCAGAACTCGATGAGGCCCCACCGCGGAAAGTCGCCAAGGCCGAAGTGCAGGACAAGGGGCTCGGCCGACGGCATCGTCAGCTGCCACGCCGCGAGCTGCTCCCGACACCGCGCGAGCGCCTCATCGCGCCGATGGCTCCACAGCTCGATGTCGTCGTACCGGCCCATGGCTCGGATGATTCGATGCCGTGTTCAGGATGTCAAGCACATCGTCGCGCGAGATCGGTGCGGTCCTGTCGCCAACGCAGGGGACATTGGTATGCCGTTACGGCCGCCGGGCACGCGAGCCGCTGACTTGCATCTGCCGTTTGTCGCCATTAGGATATCAGAGTGGATGGCCAGTACGGCCTTCCGGGTCGGCATCGAGCCCGCTCGTGACCGCTCCAAGCCACGGGAAGCACCAGGCAGGGCCGGTGGCCGTCGCCGGGTAGGTAGCTCAGTTGGTAGAGCAACGGACTGAAAATCCGTGTGTCGCCGGTTCAACTCCGGCCCTACCCAGTTCGATAAGCATCGTCTTGACAACTGGTTAGCGCGATCATTCCTCCCCGATCCACCGATGTCTACCGTGTCCGCTCACACTGGCAACGGGGCCGCTTCTCCCAATCCGTGGCAGCGCCCATGATGCCCGCGCAGAGCTGTGCCCGAGAGATGGGGCTCCCCAGTCCGGTGCTTTCCCCGGCTGACTTTGGTTCGTCCGTCGGCCTCCCTGCCGAGCGATGACAGCCGGCTACCTCCGTGCGGTGCCGATGGAGGTCGGCGAAAGCATCGGCTGGCATGGCCAAGTCCGCCGACGCGTGTCGGCCTCGCGGCTTCGACGGGCACTTTCGATCGCATCTTTCGCGCGTCGTCCTCCTCCATGGTCGATGCGGCGGAATCGCAGCGTATCGCGGAATGAATTCACCGCCGTGGGCAGCGTCAGGCGCTTGCCCGCAATGACCGATCCCTTTAGCATCGTTTTGACGAAGGTCAATCGGCTTCCTCGGATTTGCCGATCCGCGTGGCGTTGTAACCGGCGCGCGGACCTCGCGACAACTTGGAAGCCCGGAAACAATGGCCGACGCTGTTGGAGGCGTGCCCGAGTGGCTGAAGGGACCGGTTTTGAAAACCGGCGCACGGGAAACCGTGCCGGGGGTTCGAATCCCTCCGCCTCCGTATCCTGGACTGTGAAAACCCCTCAGTCCTGCGACGCGCCTCCGGCTGCAACCCGATCAGGCGTCACGGCCGGCCTCTGGGACGCGGATGTAGCGCCGGAACGCAATCATGCCGACCGGCGCGATCAGCGTGGTGAGGCCGATGAGCAGCCATAGCGTCTGGGAATCTCGCGGGCCGGACGCAGGGCAGTACCGGTCCAGAAGGACGCCTGAAAACGGCGCCACAATCAGCTTCGCCACGAAGAACGGCAGATACGACATCGCCATGTAGGAGCCTTCCTGCCCTTTCGGCGCAATGGCGGCGGCGTATTCGTAGAGCCGAGGCGAGTAGACCGCCTCGCCGAGCGAGAGGAACACGATGAACAGGAAGATCATCATGTACCACGGGTTGATGGGGTCCTTTAGGCCGAGGTAGTGGCGCGCCACCCACCGACTGGCCGCGCAGTTGGCCATGTCTTCGAACCAGTGCGGCGGAAGCGTCATAACGAACACGGACGCCGCGGCAATCGAGCTGCCGACCATGACCATTTTGTATGCAGACACCTTCTGCGTGAGGGCGCCGACCAGGGGGACGAGAAAGATGATCAGCATCGAGTTGACGCCGAAGAGACGGCCCACGGGAGCGCCCTCACCAAGCTCGCGGATGCCGAATTTCGGGTAGGTGTAGGTCATGTGGAGAAAGATGAGACGGACGAACGCCGCAAGTGCCAGAAACGTGAGGAAGCGGTAGAACCCCGGCTGCTGCCAGAGCCCGGTGAAGATCCGGGCGGACTCGCGCAGGGTGTCGCGCGCCATCAGAACGAGGGCGCTCCATAGGTTCTCGTTCGGGTACTTCGGCTGCTCCGAGGTGATCTTCACGCCCTCATCGGTGGCCTCGATGCCGTCGCGCAGTCCGAAGTACAGGATCGGCCAAAGGATGACCTGGACCAGGAAGCTGATCAGAAAGAGGGTACGATAGGTACTGAGCTGGACTTCGAACCATGGCACGGTGAAACGGCCGTGCTCGCCGAGTCCCTTGCGCAGAAAGTCGAAGATGAACTGCGAAACGAGGAAGCCGACGTTCATCACGGCATAGGAGACGGAGAACGCCATCGACCGCTGTGCCGTCGTCGAATACCGGCGCGTGGCGGCGACCATCACCGGGGCGCCCAGCGCCTCGCCCAAAGCCAGCGGCAACAACCCGGCAAGGGCCAGCCATTTCATCGTCGTGAAGGTCATGATGGCCCGGCCCACAATGCACACCCACACCCCAAGCAGAAACGCCCTGCGCAGCCCGATTGCGTCGGTCAGCGAGCCGACAAGCACGGTGAAGAGCGTCATCGATGTCGACCACGCCGCAACCCAATAGCCCGCCGGCCGATCCCCCATGCCCAGGTCCGCCGACAGCCATAACACCAGCGTCGTGCTCATGACCGCATAGGCGACGATGCTGAGAAACTTGACGATGAATACGATCCAAAGCTCTCGCACGGCACCTTTCAGCACGGTGAACCGCTGGAACAGACCGACAGGTTGCTGCGACTCGACAGCCATCAAGGTATCTCTTGCCGGGCCGCCCATTCTGCAGGCGCCCCATCGCGCCGGTATCGGCGCACACCGCCACCTGTCAGGTCGAAGAACTCATCGCGCAGAACGACGCCGTGGGGCTACGGCCTTGCGCGAATCGTTTTCGTCGGGAGCACGCCTTCCGCCCGCGCGCCTGAAATCCTGTCGCATCCTCCTGGACCACTCGCGGGACGGTCATGCCGGGCGTTAACGTATGTCCCCACGAGGACATCGTCAAGCAGCAAAGCCTCTTCGACGCCGGCCCAGCGCGCCTTCGTCCGCAGTGCCGCTACGGTGTTGCCCCATCCGAAGAGCCCCAGCCGCCAGCTCCCCGGGTCGTGAGGGGTGACGCAGCGGCATCGAGCGCGGAACTGCCCGTGCGGCATCGCGATGTGCACCTCGATCACGAAAGCCGTCTGTCTATAACATCATTTTTCATAAGAATTTGTGGGAATACTTGTTCTTCGGATCGCGCCTCGCAACCGGATCGAGACCAAGCTGTATAAGGTCGCGAGTACAGGAGGCTCAACGTGCCCGTTTACGCGATTTGCCCTCATTGCCAGCATCCGATGGTCGTGCCCGGGGCCGCGCGCGGCAAGGGCCGATTGTGCAAGCAATGCGGCCAGGGTTATCGGGTCTCCAAGTACTCAGCAGCCGCACAGCCTCTACCCG
>CAZTVU010000106.1:3193-7248 GCA_964617025.1 uncultured Planctomycetales bacterium | reverse complement strand
TCCGCGGGTGACCTGTTTCGGCTATCCCAGGCCGCTCATCGACCCGCCGTGTACGTCATGAGTTGACCGCCCCCACCGCGATTCCAGCCAGCCGACATGGGCGCGCGATCACTCCCGTTCGGGACGGGTGCCCTTGGTTCGGATGCCGTGAACCGGATCCGCCCACTGTGTATAGATGAGCCGGTCCGTTTGCCGGTCAAACCACGCCTCGACGGCGATACCCTCATCGTGCCTCGTGTAGACCAGACGCGGACCCCGCTCATCGAGCGGCTTGCCGAACGCAGCCTCTACCGATTTGCGTGAGTCGCCCGGCTGAAGCGTTGCCCACCGGTCGAACGAGAGCTTCTTCCGGCAGCCAGTCGCGGCGATAACCAGTGAAGCCCCTACCGCAATCAGGAGGGCCCGTCGCAGAAAGCCCATTGCACACACCTTGCGGGCCTATCGGCCCTTAGGCTTGACACCGGTGCCGGCCACCTGCTCCTTACTCACCGCAAAGTCCAGGATGTGTTCGTCTGTAAGCGTTTCGTTCCACGGCGTACGATAGGTGACGGTCAGCACGAACTTCCGGCTCGGCGACGACGGAATCCCCTGCGTCCAACCCAACGGGAATTCATACATCTGAGCCGTTCGATCCCAATAGAGCTTCTGGTCTTTCTCCGTCGCAATCGTGCGGTCCCAGAACTCGATCCTCTCCCCCTTTCGCTCAGCCGAAGCATTCTGATAAGCGTACAGCTCAAAGTAAACATGCCCCACGAGCTTGACCGGGTCGCCGAACTGGTCCGTGGGGCGAACCACGACGGCCACCCCGTCGGGTACCCGGTCGTCGTCGAAGCTCTTGATTTTCGTGAAGGGCTGAATCTTGATCTGCTTGGGCAGGAGCATGCCCAGGTTCGCCGTGTCGGCGTCCACCTTCGGGTTGCTCTTGCACCCGATCAGGACCAGCAGAGCCAAGCCGCCCCCTGCGAGTCGCCGCGCCGTTTGCATCATGGCGGTATCGTACGAGCCTGGTCTCCAGGACGTCAAGCACGACGCAGTCGGCTGCCGTCCCCCTCGCGAACCTGCCCGTTCCGCCCGACGGGGGCTCTCCATAGTGACGTCGCCGTCGATTCTCCTCCCCGTAACCGGGTATCCCCGTCGCCTGCGGCCGCCGAAAAACGACTGGATTTTACCCGGCTCGGGCGGTACAATTCATTGTACTAAAACGTTCCAAAGAAACCGGGTGCCTCAATCCGGCTGTTTCGATCAGATAAGGAGCGTCCAATGCTGCGTCAATCGGTAACGGTGGTGAGCATAGTTCTTTTCGCCACCGGTGTTGCTGAGGCCCAGTGGTCCGCCTCGCAGCTTCTCAACGACCCGTCGGAGGCCGGCCAGGACTGTAAGACCGTCCGTATCGCGGCGTCCAAGTACGGCGGCTTTCACGCCACCTATACGAACAACAACGGCGGTCTGCGATATCGGCGATACAACGGCGCGCTTCAGCCCGTTCGTACGCTCTTCGCCGCCATGCACTTCAACAATGCCGTTACCGAGGCCCTCAACGGCGACGTCCACGTTGTCTTCGAAAACTGGGCCTCCGGCGGGCCGAACGTGGGTTGGAGTCGCTCCGTCGACGGCGGCATCAGCTTTTCGCCCGTCGTCAACATATCGAGCACGAGCGGTTGTGCGAAGCATCCGCTGATCACGCCGTTCGGAACCGGCGGCAGCGCCCAGGTGGTGATGAGCTATTTTCGCTCGGGCACAACCGGCGGGTGCGGTCGGCAGCTTTACTATGCTCGCTACGACGGCTCCACCTGGTCGGCGGATGCCTATATCGGCTCGCTCAGCCACTCGGAGTATGATTGCTTCGGTATGGCCCGCTCTCCCCTTGACGGGTCCATCTATCGCTCCTTCGACCCCAACGGCACCTCCTTCGCCATGCGCCAGTTTACGGGTACGTGGGGCCCCGCCACCACGCTGTTGACGGGCGCCTGGCCGGTGCGACAGCACATGGCGATCAACGCCGTCGGGCAGGTGATGCTGCTCTGGGATATGGATTCGCGCATCTACTCGCTGCTTTACACGCCCGGCGTCGGCCCCGGACCCCTGACGGACGTCGGCCCCGGCGGGTACTCGGGGTCTTGTGATGTGTGCGCGATCCCGGGCACCAACAAGTTCTACATGGTGCTGGGTAGGGACACCACCCATGTGACCGGGCGCCTCTGGTTCGACAACGCGTGGCAGCCTGAGCAGTTCATCTCCAACGGCCTGGCCCCCGCTTTCACGGTATTCCCCTCCGTCGCTGCTGACAGCACGGGGACCATTTACTGCGCCTGGGAGTACTGGGGAAGCGACAAGCCCCAGCAGTACTTCTCCAGAATGACGAGCGCGCACGTCGTCGCCAGCCCCGGCTCGTTCGCGCGGACCGTACGGATGGGCGGTTCACTGCCGGACGACGTGTTGCGGATCACCAACGGCGGCCCGGGAACCTTGACGTACACCGTCGTCAGCGATGTCACCTGGTTGGGCGCCTCGCCTGCGAGCGGCTCCGCCGCCTTTACCGACGAGCGAACGATCACGATCCACTACGCCCCCGCCGCTTTGCCCACCGGCACGTACACGGGGCATGTCATCATCAACTCGCCCGGCGCGTACGGCAACCCGAAAAGCATCACCGTCACCTTGCGTGTCGATCCGATTTCTGCCGATTTTGACGGAGACGCGGACGTCGATATGGCGGACTTCGCCCTGTTCCAGCTTTGTTTCAACGGTCCCAACGCGCCCCCCGCCCTTGGCGGCAGCGCCTGTGCGGCGCCGGACCTCGATAGTGACGGCGACGTGGATCTCGCCGACTTTGCCGCGTTCCAGCGATGTTTCAACGGCCCCAATCGACCGCCCGCATGCCTATGATGCGACGTGGACGGGGCCGCCTGGGCCCGCCGCCCACCACGTAGGCCGCCGACTGCTACGCTTCGCATCACGCGTGGCGCATAGAAAAGGCGGCCCCGCGCATTCCGGCGGGGCCGCCCTCTCGCGTTCATTGCGACCGTGCGTTCGGTCGCTTCATGTTGCGACCGTCAGGACTGCTTATCCTTCGAGCAGCCGCCCTTGTCCTTGGAGCAACCGCTCTTGTCCTTGGAGCAGCCGCCCTTCTTGGACTTATCCTTCGAGCAGCCACCGTCCTTACCGCACTTGCAGTTTTCGCCGCACTTGCAGTCGTCGCCACACTTACCATCCTTAGCGCACGTGCAGTCATCACCGCACTTGCACTTGTCGCCGCACTTGTCCTTGCACTTGTCGCCGCAACCCGCCTTGACGACCTCCGAGGTCTTGACGGATGCCCCCTGATCACCGCCGGCCCACAGCGGGGCGGCAACAAACGCCACGGCCAAAACACTGCAACCAACAACCGCTAGAAACGCAAAACGCTTCATCATGACATACTCCAAACGTCCGGTCCGGCACGTTGCGGAACGGACTCACTCAGGCCAACACGAATTCAAAAAAACGAACAACGAAAACGACGAGAATCAGCGCGCGGAATTCCCATGTCGTCGGCTCAAATGAGCCAGATACAGAGAACGGCAAGACGCGACCCCGTTGAACAGGTGACGGGGGCTGAGTCATCGACCCGCCAACCCCTGAACGCCAGGTTCGTTATCCCTTGGAGGGACGAAGCCGCCGTGAAACTACCGGACCCTGGCACCAAGCGCTCCCGACCCGAATCGGCCGGGGTCGGCACCCGCATGGGTTGACGCGAATCGGTCCGGCAGCATGCACAACGCATCGGCAGATTCCCGGCCGCAGAACGAGGTGGCGAGGCCAACGCCCTCGACGTCTGCATTGCGTCAGGTCGTGCTCGGGACTTGCAGCAGGCTCGACGCGACGACGGCGGGGCGGGATCGGCGGTCGACTTTTTCGGTGCCACGGTAGCACAACAGGCACTCTTGCAACGGCATGCGCGTTTCGCAGCGGCTTGAGCACCCGCACAACTCCCCCGCGCCGGGCAAGCACGTAGCGGCAGGGTGTTGAGCAGAAGCATCGGAATGAGCGCCAGCCGAAACACCATGATCACCACG
>CAZTVU010000106.1:317-3183 GCA_964617025.1 uncultured Planctomycetales bacterium | reverse complement strand
AGCGTCCCCAAGTCGTGCGTCAAAGCCCGTGCCCGTTTCACCGTCGGGCGAACTGCGACGCGGGCTATCCATAAAGCGACCCGCACCCCTTTGGGAGGTGCGGGTCCTATTTTTGGTGCCGCCTGCAGGGCAGCTGCGTACGCTGCCCTACGGCAGCACACCTATGCTATACGTCACTAGACCACCTCCTTTCAAACAGGCCCCCCCGGGTCATCTGCGGGCCAGTGACCGGCCCGCAAACGTCGCCGGGCTTTGACCCCCTGCGGACCGCCGTCCGCAGGACCGAAAGGTCGTTGGATCACATGATCCATCGGCCGGAAGGGGCGATTTCCACCAACGAAAACGAACTGCCGATCGCCCGCTGACCGACTCACCCATATTATACGCTCGCAACGCCAACGGGGTCGCGACAACCTGCGTGATTTTTCCTTCGCCAGCTCCGGACGTGACCGCCCTTCGGACCTTGCATTGGCGCCGGAACTCGCGTAAGCTACCACTCGTCCGACTCGTCCGACCGGACCACGAGGTTGGCGGCCGGCCGATAATGGACAGGCTTGGTACCCCCAAGCATATGCGCCCGGGTGGCGGAATTGGCAGACGCGCATGGTTGAGGGCCATGTTCCGGTTACGGAGTGGAGGTTCGAGCCCTCTCCCGGGCAGTTCGAAGACTCGGTTTTGCCGTATTGAAAGTCAGCCCTCCCTTTTTTGAACAGCCGACAATCGCGCCCCAATCCATAACCGAGGGTAAGCGAGCGCGCTGTTGGGAATTCCTGGACAGAATCGGTCGGCTATAGTTATCCCTTGCGCCGGGTTATCCCCAGCTTGTTTGGCCGGCGCGCACGGAGCGACGCTGTTTGGCAAGCGTGGCGGCTTTCAGTCAATCAAGCGCGCGTCGCGTCCGCGTCCGGCGGGATTGGTCGACTCGGACGGCACGGCCCAACCCTTGACGGGTAACGCGGCATCATCGAGGCATTAGCGCAAACATGTGCAACCCATCCGGCTTGAGCTGGTTGCGGCCCTGGGTCCGATCTTGGCGACGCTGGCACCTGCGGTGCACGTATTCAAGCTGCCCGATGATCGATTTGGCGCGGCGGCTGTGTTCCAAGAAGGCCAGGAAGCGGCTCGGATGGCGTGAATTGAACCCGTGGGTGTCCTGCCGTTTGCCGGGCCAACGTCCGACGCGCACGGGCCTCGTCCAGCTTGCGATCCGGCTCGGCAAAGATCACGGGCTCCCGCCCGGCCAGCTTGTCCGCCGAGCCCACGTAGCCGATCGCGCTGTGCAGCCGGATCGTGTTGTAGTGCTCCACGCAACCGGCCACCAATCGCCGGGCGTCTTCCAGACTCAGCGGCGTGCCCGGCCGACGCCACCGGAGGCGCCGATTACGGCTACAAGGTCGTGGACCAATCTCCGGACGTGCTCGGCCTGGCCGGACAGCTCGCGAGATGCGGCAGCGGATTGTTCGGCGCTGGCCGCAGTTTGCTGTGTCACCTTGTCGATTTCGGCAACAGCGGTGTTTACCTGCTCGACGCCTTGGGCCTGCTCTTCGGAAGCCTTCGCAATGCCGTTGATCAGATCGGAGACCCTGGCAACGTTGCCAACGATGGTGGCCAACGACTGACCCACCTCGCCGGCCACGTGGGTACCCTGCTGAGCGCAGCGTACGGAGTCCTCGATCAGGCTGGTGGTTTCCTTAGCCGCGTGTGTGGCCCGCTGAGCGAGATTGCGAACCTCGTCGGCGACCACGGCGAAGCCCTTTCCGTGCTCGCCGGCCCGGGCGGCCTCCACTGCGGCGTTCAAAGCCAGCAGGTTGGTCTGGAAGGCGATGTCTTCGATGACCTTGATGATCTTGCCGACCTTCTCGGAGGATTCGTCGATGCGGGCCATGGCGTCGTGGAGTTGCCGCATGCTCTGATCGCCAAGATCGGCGGCGGCACGGGTGCTGGACGACAACTCGTCGGCCTTATGGGCGTTGGACGCGGTCGTCCGGGTCATGGCCGCCATCTGCTCCAAAGCGCTGGAGGTTTCCTCCAGGGAAGACGCCTGCTCGCTGGCGCCCTCGGCCAGGGTCTGCGAGGCGGAGGAGACCTGTGCAGCAGCCTCGTTCACCTGCTGCGCGCCTTCATTCAGGCCGTCGATGATCCGGCTGATCGGCCCAACGATGCTGCGCGTCACGATCCATCCAGTGAGCACGGACAAGACGAGCATGCCCGCGCCCACGCAACCCGACCAGACAACGACCGTGCGCGAGGCGCCGGCCTGCGACTGGCGGAGGGCGACATTGGCCTCTCGGGTCTTGGCCTCCATCTCATGAGCAGCCTGCAAGAACTCGTCCTCGTAGGATCCGACACCGATGACCCAGTCCCAAGGAGCGAAGTAGCAGAACTTCACGATCTTCGTCCGTGGAATTGGATCCTCGGCGTTTTTCCAAGGGTAGCAGATCTCACCGACCTCGCCGGGCTTGAGCGCCAACGCCCTCCGACATATTTCCTGGACAAACAGCCGCCCGTTGCTGTCCCTCGATTCCCAGATGTTTTCGCCGTCGCGTTTGCCGTCTTTGGAAATGACGTAGTGACCACGGGTATCGCCGATCGCGTTGAGTACGTACACATACCCGGTCCTGCCAACCTTGACCGACATGATTGCTTTGCGCAGGGCCGTACTCGATTGCTCCCGCACGCCAATGTACAACATCCCCACCGTCCTGCCGGAGGCATCCTTGATCGGCTCGTATGCGGTGATGTACCAGGCGTCCACGACGAAGGCCCGGCCCTGGTAGGTCTCGCCCCTCATGACCGCGGTCACCACAGGGTTCGCGGCGCCGTCCGGGTTGGTGGCGGGGATAAAGGTGCCGATCGCGCGGGCGCC
>CAZTVU010000106.1:0-300 GCA_964617025.1 uncultured Planctomycetales bacterium | reverse complement strand
TACACACCCGCAACATGTCGCCCTTCTCATTCATCCGTTGGAAAATGGTGCAGGTGCCACCGACGAGTTGCCTGACCTTGTCCACCACCGGCGATTCGATCCTGGCGTCCGGGTTCTGGCCCAACCAAGTCTGGCCGACCATCATCTTCGGCAGGGTGACCTTGACCGGTTCGCTCGTATACTGGTTCACCGCGGTCCAGGCAACCGGCTCCTGGACGAAGGAAACCGGACCGGCATGACGCAGGATCTCGCGAGCGACGTTAAGGTCGTAGCTGACGGTCTGTTGAAGAAGCTCCTGCT
>CAZTVU010000105.1:10716-15255 GCA_964617025.1 uncultured Planctomycetales bacterium | reverse complement strand
TGGACGCCGTGGTCGGGGTAGAGGTCGCCCTTGCTGTTCAGGCTGCTCCAGGGCGCGGCCCACGGCTGCCAGGCACACCCGCCGGCGGGCCGCGTCTTCGTGATCCGGAAGGCCCCTTCGAGCGGCTCCGGGGCGGGACAGCCGACTTGGGCCCGCGTGCCGACGAGGCGGTACGGACCCTCGGGCACGCAGGTCAGGTCGAACGTCGCCCGGAGGTCCGCGCCGCTGGGCGTCAACGATGTGCCGGGGATCTTCGTTTCGCCCTGCTCGAGCGAGACCGACGAGAGCGCCGTGACGTTCTGCCCCTTGATGGTGAGCTGGACGGCGCCGGACGGGTTTGCCAGCGAGGACGGCGTGACGCCGGTGAACGTCGTCGGGTTCGCGCAGGCGACGGCGAACCAGTAGTTGCCCTGCCCGGCGTCCTGGTAGAGCGCCTCGCGGCCGCAGGGGTCCTCCGGGCCCTGGCTTTCGAACTCCCCGTTGACCAGCAGATTCGGGCCGCCGGCCTGGCGGACCTCGACCTCGTCAAAAAAGGCCTCGACGCCGAGGTCGGTGAACATCGGGTGGCAGCCGGCCTTCAACACGACGGTGACGATCGAGCCGGTCGGCGTGATCGTCTGCGGGCGCGGCCCGCCCGGGCCGACGTGCGGCGGGCTCTGGTCGGTGAGCTGCTGCCAGCCGAACTCGCCGTTGATCAGCTCGATCTTGCGCACCATGTGGGGATTGTTGTTGTCGGGCCGCGTGTCCGCGTCATAGATGGTGAAGGGACCGTCGATCAGCATGAACCCGAACCAGGCGTTTTGTGCAGGGCCGACGGCCTTTCCCTTCCACCAGAACGAGTACTGAAGCGGCACCCCGGGCTGGACGGCGATCTGCTGATACACGCCGCCGCTGCCCCACGAATCGTGCTTGATGCTGGGCGGCTGCTTGTCGAAAAAGAAGTGCAGCGCGACCGTGCTTCCCGTTCCCGGCGGGACATCCTTCGCCATGTTGATGACCGTATTCTGGCCGAATGTATAGTCCCAGTTGGTGGAGAAGTACGGCGGGAAGGGGCTGAGGTTCAATCGACTCCAGTTGGCCGCCCAGGGCCGCCAGGGGCAGACGTCCGCAACGATGGACGAGGCCGAGACGGCAAGGACCACGCACGCGACTGCTGCGATGCGCTTCATCGTTCCGGCTCCTTTGCGGTGAAATGCGGTCGGCCGCCGCGCAGGAGGACGCACCTTGCGCGTGCCGCGCTTGCTTAAGTCATTGTAGGCCAAAGCCCGAGGACAGGTCAAGGAAAAACCGGTCCGGCGGCGTCCCCTTCGGACGGGGCCGTGGACTATCGGTGGAGAGCCTCGCGGGGTTCGGCCGATGGGAATAGGTGCGAAGCGGACGGAACCAAACGGCAGCGAACCGGGGTGCCGCGGGCCCCGGACAACACGGAGGTTTGCGATGCGGCGAATCGTTCTATTGCTCCTCGGCGGGATCGCGGTGCTCACGATGGGCGCCTGCCCGAACCCCTCGAACACGACGACGGTGCTCCTAGTCAACAACGCCGACTTTCCCGTCACGGTGCGGATGTTCTATAGCGAGGACCAGTACGTCCTCGAAAGCGTCCTGGAACGGCTGGGACGCGAGATCGAGTTCACGGTCGAGTCCGGCTCCACGGCGTCCTTTTCGCGCGACTGCGACGAGTTGCAGGCCGTGTTCATCAAGAAGGCCAAGCTGGTCCTCCTCGGCGACGTGGGCCCGACGGCAAGCACTCGCGTCTATCGCGACGGCAGCGACTTTGGCTGCGGCGATACGGCTACTTTCACATTCACCCAGGCGCCACTGGCGACCGGCCTGAACATCGCCTTCAGCCGGTAGCAGCCGACGTCCTCCGTCCCCACAACGGCGCCAGTCTCCAGGCCGCGCAACGATCCTCCGCCGTGCGCCCAAGCCGCTTTGCATCGCCCGGCCCGCGCGGGTATGTTGCCGCCCAACCACGGGAAACTTTCGCGGAGGTTCCTCATGTCAAGTTGCTCGATCCGGCTGCTTGTCGCGCCGCTGATGATGACCCTCGTCGGATTCACAGTTCGATCGCTCTACGCGGTCGATTCGGCCGCCGTCCGGGCGATCTTCGCGGACCCGCCTCGGCAGTATGCAACCGCCCCGCTGTGGGTCTGGAACGACATGCTGACCGAAGAGCAGATCATCGACACGATGCGCGACCTCGCCGGCCAGAATGTCAAGCAGGTGTTCGTTCACCCGCGGCCGGGGCTGATGACGCCGTACCTCTCGGCGGACTGGTTCCGGCTTTGGAAGGCCGCGATCCGGGAGGCCGAGCGGCTCGACATGAACGTCTGGATGTACGACGAGAACTCGTACCCGTCGGGCTTTGCCGGCGGGTGGGTTCCCGAGGAGATGCCCGAGTCGCGCGGCCGCGGCCTGGCGATGCGCGAGGAGAAGCAGCCGCCGTCAAAGCTCGACGACGCCGTCGTCGCCGTGTATCGCCTCAAGGAGAACGGTTTCGACCCCGTGACCGGCGCGATCCGACAGGGCGAGACGCTGCCCGAGGGTACATACCTCACCGCGCACGTCGTCCGCGCGGGGGACTCGCCGTGGACGGGCGGCCGGTGCTACGTGGACCTGATGTACCCCGGCGTGGTCGAGAAGTTCCTGGCCGTGACGATGGATGCGTACAAGCGCGAGATCGGCGAGCACTTCGGCAAGCGCGTGCCCGGCGTCTTCACGGACGAGCCGCACCTCCGCCCGGCCGGCGGCCTGCCGTGGACGGACGGCCTGCCCCAGGCCTTCGAGAAGCGCTGGGGCTATTCGCTGCTCGACCACCTGCCGAGCCTGGTCCGCCCGATCGGCGACTGGAAGCGCGTCCGGCACAACTACTATCAGGTGCTGCTGGAGCGGTTCATCGAGCGATGGGGCCGGCCGTACTTCGAATACTGCGAGAGGAACAAGCTCGAGTTCACCGGCCACTACTGGGAGCACGAGTGGCCCCACAGCCTGGGCGTACCCGACTGCATGGCCATGTACGCCTGGCACCAGCGACCGGCCATCGACATCCTGATGAACCGCTACGAGGAGCACGTCCACGCCCAGTTCGGCAACGCCCGCGCCGTTCGCGAGCTCGGCAGCCTGGCCAACCAGCTCGGCAAGCCGCGGACGCTCTGCGAGGCGTACGGCGCCGGCGGATGGGACCTCCGCCTCGAGGACATGAAGCGGATCGGCGACTGGATCTACGTCCTCGGCGTCAACACGATGGACGAGCACCTGTCGTACATCTCGCTCCGCGGCGCCCGCAAGGCCGATCATCCCCAGAGCTTCTCGTACCACGAGCCGTGGTGGCCGGCGTACCACGTGTCGGCGACGTACTTCGCCCGGCTGTCGGCGGCGATGTCGTCCGGCGAGCAGATCAACTCCGTGCTGCTGATCCAGCCGACGACGACGGCCTGGATGTACAACGACGACGCCGGCAAGGATCCACACCTCGCCCGGATCGGCAAGACGTTCTTCGATCTCGTGATGGCCTTCGAGCGGGCGCAGATCGAGTATGACCTCGGCAGCGAGGATATTCTGGAGCGCCACGGCGCCGTCGAGGGCAAGACCCTCCGCGTGGGCAGGCGGCGATACGATACCGTGCTCCTCGCGCCGTTGATCGAGAGCGTGAACGCGCGGACGGCCGATCTGCTCGAGGCCTATGCGAAGGCCGGCGGCGTGCTGATCGCCTGGGGCGCCCCGCCGACGCTCATCGACGGCCGGCCGTCGGACCGCCCGGCGGCGCTCGCCAACGCGTCCGGGTGGAAATCGCTCGAGATCAGCGCCGTGCCCGAGATGCCCTCGCTGCCGTGCAGGGACGGCTTCGCCATCCGGCGGGCCGACGGCGACAAGGGGATCCTGTTCCACCACCGCCGGCACCTGGCAGACGGCGAGATCCTCTTCCTCGTCAATACCAGCATTGAGGCCCCGTCGGCCGGCGTCGTCGAGAGCCCGTTGGGCGGCGTGGAGAAATGGGACCTGTACACCGGCAAGCCGGGGCCGTATCCGTTCGAGGCCGCCGGCGCCGGCGTGAAGTTCGCGTTCGATCTTCCGCCGTCGGGCAGCCTGCTGCTGTTCCTCTCAAAGGCGAAGCGCGATCCCGTCCCCGCCGTCGCCGAGAAGGTGACGGTGATTCGGCCGGCCGGGCCGCCACGGGTGCGCCGCGTCGAGCCGAACGTGCTGACGCTCGACTACATGGACGTCGCCGCCGGCGGTGAGACGCGGCCGAACCAGTATTTCTACGCCGCCAACCAATTCGCCTTTCAGAAGAACGGCATGGACCGCAATCCGTGGGACAGCGCCGTCCAGTTCAAGGATGAGCTGATCGCGAAGAAGTTTCCACACGACAGCGGCGTCGAGGCGACCTACCGCTTCACGATCGAGGAACGCGTGCCGGCGCATCTCGAGATCGTCATCGAGCGCCCCGATCTCTACGGCATTCACTGCAACGGCAAGCCCGTGACCGCCGCAAAGAATGCCTGGTGGCTCGACAAGTCGTTCGGCCGGATCGACATCACG